>NZ_BAAANF010000010.1:210423-312368 GCF_039529655.1 Kribbella yunnanensis | reverse complement strand
GTTAGAGGAGGGTGGTGGCTAGGGTTCGGTAGGCCTTGGCGCCGGGGGACGTTGGGGCGGTGGTGAGGATGGTTTCGCCTACTGCGGGGGCTTCGGCGAAGCGGATGGACTTCGGGATTGCTGGGGCGAGGACGTCGAGCGAGTAGGCCTCGGCGATTGTCTCGAGGACAGCGCGGGCGTGGGTGGTGCGGCCGTCGTACAGGGTTGGTAGGACGCCGAGCACCCGCAGGCTGGGGTTGGTGAGGTGCTGGACGTCATGCACGGTGTCTAGTAGTTGCCCGACGCCACGATGTGCCAATGTCTCGCACTGTAAGGGGATCAGTACGTCGGTTGCCGCGGACAACCCGTTCACGGTGAGCAGGCCGAGGGTGGGTGGGCAGTCGACGATGATCCAGTCGTACGCCGGGCGCACGGATCGCAAGGCGGTTCGGAGCACTTGCTCGGGGCCGGTCTCGCGGGCCAGTTGCACCTCTGCGGTGGCGAGCTCGATGGTCGCGGGGAGTAGGTCCGGGCCTTCGTCGAACTCGATCAGCACGTCGCCCGCCTGCACTCCGCCGAGCAGTACGTGGTGGATCGACTTGTCCAGGTCCTCGGGGTCGATGCCGATCGAGAAGGTCAGGCAGGCCTGCGGATCGAGATCGACGAGCAGCACGCGCTGGCCGAGTTCGCTCAGGGCAGCACCGAGTGTGGCGACGGTGGTCGTCTTGGCCACGCCGCCTTTCTGGTTGGCAACCGCGAGAGTGCGAGGAGGCACGCGGCCATTGTGCCGCACGGCGGAACGACCGGTTGCATCAGTCCGTGTCCCGTCCGTCACGCCCCGCTCTTGACCTCAAGGGGACTTTAACTCCCAGCATGGCCGACATGAGCGAATCGACGATCTCCCCGACGACTGCTCCGGCGCGGGCCGGCCGGCGCGAATGGCTCGGCCTGGCCGTCCTGGCCCTGCCGACCATCCTGCTCGGCTTGGACGCGACGGTGCTGCACTTGGCCGCGCCTGTGCTGAGCACGGACCTCTCCCCCAGTTCCTCGCAGCTGCTGTGGATTGTTGACGTGTACGGGTTCGTGGTCGCCGGTCTGCTCGTCACGATGGGCACAGTCGGTGACCGGATCGGTCGGCGTCGGCTGTTGATGATCGGTGCGGCCGGGTTCCTGGGGGCGTCGGTGCTGGCTGCGTTCGCGACCAGTCCGGAGCTGCTGATCGCTGCCCGTGCGCTGCTGGGGCTGGCCGGGGCGACGCTGATGCCGTCGACACTTTCCTTGCTGAGCAACATGTTCCAGGACCCGGATCAGCGGCGGCTGGCGATCGCGATCTGGATGACGAACTTCATGCTCGGCGGCATGGCCGGTCCGCTGATCGGCGGCGTGCTGCTGGACCACTTCTGGTGGGGTTCGGTGTTCCTGATCGGCGTACCGCCGCTGGTGCTGCTGCTGATCGCCGCGCCGCTGCTACTGCCCGAGTTCCGCAACCCGAAGGCTGGCCGGATCGATCTGCTGAGCGTTGTGCTGTCTACGGGCGCGATCGTGGCGGTTGTCTACGCCATCAAGGAGACTGCGAAGGGTGAGCTGCATCTGACCACGCTGGTGGTGGCGCTGGTCGGTATCGCGCTCGGTTGGGTGTTCGGACGCCGCCAGCTCCGTTTGAGCGAGCCACTGGTCGATCTGCGGCTGTTCCGGCGGGCTGCGTTCAGTGCGTCGCTTGGTGCGCAGACCTTCGGTCTGTATGTGCTGGCCGCGCTGCAGTTCCTGACTGTGCAGTACTTCCAGCTGGTGCTGGGCATGTCACCGCTCGAGGCCGGACTCTGGATGCTGCCGATGATGGTGACCGGCATCGTCGGGACACTGGCCGCGCCGTGGGCTGTCCGCCACCTGCGCGCTGGTACGGCGATGACAGTCGGCTTCGTCGTCGCCGTACCCGGACTGGCGTTGATGGCGACCGCTGGTCGGCTACCGGTGGTCATCGGCTTGGCGGTGGTCAGCCTGGGTATCCAGGTCGTCCTTGCGCTCACGTACGACGTAGTGGTGAGCAGTGCGCCGCCGGAACGAGCCGGAGTCGCGTCGGGCATGGGTGAGACCGGGACCGAGCTCGGAATGGCACTGGGGATCGCTATTGGCGGCAGCCTGGTCACAGCGGCGTACCGGGCTGGTGTGACGGTGCCGGGTGGCGCAGCGGAGTCTGCTCGGGACACTCTGGGCGGTGCGATCGCGGCGGCGGAGAGTCTGCCCGGTCCGGCCGCCCAGGAGTTGCTGGCGAGTGCCCGGGACGCCTACACGGGTGGCGTGCAGCTGGCTGTGTTGATGAGTGCCGCGATCATCGCCGTACTCGCCGTGGCAACGGCCAAACTGGTGCGGACCGACTGAGCCGCTACTCTCTTTACTTGTGAGTACGCCACGAACGATGACGCTGCCGGATGGGGTTCACCCAGCGACGCTGGAGACCGACCGCGGATCCTTCGCGACCCTGAGGGCAGTGCCGGAGATCGGTACGCCGCTCGGCACGGTACTGCTCGTTCCGGGGTGGACGGGCAGCAAGGAGGACTTCACTCCGCTACTCCACCACCTGGCGCGCTACGGGTGGATCGCGGTGGGCGTGGACCAGCGGGGTCAGTTCGACACCGCGGGGCCGGCCGCCCCCTCGGCGTACACGCTGGAGGCGCTGGGCGCGGACGTGGTGGCGATGAGCGTCGCACTCGGCGGCTACAGCCAGCTGGTTGGGCACTCATTCGGCGGCCTGGTTGCGCGGGAGGCGGTGCTGACTGACGCGTCGGTGTTCTCGACGTTGACGCTGCTCTGCACTGGGCCGTCTGGTTTCACCGATGAGCAGACACTGCAGGGTCTCCAGATGCTCGCCTTCGGGCTAGACAACCTCCCGATCGAGCAGGTCTACGACCTGAAGCTGGAACACGACGCCAAGAACCCCGGGTACCTCGAACCGCCCGAGGAGATCGCCGCTTTCCTCCGCAAACGCTTCATCAGCAACTCCCCGGTCGGACTGGCCGCGGTCACCCGGCACCTGACTAATGCCGTGGACAAGACCGACCGGTTGGCGAAGGCGGGTGTTCGCACGCAGGTCGTGTACGGCGAAACCGACGACGGCTGGCCGCTCCCCATCCAGAACGAGGTGGCCGAGCGCCTCGGCATCCAGCCCGAAATGGTCCCCGACGCCGGCCACTCCCCCGCCATCGAACAACCAGCCACCACCGCCCGCCTCCTCGTCGACTTCTTCCACGACCGGGACCGGTTCAACAACGCCGTCTAGGGGCGCAGGGCGGACGGGGCGGGCCATTCGGTGTTGGGGGCGAAGTAGTCGTGCCAGAGGGGGGCTTGGGGGTCGGGGGTGAAGGCCTGGCCGTTGGAGGGGGCTACGTAGACGTCGCCGGCGGCGCCTCTGGTGAAGGTGATGATGTCGGAGCGGCCGTCACCGGTGAAGTCGCCGGAGCCTGGGATCTCGGGGGTGGGGGCGAAGAAGCTGTGCCAGAGGTTGCCGTCGCCGGTGAACGCCGTGCCGGTTGAGGTGGCTACGTAGACGTCTCCTGAGGTGCCGGCGGCGAAGGTGGCTATGTCGTCGCGGCCGTCGCCGTTGTAGTCGCCTACGTCGGGGGTTTCGGTGTTGATGGCGAAGTGGGCGTGCCATTTCCAGGTGGTGCCTAGGAAGGATTTGCCGTCGGAGAGGGCTACGAAGACGCTGGCTGTTGTGCCGCGGGTGAAGGTGACGATGTCGTCGCGGCCGTCGCCGTCGAAGTCGCCGATGTCGAGGAGTTCGCCGGGCCAGCCGAAGTCGCCGTGCCAGAGCCAACTGTCTTGGACGAAACGGTTGCCGTCGGAGAGCGAGACGTAGGCGTCGTGGGTGGTACCGCGGGTGAAGGTGACGATGTCGTCCTTGCCGTCGCCGTTGAAGTCACCGACCATCGGCACCTCGCCGTCAAGCGCGAAGTGGTCGTGCCACTTGGTGGCCGGGAGGTACCCGTCGACGCCGTTCGACAACGAGACCCAGACATCCGCTGCAGCTCCGCGAGTGAAGGTGATGATGTCTGAGCGACCGTCCCCATTGAAGTCACCGGTAGCTGGGATCTCGTTGCCAATAGCAAAGGATGAGTGCCACAGCTTGCCCTCGCCGAACTTGGCGCCGGTCGACTTCGCGACGTACACATCAGCCGCATCTCCCCGCAGGAACGTCACGATGTCATCCTTGCCATCGGCATCAACATCGGACACCGTCGCGATCTTCGCCGCCGCAGCCAAGGTCGCCGCAACACCAAGGTTGCCGGAGGCATCGACCGCGATCACCTTGTAGAACCGTTGCTGGCCACCCTTCAACGCCTTGTGCAGGAAACCCGGCGTCGGCGCGGTCCCGATGAGGTTCGCGGGAGTCACCGGTACGTCGGCCGTGGTGGCCGAGTAGATCTGGTACGACGTTGCCTCCAGCACCGGGTTCCAGTTCAGCAGCACGGCGTGTTCACGAGGTGTCGCCGTCAGCCCGGTGGGCGCGGCCAGCCCGCCACCGGCGACGTACGGGTCGACGATGCTCGCGGTGAGATAGCGGGCTGCAGTCCAAGTGCCGACCGGCGTGATCGTCACCTTGACACTGCTCTTGCCAGCGGTCGCCGAGGCAGGCAGCGGGAACTGGTCGGACAGCCAGCGCATGGTCCCGTTGCCGAGCGGCTGCCGCCAAGTCCCGACGGGCACGTCGTCCACACTGACCGCCGCCTCTTGGTACTTCTGCGCCTGGTCCGAGATCCGCCGCAGCAGCACCCCACGGTTCGCGGAATCGACCGCCATCCGGAAGGTGATCGGTCCCTGACCTGAGCGGACCTCATCCGTGATCGGCAGGTAGTCGAAGTCCCCCTCGGCCACGCTGTTCAGAGTCGCCGCGGTGCCACTGTCGGCGTACTGATGAGCGGTCCGGGCCGCAGCATCACCCAGATCGAGCGCATCCGTCTCGCGAGTACTGACTGTGGGCTGCGTGTAGAGGAACGCAGTCGACCCATAGTCGGCAAACCAGTCGTTCTGCTGCCCGTGCTCGATTCCGAACCGCAGTGCGGAGTCGTAGGAGATCGACTCGGTCAGCAGCAGCCGATAGACCGCGTCACACTCCTGTGCACAACCAGCGTTCCCCACCTCGTGCGCAGTGTTGCCAGTGAAGGCCGCGCTATAGCGACCGCCGGCGAAGTACCAGCCAGCCTCGTAGAAGTCCTCTGTCCCAGTGCCATGCTGCTGCGGCGACAGCGAGCTGTCGATGTAGACGCGCTCATCGCCTTCGAGGTACCCGCGATTCACCCCCGCCATCGTCTGCGCGACCCCGACAAGCTTGCCGCGGCCGGTCTGGTCGGCCACCACCCAGTCGTCGCCCCACGCGGTCTTGCCGCTGCGCGAGAACGCGGTGAAATACGCCGCCGGTCCACCCGGAAGGAGAGCAGTGCTCCACTTTGAGTCCGGTGCACTCGTCAGCTGCAACTCGACGTTCCCGACGGCTGCCCCGGTGGAATTCACCAGCGAGACCGCGGCCGACTCCCGATAAGGCATCGGCCACCACGTCGTGAACCATCCACCCGCGCCCGGATCGGCAGCGAACATCAGCGACTTCACCGAATACGCGCCCAATCCGGTCCCGAAGAACTCACCAACCGGGGAGTCGACCGTACGGCGGCCGTCGAACGCGATCCGCAACCGCAACCCCGCCAGTACGGCGTCCGACGGCGTCACCCCGACAAACCGCATCCGCAACGCACTGATCGCCCCAGGCCCCTGAACGGTGCCGAAGGCAACTTCCTGCCCAGCCCCGACCGGATGAGTCTGACCAGCCGTGGTCGACCCGGAAACGGCCGGCTTCGGATCCGCCGTACCGGCTGCTCGCAACGTCGCCAGTACGTCGCTCGCCTGGTCGGCCGGGTCGAACCTGGTCACGCCGTCCGCGTCCGGGAAGTGGCGATAGTTCACGTGGTAGAAGAGCGGGTTGCGCTGTACGACGATCTGCATGGACTGCCGATACGCCATCGGCACCTTGATCTGGAACCCACCACCGGCCTGCGACGCATTAGCGACCAACGGGTGCACGAACGGCGCACCGACTCGACCATCGGCGACATCCTTCAGCGACCGGTTCAACACCGTCGTACCGTCCAGCGTGATCGCGATCGTCCCAGTGTCAGTCACGTCTGGAACGTCATTACGCAACCTCGTAAACCAGATCGAGTCGATCTGACCGGGCCCCAGATCCTCGGCGATCACACACCCCGCGGCCACCTGCCGCAAGCACGAATCCGCACCGTCGAACCCGTCGTTGTTGCTACCGCTCCGCGCAAACCCGGAGAACTGGCGGGTGCTCGTCCCGGACGACAGATACGGCAACCGGTCCAGCTGCCGCAACGTCTCCCAGCCAACCGCCCCCTTGCCCACAACCTCAGCAGGAGCAGCGGTGGCCGGCACGACGAGGGGAACGGCCAGGACCAGCCCGGTCAGTACGGCGACAACGGGCAGGCGGAAGCGTCCGGACATCGACTGTCTCCTCAGGAGGGCGGCGGTGATGAGACTCCGTCAGGAGAGTCTCACCATCACCCGGGAAATCGATATCCTTACGACGTCCGTCAAATGGTCACGTCCGGAATCGTCAGCTGGCGGTCAGGACCTGCGCCTTCATACCCGCGTGCGGACTGACGATCGTCCAGCCGGTAGCGCCCTGCTCGAAGTCGCCGTTCGTCACCGTGAGCCCGACCGCGTCGATCTCGTCGAACCCGACGTCGATCATGTAGTCACCGACGCCCTGCTGCTCACACAGCGCGAACTGCAGCACCACCGACGTTTCACCGCGGACGAACTGAGCGATGTCCACCGCACCCCAGTTGCCCTGGCCGTTCATCCAGACCTTCGGCGCCTCGGCGGCATCGAGGTTGCTGAGCAGCTTCTTCTCCTTCGACGTCACGATCGTCACCTGCTTCAGGTGATACCCGAGCAGGTCGGCAGCGTACGCGTCGTAGTCCCACCACGAGATCTCGTACCGCGGCGCGTTCGGATCAACGGCCATTCGCTGCTCGGCCCAGACGCAGGCACCCGCGCTGGTCGCCGATCGCTCCGGCACGAACAGACTCAGCCGGCCCTTGCCATACATCGCGCTGTTGCGGATCGCGCCAACCCCACCCGGCTGGTACGTCGTTCCTGTTCGGGGCAGGTCCGGCGGAATCGGGGCCGACGGCGTCGTCGGTACGGCGGGCTGCGGCTGACCGCCGAACGCGGCCGCAATCACGTCGTACACGTCCTTGGCCTGGTGCGGGGTGACCTTGTCGATCGTGCCGTGGATGATCGGGCTCTGCTGCTTGAGCTGCCAGACCCGGGTGGCCGGGTTGACGTCCTCGAAACCGAAGTTGGCGATCGTGAAGCCGGTCGGGACCAGGCTGTCGAAACCGACGTCGATCGGAAAGTTGGCCGGGGCCTGGGCGTAGAGCTTGAGACTCAGCTTCGCGGTCGTCTTACCGCGCATCGCGGCAGTCAGGTCGACCGAGGCGGGCGCCCAGGTGAAGCCGAACTCGTCGGCGACATCCGATCGCCACACCACCTGGTCGTCGACCAGCACTTCCTTGTACAGCTTGCCGGACTTGGCCGGCGTCCTGCTCACCTGGTCGTACGTGGCGAACCGCAGGTTGTAGCTGCCGGCCGCCGGATCGACCGTGACCTGTTGATAGGCCTCCGCGAACCCGCCTGCCGGAGCAGTCGTATAGATGCCTTGGGCAAAGCTCAAGCGGCCTTCACCGGTCTGGGCAAGGTTGTTCGAGGCAATCGTCGGTCGCCGGTCGTAGTTGACCGGGGCGCCGTAGGCAACGATCCCGCCGATGCGACCATCAGCGGCGTACGGCATCGCCACCTTGAGCGACTCCGCGACGTACTCGGGGCTTGGCGGCAGCGCCGCATCGAGGAAGCGATCGGTGTAGAGCAGCAGGATCAGGTCGAGGTGCAGCGGGTTCAACTTCGCGAGCAGCTCGTCCATCTGCGCGGCGAGGAAGCGCGGATCCGTGGTGCTCTGCGCACCGCCGAGGTACGGGAACAGGACGCCGTCGATGTACGGCGCGAGTTTCTCGAGGTGATCGGCGGTGTAGTCCCAGTGGTACATCGTGGTCAGGAACCCGAGGTTCGGGTTGATCGCGTCCTGGGTCGCCTTGATCTGCGCGAGGTACGGGCCAGTGAACAGGTCGCTGTTCCGCGCGATCAGGAAGTCATCGATCTGCCAGGCCTTGATATTCGGATACTGCAGCGAGAGCGTCGCGATGTTCCGCGCCCACGCGATGAAGTCGAGTTTGAACGGGCGCGAGCAGTAGCCCTCTAGGTACGGGCCTTCCGGACGATCGGCCTGGCACTCCGACGGCGGTACCAGATCCAGCCAGACGTCGATCCCCGCGGCCCGCGCCAGCGGTGCGAACTCGCTGCGCAGATCGTCCCAGTCGGTCGGCGACTCCCAGATCCCGAACAGGTAGGTGTTCACGTTCATCGCCTTCAACCGCTGGATCAGCTTCGGCGAGTCGTAGTGGTACCGGCCGTCTGCCCGCGGTTTGGCCTCGCGGGTCTCCGCGTCGACCGTGTTCCCGCCGGTCTTCGACGTCAGTACGCCGCCGGGCGGGATGATGCCCTTCGTTCTGGTCTTCACATCCGGGAACTGCTGCTCGGCCTTGGTCTCCTTCGCCATCGCCTGCTGCCCGCCGACAGCGAGTGCAGCCGCGGCGATCAAAGCCACCCAGCGCTTCATCCGATCTTCTCCAGCTTCCACTGCTGGCACGCGCCCTGCCAGTACGGCCACACCCGGACGTCGGCCCCGGCCGCGGTCGAGCAGCCATCCACGTCCAGCGTCTTGCCGCCGATCTTCGAGATCACCTTGTAGTACCCGTTGCCGAGGGCATCGAGATACCACTCCTGGCAGTCACCACCCCAGTACGGCCACTGGATCACGTCGGCGTGATTGGCGGCCGAACAGCCGGCCACATCGAGAGCCTTGCCGCTGTGAGCGGCCAGCAGCTTGTACGAACCGTCGCCGTTGTAGGTGATCTTCCACTGCTGGCAAGTACCGCCGTTCGCGGTCCAGACCTGCACATTCGCCGCATCGGCGGTCGAGCAGCTGGCAACTTCGAGCAGGTTGGTCGGGTTGTTCTTCGGCGACAACCTGTAGGTGCCATTGGCCACAATGTCGGCACCCGGATCACCGCTCGGCAGGGTGATCGTCTCCCACGAAGACTTCGGTACGCCGAGTTGCGGCTTGCCGGCGGCGTCGTACGTGACCTTGCCGACCCGTACGGCGCGACCCGCGCTGCAACTGCCGACCGGCGTACCGTTCGAGCTCGTCACGCCGTGGTAGACGATCCAGGTCTCCTTGCCGTCGGGCGAGGTGAAGAATCCGTGGTGACCGGTGCCGAAGACCCAGCTGGCGTCGTTGCGCTTGAAGACCGGTCCGCTGGACTTGGTCCACGACGATTGGCTGAGGACATCGCTGCCGGTCAGCTCCAGGACGCCGAGCGAGTAGTCGGGTGACTCGCACGCGCTGGCGGAGTAGTAGATGTAGACCTTGCCGTTGTGGATCAGCGAGACCGGGCCCTCGGTGACCTTGCGGCCGTTCTGCTCCCACGGCTGATCCGGGGTGGTGAGCTGGGCGGGTGGGCCACTGATCGTCCACGGGTTGCTCATCGGGGCGATGTACAGGTTCTGGCCGTTGACGCGACCGCTTGACCACAGGTGGAACAGGCGGCCGTCCGGGAGCTTCATGACGCTGCCGTCGATCGAGTGGAAGTCGCCGGTGTCGAGCTTGGCCTTGAACGTGTACGGGCCCATCGGGTGATCGGCCTCGAGGACGAACATCCGGTGCTTGGAGTCGTTGCCGTTGTCGGCGGTGTAGTACAGGTACCACTTGCCGTCGAACTGGTGGATCTCCGGCGCCCACAGGTTGCAGCACGCCTCACCGGCCGACGGCGTCCAGAGCGTCTGTTGAGGTGCGGACGCGAGGCCTGCCACCGAGGGTGCGGATACGCCGACGAGGATGTCGCCGTGCGTGTAGAGCATGTGGTAGTTGCCGTCGGCAAACACCATCCAGGGGTCGGCGGCGTTCTCCCGGACCGGGTTGCGGACCGTGTTCGGGCGGGCCGGCAGGACCTCGGCCGGCGCCTGGGCCCGCGGCTTCTCGACGGGCTGCGGAGCGGCGTCGCTGGTGATCGGCAAGAACGCCGAGAGCACCAGCGATGCCCCTACTACGAGTCCGGACAGCACTTTCGCCATACCTCACCCCTCGTGTCTTTGCGGACACGATGACACGGCGAGGACAGGTCCGTCCGGCCTTTCGATCCTGCTCGAAGAAGCCCTACGCCACGGGGAGAACCGCCGGCTCGATCCGCAGCTTGCCGAGACCGATCGGGGTCAGCGCCGCCTTCACCGCCTCCGTGTAGACGAGGAGCTGGACGTTCTCGCTGGCACCGTCCATTGCCGTGTGCGACGAGGTGATGCCGAGGTCGTCGCGGTCCATCAGGCCGGCCAGCTTGCCGGCGAGCTGGTCGGCGTCACCGCGACTCAACTGGGCCGGGGCCACACAGAGGTTGCCGTCGTAGACCGCCTCGAACGCCTTCCGGAACGCCGCGCGATCACCGTGCGCGACACCGACGAAGATCACCACAGGCTTGGTGCGACCCTCGCCGTACGGGTGGTAGATCACCGGGCCGAAGGCCTGATCACGGTGCTTGTCGAGGAACTGGGTGACCTTCGGGTCGTCGAGGTTGCTCGGCTTGACCGGCCAGCCACCCTTCGGCGGCAGGCACGGGAGCGGCGGGGTCACTACGTTGGGCGGCGGAGTGGGCGCGGCCTGCTGCTGCACGGCAATGGTCCGGTTGGTCCAGATGCCGGTGAGCGTGGCGCGGCCGGTGCGAACGCCTTGGATGGTTTCGAGGTCGGTCAAAAGGTTGACGTTGACGCCGGTCAGCGCGACCTTGAGCCCGTCGGGACAGGTCGGCGCCGGCGCCTTGCCCGGGAGGTAGCCGATCGTCGGGATCGGGCGGTCCGGGCAGAAGACCGGGGCGACATTCGGCGCTGCGATGACCTGACCGCTGACTCGCACCTTGCTGCCGTCGCGGACGAGGAGGTCGTCGTTCGAACCGGTCTGCTCGTTCCGGTTGGCGAAGGACTGGACGGCCTCGGGCGTCGCGGGTGCTGGTGGGCCGCTCTGCGGCGTCGCCGGGGCGCCGTTGGGGAGCAGGCTCAGCGTCACCGCAGCCACCGCCACCACACTGGCCGCAGCCAACACCGGCACCCACCGCTGCGGCCGACGGCTCGCACCGGTGATCCGCTCCAGATCCGGCTCGGGAGCCGACGGTTCATCGGCCCGCCACTGCGCACCGGCCCGCGTCAGCAGGTCGTCGATCTCGTCGATCGGTTTCATTCCCTGACCTCCAGCAACGTGCGCAAGCGAGCCCGCGCATCGGACAACGTGGACTTCACGGTGCCCTCGGAACACCCCATCACCGCGGCCGTGTCGGACACCGACAGATCCGCGAAGTAGAAACAGTCGACCGCCAGCCGCTGCCGCGGCGGCAACTCCCCCAACGCCTGCCCGACATCGATCCGGCCCTCCACATCAGGCCGCACCCCCGGCACATCCTGCTCCTCCAGCACCCCCGCCGGCCGAACCCGCCGAGCCGCCTTCCGCGCCTGATCCGCGGTGATCGCCAGCAACCACGCCGAGGCGGTACCGCGGCTCCCGTCGTACTGCCCCCGCTTCACCCAAGCCCGCGCCAACGCCTCCTGCACGATGTCGTCCCGGTCCGCCCCCACCCCCAGCCGCCCCGCCAACCGAGCCATCGCCCCCACATGCGGCCGCACCCACGCAACAAAGCCAGGCCCATCCCCCGGCGGCCCCATCACCACCACCACCACGGCCTCACCCGTCATCGTCGGCATACCTGTTCTACCCCTCGAGTCCCACTCAGGTTGGGTCCCAACCCACATTTTTCAACGACCCCACCACCCCCAAGTCACCCCCACCCCACCTTCGTAACCACCCCGAGTTATCCACAGATCCCCAAACCCACCCCACAGCCCCCCAAATCCTCCCTACCGTCGAAGGACGCCGACATCCAGGGGGACCGATGCGATCAGGTCTGGAGGACCTACCCGAGCCGGCCGAGCTGCATGCCCGGCTCAGTGCCCGGCGGCCGCTCGACTGGGGTGATCCGATCCCGAGCAAGGCCGAAATTGCCGCCCAGTACGGCGCCGACGCGGCCCGCAAGAGTCTCACCCTGCTGGCCCAGGTCGCCGTCGTGGAGCAATCGATCACCGACGAGTTCCTTGCCGCCGCCGGCTCCGAAGTGGTCGCGCACCAGGTGGAGAGCCGGGTGAAGTCTCCGCAGTCGTTGGCTCGCAAGTTGAAGAATCTGTCACGATCTGCCTTCGACGAGACACCACTCGACGACGCCCTGCGGTACACACTCGTCACGCGATCCCCCGACGAGCTCGTTCCTGCCGCGGAGCACGCCTGCGACGAACTGACTCGCCGAGGCTGGAAGCTGGGCGGCGCGATTCAGTCCTACGCGGATGGCAGTAGGTACAAGGGCTTGCACCTACTCCTCCAGCGGCAGGGGCAGCGCATCGAGGTACAGATCCACTCTCGCGAATCGATCGATGTCAAACACCGGACGACACCGCTGTACGCCGTCGAACGCGACCGCGGGCAGCCGCAAGACAAACGATCTGCAGCTCGTCAGGCTGCGATCGCACTGTCGGCTCAGATGAGCCACCCGGCGGGCATCGACGAGTTGCGCACACTCGGCGGGGTGCAGGTCGAGGTCAGAGTTTACGGTAAGCAGAACGCTCGCCCCATCCAGCGTGGTGAGCCGTCATCGGCGCCGCAGGCGGAAGGTGCGGCCCCGAAGTTGTCGACCGAATCGCAGCGAAAGGACGGATTGTCGCGATGACACGGCTGTATCTGGTCACTCAGGGGGATCGCAAGATCTGGGTCGCCGCCCTGGTCGACGAGGACATCTGGACCTATGTCGGGAACACGGGCAAGTTCCACCTCAACGAAGGAGTCCGTGAGGACTACTTCATGAACGCGGCTGCCCAGTACGCCGAGATCGGAGTCACCGAGGCCAAGCGGCTGATCGCGGCCGGGGTCGGCCTGGTCGACGCGGAACAGAAGCCCGACTCGGTTCAAGGGTGGCTGGACGACGAGGAGGCCATGGATGCCGACGTCGTCTTTGCTTCGATGATCGCCGATCTCAGCTGAGGTCAGGGGTGGGGGTGTAGAGCTGGGTGATGATGGATTCGATGGTGGGTTCGGCGATGGTTAGGTCGGCTAGGGGGTAGGTGGCGGCTAGGTGGGCTACCAGGGGGGCGGCGCTGGTGGTGGGGGGAAAGGTCAGGTGCTGGCGGGGGCCGTCGACTTTGGTGACGGTGGCGCCGGGGATGGTGATGGGTGGGAGGGAGGTGGCCAGGTCTACTACCAGGGTTCTGGGGGCGGACTGGCTGGCTCGGAGGGTGGGGAGGGTGCCGTCGAAGATTTGGCGGCCGTGGTCGATGACCATGACTCGGGTGCAGAGGGCTTCGATGTCGTCGAGGTCGTGGGTCGTGAGGATGACGGTGGTACGGCGTTCTGCGTTGACCTGGGCGAGGAATTCGCGGAGGCGGGCCTTGCTGATGACGTCCAGGCCGATGGTGGGTTCGTCGAGGTAGACGATTTCGGGGTCGTGCAGGAGGGCGGCGGCGATGTCGCCACGCATGCGTTGGCCTAGGGAGAGTTGACGGACGGGGACGTCTAGTAGGTCGCCGAGGTCGAGGAGTTCGACGAAGGTGGCGAGGTTTTCGCGGTGGCGGGCGATCGGGACGCCGTACATCTTCTGCAGGACGGCGAAGGAGTCCTTGAGGGGAAGGTCCCACCACAACGTGGTGCGTTGGCCGAAGACGACGCCGATGCGTTTGGCCAGTTTGAGGCGGTGGCGGGACGGGTCGACGCCGGCTACGCGGATGGTGCCGCCGCTGGGGACGAGGATGCCGGTGAGCATCTTGATGGTGGTGGATTTGCCGGCGCCGTTCGGGCCGATGTAGCCGACGACCTCGCCGGGTTCGACGGTGAAGGAGAGGCCGTCGACGGCGCGGACCTCGCGTCTGGTGCGGCGGAATCCTGTCCGTGACGTGACCGTGAAGGCTCGGGACACGTCGGTGAGTTCGATGACTGGCATGTTCAGCTCCCTGTACTGCGATAGCGACGCAGACCTGCGCGCCAGCCGAGGGCCGCGAGGGCGACCATGACCGCGGCGGCGAGCGGGGACAGCAGGCCGATCCAGGAGGGCAACCCCAGTGGGGGTTGCTTGTCCAGCACGAAGAGCACCGGATAGAAGTTCACGAACGCCAGCGGTACGACGAACGTGACCGCCCGGACGACGTCCTTTCCGAAGGCGGACAACGGGTACTGCGTCAACGTGCGGCCGCCGTACGTGAAGGAGTTGGAGAGTTCGGCGGAATCGATCGCCACGAACTGGAATGCCGCGCCCAGCACGAAGAACGAGCCGAAGATCAGCGCACCGGAGATCGTGCCGACAACCATCATGATGCCTTTGGCAACGGTCCAGTCGACGTCGAGCTGGGTCAGCGCGATCACCAGCACGGCCAACGCCTGCAGCACCCGGCCGACCTTGTCGAGGCGGAACTCGTCCGCGGCTGTCTGGATGACGGCTGGTACCGGCCGGACCAGGTAGGCGTCCAGCGAACCGCTCCGGATCCGCCGGCCGACGCGTTCGATCGAGCCGGTGACCAGGTCGGCGATCCCCATCGTCAGCGAAGACGTTGCGTACAGCAACGCCATCTCGGCCAGCGAGAACCCGCCGAACGCGTTGATATGACTGAACATCAGCAGTACGGCGAGGAAGTCGGTGATCGTGATCAGGATCCCGGTCACCATCAGCAGCGCGAACGACGCCGGGTAGGCGAGGGTGGATCGGATCCACATCCCGGCGAGCATCCAGTACTGGCCGGGGGCCTGCAGGATTCGCTCAACCACCTTGGATCACCACCTTGCGCATCGCCAACTGGGTCACCAGTTGCCCGATCAGGAGCAGTACCAGGATCCAGCCGATCTGGAAGAGCAGCGCGCCGCCGATACCGCTCGGGTTGCGGCCGAGCCAGATGTCGATCGGCACCTGCAGCGTCGCCGCCCACGGTGTCGCCCGCACGAACTCACCGAACCAGCCGGGGAACACGACCAGCGGGAGAACCGCGCCGGAGAAGAACAGCGACACGAGCATCGCGGCCGCCTCGGTTCCCCGGGAGTCGACGATCCAGAAGCCCGAGAGCGCGACCAGGTACCGGATGCCGAAGCTGACCAGGATCGCGAACAACAGCCCGATCGCCACGGCCAGCCAGGCCTCCGCCCGGGAGGGAAACTTCAGGTCGAAGACCAGCGCCCCGACGAGCAACGGGATCCCGCCACGCACGATCAGCTGGAACATCGCCCGGCCGAGATCCATCGAAAGCCACCACAGCAACAGGTGCGTCGGCCGGTACAGGTCGACCGCGATCTCGCCGCTGCGAACCCGCTCGCCGAGTTCAACCGTCGTACTGGCACCGAACAGTCCGATCGGCAGCAGCAGCCCCTGCTGAAGCCACACGAACGTCAGCGCATCGTTGACGTCGTACCCGCCGAGCCCCGGCCGCTCGTGCCACAACGTCAGATAGACACCGCACAGGATGAACCCGAACACGGAATTGGTGAACGCACCGGAGACAGTCGCGATCCGGTACGTCGCAAAGCGCCGGAACGACCGCACTGCGATCGCCCAATAGACGCCCACGGCAACCTCCTCTCACACATCGAGGTGGTGTCCGAAGGCCCAGCAGCACGCAGAACTACCCCGAATCCATCAGGACCCGGGGGGTTCGGACACCACTGTGGCAGGCATGGGTGACCCACGCCGTTCTGTCAAAGGAAAGGTGCCGACCGTACGACGCCCGCCGCGCAGCCGTCAACCGGGTTTGCGTCGGGAAGGACACGTAGTAGTCCCGCCGGAATCGTTTCCGACCGCCTCCACACGGCGTGTCGGGCCACTACTACGTGTCGTTGGCGACAGCGACCGGCCGGCCGGAGACCCCTCAGACTCCGGCCGGCCGGGGGATCACTCGGACTCGAGGACGCGAGCCAGGAGGGTGGCGAAGGGTTCGGGGTGGGTCAGGTAGCCGGCGTGGCCGCCGGGGAAGGTGACGACGGGCCAGCCGAGGTCTTCGGCGATCTGCTGGATCGGGCGGCCCGGGAGGTACTCCATCGAGTCGGCACCGGCGGCGGGGACGACGCTCGCGGCGGCTGCCTTCAGGGCTTCCAGGTCGGGCTGGTAGCGGGTGAAGGGCAGCAGTTTGTGCTGGTAGAAGTTGGCCGCGTTGCCCTGGAAGCGCACGAACATCTCCAGGATCTCGGGCAGCATGTCCTCCGGCGCGGGCGGCTCGTCCTGATCAGCACCGAGACCACGGCTGAACAGAACCTCGGCCGCGTCGACTCCATCGGTTTGATAGGTGTCGTAGACCTGCTCGAAGAACGCTCGGTGGTCGGCGGCGTCCGGCAGTACTTCGACGGCCGGCGGCTCATGCGCGACCAGCAGCCGAACCCGGTCGGGGTGGCGGCTGATCAGTTCGAGGCCGGTGATCGCGCCTGAACTGCTCCCGAACACGTACGCCGGTTCGCTCCCGCCGACCGCGTCGATGACGGCCAGCGCGTCCTCGGCCGACTGGTCGACTCGCTCGTCCGACGCAGCACCGTCGTACGGGCTGCGTGAGCAACCGCGCGGGTCGTACGCGACCACCGTGTAGTCCGCGGCGAGCCGGCCGACGATCCCGTCGAAGATCCCGGCATCGGTCCCGCCACCGGCGATCAGCAGCAGCACCGGCCCCGATCCCGTCACCTCGTAGTGCAACGTCGCACCCGGCACAGCCAGCTTGTTCACCGTCTTGGTACCCATCGCAGGCAACCCCTCTCACTCGTTGCCTCACCCTCCCCCGCCCCGCTGGCACGCCACGCACACCGCGCTGGCATCCCCCGACCGACAGGACGTATACACCCACTGAAGGCCCCCGGCCGCGCTGCCAAGCGTGGCACCGACACCCAGCACCCATATACGTCCTGTCCGACGGAAGATCGCAGGCACGAGTGAGACCGCACAGGCCAGGAGCGGGCGGGGGGTTAGTCGAGGGCTTCGGTGGGTGGGAGGTCTTCTAGGCCGGCCCAGGGGTCTCGGGGTGGGGCTACTCGGCGGCCTTGGGGGCAGATGCGGGCGAAGTCGCACCAGCCGCAGAGGGGGGAGGGTTCGGGTGGGAAGGCTTCGTCGGCCTCGGCTGGGGTGAGGCCTTCGGCCCAGCGGGATTCGGCGGCGGCTGCGTCGTCGACGATCGATTCGGCGCGGCGTTGGTGGCGGGCCAGGGAGTCGTCGTCGTGGTCGGCGGCGGCGACCGTGTTCGTGGGGAGGTGATGGAGCTCGACGCGGGTGCAGGGGCGGTGCAGGACGCGGCGGGCGCCCAGCACGTAGAGGGCCATGGCGAGGGACGAGCGTGCATCGGTCGAGGTGAGTGGTCGGCGGCCGGTTTTGTAGTCGACGATCACGAGCTCGGTGCCGTCACCGGAACGCGCCGGCCGCTCGTCGACTCGGTCGATTCGACCGCGCAACGACGCACGCGCGGTGGTGAATGCGACAGTGCGTTCCACCCCGCGTGGTTCGTAGTACGGGTCGGATTCCCGCAGGTACCCGAGGACCATCTCGGTCGCCCGCTCGCGCCAGTCCAGCGACTGGACCTCGTCCCGGAAACCCTCGTCTCGCCAGCCCACCCGGATCCGGGCGACGACCTCGTCCGGTGTACGGCGGGAGGCCGGCCAGCGACCGAAGAAGTCGGCGAGCACCTCGTGGACGATGCCGCCGACCGTGTTGTGCGCCCACGCCGGACCCTTCGGCGGACGCGGCCGCTCGAGGTACGTGTAGCGGTACTTGCGTTTGCAGTCCGCGAACGTCATCAGCTTGGTCGGGGTCGCGACGAACAGCCGCGTCGGCATATCCGGAAGCACGTCACCCAGCCTTGATGAAGTCACTCACCGCGTCCGCCACCAGCTGGACGGCGATCGCACTCAGCAGCAGACCGGCGATCCGGGTCACCAGCAGTACGCCGTTCTCCCCCAGGATCCGCATGATGATGCCCGAGAACCGCAGGGTCAGCCACATGATCAGGTGGATCGCGATGATGCCGACCGAGATCGCGACCACGTCCGGCAGCCGACCGTCCGCACGCTGCACGAACACCATGGTGGCGACGATCGCACCAGGCCCGGCCAGCAACGGCGTACCCAAGGGGACGAAGGCGATATTCACGTTCTTGGTCTGGACCGGGTCCTCGGCGGTATCGGTCAGCAACTGCAACGCGATCAGCAGAAGCAGCAGACCGCCCGCACACTGCAGAGCAGGCAGCGTGATCCCAAGGTGAGACAGGATCTGCTGACCGAACGCCGCGAACACCACGATCACGCCGAACGCGACCAGCACCGCCTGCCAGGCCGCTCGCTTGCGAACCGCGCGCGACTGCCCGGCGGTCAGCGAGATGAAGACCGGCACCGTGCCCGGCGGGTCCATGATCACGAACAGCGTGACGATGACCGAGCTGAGCAGACCGAGGTTGATGATGTCGTTCACGGCAGATACGCCTCTGGAGCCTGTACGCCGACTGCCGCCGCCGCATTCGCCTTCGCAACCTCGAGCAGCCGCTCGAACTGTTCGGGCTCGGTCGTGTTCACACCGAGATCGTGGTCGATCTTGCCGGCCCCGTGATGGTCGCTCGAGCCGGTCCGGATGATGCCGAGGTCGTCGGCGATCCGGGTCAGCACGGCCCGCGACTGCGGTGAGTGGTCCTGGTGGTCGACCTCGATCCCGGCCAGCCCGTGGTTGTCGACGAGCTGCGCGATCATGTCCTCGGTCATCACCTTGTAGCTGGACCGGCCCCACGGATGCGCGATCACCGGTACGCCGCCGGCCGCGCGGACCAGGTCGATCGCGTGCCCGGGCTCGATCGCGTAGTGCGACACGTGACCGGCCCGGCCGTCGGCGAGGAACCGGTCGAAGGCCTCGGTCCGGTTCGCGACGGTGCCGTTGGCAACGAGTGCGTCGGCGACATGCGGCCGCCCGACCGACGGCGTACCGGTCGCTTGGGCGAGCACCTCGTCGACGGTCAGCGCGACGCCGATGCTGTTGAGCCGGGCAACGATCGCCGGGATCCGGTCGGTGCGGCCGTCGCGGACGGTCCGGAGCTCGTCGGCCAGTTGCGCCGACGACGGATCCAGCAGGTACCCGAGCAGGTGCACGCTGATCCCGTTGAGCTTGCAGGAGATCTCGATCCCCGGCACGAACCCGATCCCGAGCCGTTCCGCCGCCTGCCGCCCCTCCACCCAGCCGTCGGCGGTGTCGTGGTCGGTGAGCGCGATCACGTCGAGCCCGGCCTGCCGGGCGTGACTGATCAGGTCGTCCACCGGGTCGGTGCCGTCCGAGCGGTTCGAGTGGGTGTGCAGATCGATGCGCACGAGCGGTCGGGATCCCTTCGCCGTACCTGATATGGACAAGTTCCACTGCAGATGCTATCCGTGATCACCCCCGGAACCCGCCGGTTGTCCTACCCTGGGCCATGGAATCGCAGCGCATCGACTGTGTGGGAGCACTCGTGTACGACGAGCAACACCGCCTGCTCGTGGTCCGCCGCGCCAACGACCCCGGCCGCGGCCTGTGGGCCCCACCCGGCGGACGCGTCGAACCGGGCGAGGACGACCCCACCGCCGTGGCCCGCGAAGTCGCCGAGGAAACCGGTCTCACGGTCGAGGTCGGTCGCCTGATCGGCGAGGTCGAACGCGAAGCCCCACAAGGCAATCTCTACGTCATCCGCGACTACGAGGCCACCCCGGTCGCCGGCACCCTCACCCCCGGCGACGACGCCGACGACGCCCGCTTCGTCACCCGCCCCGAACTCCTCGCCCTCCCCACCACCACCCTGCTGATTTCCACGTTGGACCAGTGGAACGCCCTGCCCAGCTGAAACCTGTGGCATCCGGTACGGCGACTGCGTGACACTGCCTTGATGGACCTGGCGCAGGCGATCGAGGACAACACGGCCGAGCTACTGATGGCGATGGGCGCAGCCGGCGGTGGTTCTCAGCGCGACGATGCATCAGCCCGGTGGACGATCGGCGGCTCACCGCTCGACTATCACAACGCAGTCGTCGCGGCTCGCGGTGATCTCGAGCAGGTCGTCGCCGAATCAGCAGCCGAGTTGCGAAGGCACGGCGTACCAGGCACGTGGCATGTCGGCCCGTCCCTGCGCTCCCCCGAACTCACCAATCACCTCACCGCGGCCGGCTTCGCCCCCGACGGCAGCGAGCCCGGAATGGCCCTCCGGCTCGCCGACCTCCACACCCCAACCGCCGTACCGGGTCTGGGTCTTGAGCGCGTAACCGACGATGCCGCTCTAGCGACCTGGGCTCACACGCTCGCCCAAGGCTTTGGCGAAGGCGAGAAGGAAGCCCGCTGGGTCTCATCCATCTACCGCACCCTCGGCTACGAAGACCCCTGGCGCCACTACATCGCCACCCGCAACGGCGCCCCCGTCGGCACCATCACCATCTACCTCACCGGCGCCACAGCCGGCGTCTACTTCGTCATGACCGTCCCCGAAGCCCGCCGCCAAGGCATCGGCGCCGCCCTCACCCACAAAGCCCTAGCCCAGGCCGACACCCAGTACGCCGTACTCACGTCCTCCAACGCCGGCCACCCCGTCTACGCCTCACTAGGCTTCCAAGACCACTGCACCGTCGACCTCTACACGCTCAGCCCACAAGCGGGGGCTTGAACAAGAACCGGTGGGCGACCACAGGTCATTTCTTGTTCAAGCCCACCGTGGGGCCTCCACACCCCCGACTGCGGTCACGGGGTGGCGGTGGCCATCGGAGCAGCAGCGGTTTCGGGGGTGGCGGGGCGCTCGCGGAGTAGGAGGGCGGCGTCGGCGAGCATGACGGCGGCGGTTAGGGCGTGGACGAGGAGGGCGTAGATCAGGGAGCCGCCGTGCGTGGAGACGATGATCGCGTCGGTGATGGGGACGATCGCGATCACGGCCAGGATGATGCCGGTCGGGCGGCGCTGGCCCAGGGCGAAGAGGGCGAGGACAACGAGGCCGAGGGCGATGTCGCGGATGCCTTTGACGGGGAAGAAGCCACCCGCGGCGGCGGTGATGCCGAAGCCTGCGGCGGCGCCGGCTCCGTCGAACAGGAAGCGGGTGCCGAAGGTGAGCGGGAAGATGCCGATCAGGATGGTCAGGACGGTGGTGAAGCGGCGCATCGGATTCTCCAGTTTCTAGCAGTGCTAACTTTCCTAGCAACGCTAACATTGCGAGCGCTAGATTGTCTAGCAGTGCTAGCGTGAGCACATGCCTAGTCAGGATCGTCGGGAACGGGCCCTTGCCGAGCGAGGGGCGTTGATCGTTCGCGCGGCTCGTGAGCTTGCTGAGGCCGAGGGATGGGATGCGGTCACCACGCGGCGGCTGGCGGAGGCGGTCGAGTACAGCCAGCCGGTGCTCTACAGCCACTTCAAGAACATGCAGGCGATCGTCACGGCCGTGGCACTCGACGGGATTGCTGAGTTGGCCGTCGTACTGCGGGATGGTCGCGAGGCGGGTGGGTTGCGCGGGCTCGCCGAGGCTTATCTCGGGTACGCCGAAGCGCACCCCGCGGTCTATGCGGCCGTGTTCACGCGGCGGACCGATCTGGCGTTCGGGACGGCCGATAGCCCGGAGGTTCTGCGGATCACGTTCGGTGAGCTATATGCCGGAGTCGAGCCCTACGCGACCGGGGACGTGGAGACGCTGACCGAGGTGTTCTGGAGTGCACTGCACGGCCAGGCCACCCTCAACCACGACCGCCGCCTAAGGCCGGCGCAGCGCACCGACCGCGTCGAGCAACTCGTCAGGCTCGTAACCGGCTAGCTGTTCCAGTGCAGGATGGCGGGGGAACCGCGGTCCCAGCCGAGGGTAGAGACGGTGGCGGTGTCGAGGACGAAGTGGCGGCCTTCGGTGGCGTCGAGTTCGAGCCAACGGGCGGCGAGGGCTCTTAGCGCGTGGGAGTGGCCGAAGATCAGGGTGTCGCCGTCGGTGGCGGCGATGCGGGCCACGACGCGGTCCAGGCGGGTTGAGACGTCCTTGGCAGTTTCGCCGTTGGGCACAGGGTGAGCCCAGACTGTCCAGCCGGGGACGGTTTTGCGGATCTCGGCGGTGGTGATGCCTTCGTAGTCGCCGTAGTTCCATTCGGCCAGGTCGTCGTCGACCTCGGCGTCGGGGAAGCCTGCCAGTTCGGCGGTACGGCGGGCGCGTTGGCGCGGTGAGGTCAGGACGAGATCGAAGGTCTCGTCGGCCAGCCGGTCCCGGAGTGAGGTGGCGATGCGCTCACCCTCGGGAGTCAGTGGCAGGTCGGTGACAGAGGTGTGGCGGCCGTTCTTACTCCACTCGGTTTCGCCGTGGCGTACCAGGAAGAGCCGGTCCTTACGTTCCGCAGTGGTCACGGATTCATCCTGCCAGACCCGCTCTCAGCCCTTGACCGTTTGAACGATCCACGGCAGGGTAACCAAAGTGTAAGCGCTTCCACTGGAGGTTCCATGGCGACCGGCAGGCCCGCGACGATCTACGATGTCGCGGCTCTCGCGAAGCTGTCGATCGCGACGGTTTCGCGTGTCCTGCAAGGGACTGGGCCGGTTTCGGAGAAGGCGCGGGCTCGCGTTGGACAGGCTGCGGCTGAGCTGAACTACGTGCCGCTGCGGGCCGCGCGCAGTCTTGCGGTGCAGCGGCATGAGGCGCATGGACTCGTGCTGCCGGATCTCAGCGGTCCGTTCTACGGCGACCTCCTGATGGGGTACGAGCGATGGGCCGGTGAGCACGGCCAGAGCGTCGTACTCACGGTGACGCACGGGAACGCGGATCCGCGCCGTACGGTGCGCGATCTGGCCGGGCGGGTCGACGGAATCGTTGTCCACGGCAACGCTCTGGACGTGGCGACGATCCAGGAGCTGCGCAAGGCCGGCGTACCGCTGGTGCTGGTTGCGCATCCGCCGGTCACGGGGTGCGACAGCGTTCGCACCGAGAGCCTGTCGAGTGCCGAGCAACTCACCGGGAGATTGCTGGACGCCGGACGGAAGAACCTTGTGTTCGTTGGTGATCCGGCCAGCTCGTACGACGTGTCCGAGCGGTACGCCGGTTTCGCCAAGGCGCACGAGTCGCGGGGCGAGGTGGCGCCGGAGCCGATCCGGGTCGAGCTGACCGAGATCGCGGGGCGCGGTGTCGCCGAAGACGTGCTCGCGCGGACGAGGGCGAAGCGCGACGGAGTGGGGCGACCAGGCGGCGTGCGGCGACCCGATGGGTTCGTGTGTGCGAACGACGAGCTTGGGCTGGCGGTGCTGACCACCTTGCGAGGCGGCGGGATCGACGTACCGAAGGACGTTGTGGTGACTGGGTGGGATGACGTGATGGCGGCTCGGTATGTGTCGCCGGGGTTGAGCACGGTACGGCAGCCGATGGCCGAGTTGGGGCAGTTGGCGGCGCAGCGGTTGCACGAGCGGGTGACTGGGGAGCGGACTCGCGCACGGAACGACGTACTCGCCACGGAGCTTGTCCTGCGGGACAGCTGTGGCACCTCGGGGGCAGAAGAGCAGTAATGCGGTAACCGAGTGAGGAGACAACCATGTTCACCCACAGCACCCGCCGCCGACTGGTGATCGGCTGCGCACTAGCGTTGACGCTGGCCGCCTGCGGCCGGTCGACCGATACGCCGGCGACGGGCGGTCAGGCGACCACGACCGTCAGCGACGGGCCCGCGACCGGCGACCTGACCATCTGGGCGATGGGTACCGAAGGCGAGAACCTGCCCAAGCTGATGGAACAGTTCCAGCAGGCCAATCCGGGCGCGAAGGTCACCGTCACCCCGATCCCCTGGGATGCCGCGCACAACAAGTTCACCACCGCGATCACCGCGCAGAGCCTGCCGGACGCGGCCATGGTCGGCAGCACCTGGATGGGTGAGTTCGCCGATCTCGGCGCTCTCGACCCGACCCCGCAGGGCTTCGACAACTCGTCGTTCTTCCCGGGTGCGCTCGACACGACCAAGGTCAAGGACGTCCAGTACGGCGTTCCCTGGTACGTCGAGACGCGGCTCGTGTACTACCGCAAGGACCTGGCGAAGAAGGCCGGAATCACCACGCCGCCGACCGACTGGGCCGGGCTGAAGGCGATGGCGAAGGCCATGAAGGACAAGGCCGGATCCAAGTGCGGGATCAACCTGCAGCCAGGTGGGACCGGGTCGTGGCAGACGGTGATGCCGTTCGCGTGGTCGGCCGGGGCCGAGATCACCTCCGACGACCAGAAGACGTTCACGTTGGATACGCCGCCGATGCAGGAGGGCTTGCAGTACTTCCAGAGCTTCTTCACCGACAAGGTCGCCTGCACCGACCTGCCGCCGAACCAGACCGAGGCGCAGTTCGTCAACGGTACGGCGCCGATGTTCATCTCCGGACCGTGGATGGCGGGCTCGGTGGCCAAGGCCGGTGGTGAGGCGATGAAGCCGAACATCGGCGTGTTCCAGCTGCCGAAGAACAAGACCGCGACGTCGTTCGTCGGCGGCTCGAACTTCGTCGTCTTCAAGAACTCGAAGAACAAGGACAGCGCCTGGAAGCTGGTCAAGTGGCTGTCCGAGGAGAAGACGCAGGCGGCCTGGTACAAGCTGTCCACCGATCTGCCGGCCGTGAAGAGCGCCTGGCAGGACCCGAGTATCGCGAACGACCCGCTGCTCCCGGTCTTCGGCAAGCAGATGGAAGATGCCAAGGCCCCGCCGTCGATCGTGAACTGGGAGCAGGTCGCCGCCGCCTTCGACACCGAGATCGAGAAGATGGTCAAGGCCAACCAGTCCCCCGCCGACACCGCCAAAGCCATCCAGACGAAGGCCAGTCAGATCGGCACCGGCGGTAGCTGATGCGAAGGCAAACCGCAGCTGCCTGGATCCTGGTGCTGCCGTTCGTGGTGCTGTTCCTGGCGTTCACTGCGGGGCCGGTGCTCGGGTCGCTCGGGATGAGTTTCACCGATATCAAGCAGCGGGATCTGCGGACGCCGTTCTCCGTGGAGAGCGTCGGGTTCGGCAACTACCTGAAGGCGTTGCAGGACGAGACGTTCCGCAAGGCGGCGTTCAACACGGCGTACTTCGTGGTGATCGGGGTGCCGTTGACCCTGGTGGTCGCGCTGGGCGCCGCCGTACTGCTGGATCGTGGAGTGAAGCGGTTCCAGGCGCTGTTCAAGGTCGGCTACTACCTGCCGGTGGTGACCTCGATCGTCGCGATCGCGGTGATCTGGCGGTTCGTACTGGCTCCTGATGCCGGTTTGCTGAACACCGTGCTCGGCTGGTTCGGCATCGACGGGCCGAACTGGCTGGCCTCGAAGACCTGGGCGATGCCGTCGCTGATCGCCATGGCGGTATGGCGGAACTTCGGGTCGGCGATGATCATCTTCCTGGCCGGGTTGCAGGGGATCCCGCAGTCGGTCGAGGAGGCCGGTCAGCTCGACGGTGCGGGCTCATGGCAACGATTCCGGTACCTGATCGTTCCGTTGCTCAGGCCAACGATCCTCTTCACCAGCGTGACCACGGGGATCGGCTACCTGCAGTTCTTCGAGGAACCGTTCGTGATGACCCAGGGCGGTCCGCTGAACAGCACGGTGTCGGTGTCGATGTACACGTACCAGCAGTTCGGCTTCGGCAACTACGGTCTCGCGACGTCCATGGCGTACCTGTTGTTCGTGGTCATCGCGGTGATCACGTTCATCCAGTTCCGGCTGCTGAGGGAGAAGTGATGCGCCGTACCTGGTGGATCTATCTGATCGGAACCCTCGGCCTGGTCGCGGTCGCGGCACCGTTCCTGTGGATGGTGCTCGGTAGCTTCAAGACGCAGGGCGAACTGCTCCGCGTCCCGCCGACCTGGCTGCCCTCGGACGCGACGACGGAGAACTACGAAGCCCTGTTCAGCAAGGCGCACTTCCCGCGGTACTTCCTGAACTCGGGTCTGGTCGCGCTGATCGTGACCGCGGGCAATCTGACCTTCTGCTCGATGATCGGCTACGCCCTGGCCAAGCTTCAGTTCCGAGGCCGCAACGCGTTGTTCGTCGTGGTGATGGCGACGCTGATGATCCCGGGCATGGTCACGTTCGTCCCGCTGTTCGTCCTCGTCACCAACGCCGGGCTGGCCAACAGCTACCCCGGCCTGATCCTGCCGTTCCTGGTCTCGCCGTTCGGTGTGTTCCTGATGCGGCAGTTCTTCCTCGGACTCCCCGACGACCTGATCGACGCCGGCCGCGTCGACGGCAGCAGCGAGCTCGGCATCTTCGCCCGGATCATGCTCCCGCTGACCAGGCCCGCCCTCGCCACCCTCGGCATCCTCACCTTCCTCGGCTCCTGGAACAACTTCCTGTGGCCGCTGGTGATCGCCCAGACCGAGGACAAGTACACCCTTCCCGTTGCCCTGGCGCTGTACTCGACCGGCCAGAACGCGCAGAACTTCGGCCTGCTGATGGCCGGCGCGGTCGTGGTCGTCGTCCCGGTGCTGGTGATCTTCCTGGCCTTCCAGCGCCACGTCACCAAGGGCATAGCGATCACCGGACTGAAATGAGGAGTGACTGATGACCGCCACCATCA
Source organism: Kribbella yunnanensis (assembly GCF_039529655.1). NCBI lineage: Bacteria > Bacillati > Actinomycetota > Actinomycetes > Propionibacteriales > Kribbellaceae > Kribbella > Kribbella yunnanensis. The sequence continues at coordinate 285,646 of NZ_BAAANF010000010.1, read as the reverse complement.
ACCGTCGCACATTGTTGACCGCCGCTGGATCCGCCGCTCTCCTCGGGGGCACAACCCGAGCCTATGGCGGCGAGCCCACGCCCGGCGTCCTCGGGGGCAGCGAGCCCGCTTCCCCCGCCGAGCTCCTCCGAGGCGGCTGGCGCCCCAGCCGCGCCGACAAGGCGCTCGTGGGGAGGTGGGCTCGGGATACGTGGCGCAGTCTCGTCGCGATGACCGACGAGCGAACCGGGTTGCCTGCTGACAACATCGGTGAGTCCGTCTCGAACCCCGTGCGGAGCAAGTACACGTCGCCTACCAACATCGGCGGCTACTTGTGGAGCACGGTGGTTGCCCGGCACCTTGGGATCATCTCGCCGCAGGAATCGCTGCGGCGGATCACGCAGACGCTGACGACGATGCAGAACGTCGTCCACCACACACCCAGCGGCATGTACTTCAACTGGTACGACGAAGCGACCGGCGAGGTGCTTCGTGTCGACCCCGACGGCACGAAGCCGATTACGCCGTTCGTGTCGAGTGTCGACAACGGGTGGTTCGCGTGTGCGCTGATGGTGGTCCGGAACGCCGAACCGCAGGCCCGCGCACTCGCGGATTCCCTGTTGAACAAGATGAATTTCGCCTACTACTACAACCCGGCCGCCCGCCCCGGCGGTCTCATGCGCGGCGGCTTCTTCGAGACCTCGCCGCCCGACGAGGCGACCGACAAGGGCAACCACGCCGGCACCGGACCGGACGTGTACTACCGCAAGTTCCACTACGACACCTGCAACACCGAGGCGCGCATCGCCGGGTACGTCGGGTTCGCGCTCGGCCAGGTTCCGCCCACCCAGTACTTCGCGACGTACCGCACCTTCCCCGATTCGTGCGACTGGTCGTGGGTCGAGCAGAAGCCGAAGGGTGTGCACCGCACCTACCTCGGGCTCGACGTCTTCGAGGGCACCTACGAGTACCGCGGAATGCGGCTCGTCCCCTCGTGGGGCGGCGACATGTTCGAGTCGCTGATGCCTGACCTGTTCGTCCCCGAAGCGACCTGGGCCCCGCACAGTTGGGGCATCAACCACCCGCTTACCGTCCGCGCTCACATCGAGCACGGTCTGGACGAGGCGAAGTACGGGTACTGGGGCTTCTCCCCCGCCTCGAACCCCAAGGGCGGCTACGCGGTGTACGGCGTCGACGCGATCGGCATGGATCCGGGTGGTTATCCGTCGGACCTCGAGGCGACGAACTTCGACGCGGGATTCGAGGGTTGCCGCGAGGGCATCAACCCCAACCCGACGTACGGCGATGGTGTCGTCACGCCACATGCCGCGTTCCTCGCGATGTCGTACGCACCGCGGCAGGCGATCGAGAACCTGTGCCGGATCGAAACCAACCTGCACGCGTACGGCGGCGGTGGTTTCTACGACTCGGTCGCGGTCAAGTCGGGCCTCATCGCCAAGCGGTACCTCTCGCTCGACCAGGCGATGGTGATGGGTGCCATCGGCAACGTCTTCGGCAATGACCTGATCCGTCGCAGCTTCGCCGATCGTCGCGCCGAACGCGGTATCCGCCCAGTGATCAGCCAAGAACGTTTCGAGTCGGGCCTCGTATGACAGAGGACGCCAAGGCCGACTGGGACGAGCGAATCGCGCTCCGCAGCGACGAGGAGCGCGAGTTCACCTTCCCCGAGCTCGATCCGCCCAAGGAGGTGACCGCGGTCGGCGGCGTCGGCCAGGTGACGATCGACTGGTCGCCCGTCGAAGGCGCAGTCGGGTACTTGATCCTGCGCTCGACCGGCGACCACGGTCCGCTCGAACCGGTCGACCATCACAGCGGCGACATCCTGTCCGTACCAGGCCCGCCGTACGTCGACACGACCTGCACCCCGGGGACGCCGTACCACTATGCGGTAGCCAGCGTGCCCGAGGTGACAGTCGCCGGCCGCCCGAGTCACAGCGTCGGCGCGGTCCCGTTGGTTGCCGACGACACCGTTCCGCGGGTCGATGTCACCGTCGATACGGTTGCTGAAGGCACTGAACTGCACCGGCCATGGGTCCCGATGATCGGCAGTGAACGACTCAGCCAGCTGCTCTGCACCGACACCACCGGCGGCCACGAGATCGGCGTCGAACTCGAGGACGCACTGCGCCGGATGCACGACGAGCTCGGCGTCCAGACGGTCCGGGCGCACGCGATCTTCCACGACGACACCCATGTGATCGACGGGTCGTCGTACGACTTCTCCGTGGTGGACACGATCTACGACAAGCTGCTCGCGATCGGGCTGCGGCCGGTGGTCGAGCTCGGCTTCATGCCGCGCGAACTGGCCAGCGATCCCTCGAAGACCGTCTTCGAGTACGGCGCGATCATCTCGCCGCCGGAGTCGTACGAGCGCTGGCACAACCTGGTCCGCGCGCTGGTCGAGCACCTGGTCGACCGGTACGGCCTGAGCGAGGTGCTGGCCTGGGACTTCGAAGTGTGGAACGAGGCGAACCTCGAGGTCTTCTGGTCCGGCACCAAGGCCGAGTGGCTCCACCTGTACGACGTGACTGCCGCAGCCGTGAAGGCGGTCGACGAGCGACTGGCCGTCGGCGGACCGTCGTCGGCTGCAGCGGGTTGGGTGGATGACCTGCTGGCGCACGCCCGGGCCAACGGCACCCCGGTCGACTTCGTGTCGACGCACACCTACGGTTCGCCGCCGCTCGACGTACGGGCGTCGCTGGAGCGGCACGGGTACGGCGATGCGCGGATCCTGTGGACCGAGTGGGGTGTGACTCCGCGGCACTTCAACCCGATCAACGACTCGGTGTTCGCCGGTGTATTCCTGCTGCGCGGGATGCGGTCGGCGGCCGGGCGGGTGGACGCACTGGCCTACTGGGTCGCGTCTGACCACTTCGAGGAGCTGGGCCGACCACCGCGGTTCCTGCACGGCGGTTTCGGGCTGCAGACCGTCGGTGGGGTGCGCAAACCGCGCTACCACGCGCTGAGTCTGCTCAGCCGGCTCGGACCGGTCGAACTGCCCGTCACAGCCACCGGTGATGGAGGCGGCAGTCTGATCGAGGCCTGGGCCTCGCGGGACCGCGACCGGATCGCCGTGCTGCTCTGGAACCTGACGCTGGACCAGACCAAGGCAGACGGCGCCCCAGAACTGACCAGGACGGTCCACGTGGAGCTGCCCGGCGTGGATCCGTCCTGGCAGGTCACTGCGACCACACTGGGCATCGGCGCGGGCGATCTGGCCGCTGCGACCGCAGAGCTCGGGATCACCGACTGGCCGACCGAGGCAGAGCTGGCCCAGCTCACCGAGCGCAGCCGGATGATCAGTACGCCGCTGGAGCTGACCGGGACCGCGGTCGAGGTGACGCTGCCGATGCCGTACGCCGTTCTGCTGGAGCTCACTCCAAATAGATCGGATCTCTAGGAACTTAACTGCGTGAATTAATCGCCGACTCTGGCGGGTCGCGGCCAAACGATCGACTATAGATCGGATGACCGCGACTCCCTGAGGAGCTTTCCCATGCCCGATGGTCCACCCGCAGCCTCGATCGAGAGGTTCCGCGACTGGCGGTTCGGCCTGTTCGTCCACTGGGGCCTGTATGCCCTGCCCGCCCGCCACGAGTGGGTGAAGAACCGCGAGCGGCTGACCGACGAGGACTACCAGCCGTACTTCGACCACTTCGCACCTGACCTCTACGACCCGCGCCAGTGGGCCCGTGCGGCTCGCGAGGCCGGCATGCGGTACGCCGTACTGACGACCAAGCACCACGAGGGCTTCTGCCTGTGGGACTCGGCGGTGTCGGACTACACGGTCGCTCACACCGCCTGGGGCGCCGGCAAGGACCTGGTGAAGCAGTTCGTCGAGGCCTGCCGCGAGGAGGGTCTGGGGATCGGGTTCTACCACTCCCTGATCGACTGGCATCACCCTGAGTTCCCGATCGACCTGATGCACCCGCAGCGCGACGACGAAGAGGCGATCGCCAAGGCGGCCGGCCGCGACGTCCAGGTGTACGCCGACTACCTGCACGCGCAGACCCGCGAGCTGCTGACGAACTACGGCGACATCGACATCATGTGGTTCGACTTCTCCTACCCGGGCCGCAACTACCCCGACGGCCGCGAAGGCCACGGCAAGGGCCGCGACGACTGGCGTTCGGTCGAGCTGATGGCGATGGTGCGCGAACTGCAGCCCGGCATCCTGATCAACGACCGCCTGGACATCCCCGGCGACTTCGTGACGCCAGAGCAGTACCAACCGGACGGTCCGATGGAACGGGACGGCGTACCGGTGCTCTGGGAGGCCTGTCAGACCCTGAACGGCAGCTGGGGCTACGACCGCGACAACCTGGACTGGAAGTCACCAGAGCTACTGGTGAAGATGCTGGTCGACTCCGTCTCCAAGGACGGCAACCTACTCCTGAACGTCGGCCCCACCGGCCGAGGCGAGTTCGACCCACGCGCCCTGGCCACACTGGCCTCCATCGGCGAGTGGACCCGCCTGCACGAGCGCTCCTTCCGCGGCGCCCGCCCCTCGGAGCACACCGCACCAGCGGACTGCCGCTACACCCAGAACGGCAACCGCCTCTACCTGCACTTCTTCTCCTGGCCAATGGGCCACATCCACCTCCCCGGCCTGGCCGGCAAGGTCAAGTACGCCCAGCTGCTCAACGACGCCTCCGAGATCAAGCGCATCGTCAACGACCCACACCAGCAGGCCCAGAACACCACCATGGGTGGCACAGCCTCCGACGTACTCACCCTCGACCTCCCAACCCAGAAGCCGGACGTCCTGGTCCCAGTGATCGAACTCTTCCTGAGCTGACCGCGGCGAAGGGGCCGGTACGTCGTACCGGCCCCCACCCGTCCTGCTCAGATCTGGTCGAGCTTCCAGCGTTGGCAAGGCCCGTTCCAGTAGCGCCAGGTGATCAGACTGGCGTCCGCGACCGAACTGCAGGCCGCGATGTCGAGCGAGAGACCGTTGGCCTCCCTGGTGATCGACCACGAGCCGTTGAAGGCCGGCTCCACCCGCCAGCGCTGGCAGGCGCTCTCACTCTCCGGCATCGTCGCCACGGTCTGAGCCAAGGCATCCGTGCAGCCCGGGACGTCCAGCGCCTCACCGGTGCTCGGCTCGATGATGTGGTAGATGTCGTCGCCCAGCGGCTTCATCAGCCACCGTTGGCACGGGCTGTTCGGGATCCAGTCCCACATCCGCACCCTGGCGTCCGCCCGGCAGTTCTCGACGTCGAGCGCCAGATCCTTGTCGCTCGGGTCGTTCGCGCCCTGCAGGCGGTACTTCCCGGTCGGCTGGGACTGGTTGAACCCTGCGCGCAGGATCCACTGCTGACTCGCCTCCGCCGTACAGCCGCGCTGCACGATGGTGACGTCCTGGCCGGAGCTGCCCTGTGCGGGTGACGCGCACTTCGAGCTGTGCGCGAACTTCAGCCGCACCACGGTGTCGTAGCTGCTGCCCTCGAGGTACTCGATCCGCAACTGCTGGTTCGCCGTGCCCATGCACGGATACTGCAGGACCGTGGTCTCGTCCGTGTGCTGCATGTTCATCACGTCGAGGCACCGCGGCCGGCCGTCCTGGCCGTTGCCCTGGAAATGGGCGGTCTGGATCTCGTACTGGTCGGTGCCGGCGATCTGCTTGAGCCGGAACCGCTGGTTGAGTCCGCCGTGGCACTCGTGCTGGACCAGCCGCTCCGAGTCGGCCTGGCTCGACAGCCACACGTCGAGGCACTGGCTGCTGTTGCGGTTCACCAGTTCGTACGTGCGTTCCTCGATGTCGAAGCTCGGTCCGGTGCTGGCACCGACCCGTGGCTCCTTCCACCGGCTGGTCGCCGGACCGAACGACGTACCGGTCGAGGCGAGGGTGTAGACCTCGCGGCCACCACCGTCCAGCGAGACGAACAGGCCGGCGTCCTCCTTGCCGTCACCGGTGAAGTCGCCGATCGCCAGCGCCGTCCGGGCCGGGTCGAAGGTCGTCGTGTTCCGCCACCAGTCGCTCAGGGCGTACGCCGTACCGGTCGAGCGGAACACCTTCAACGAGGCATCGGCGCCGCCGTTCTCGTACAGCGCGACGATGTCATCCTTGCCGTCGCCGTCCACGTCGGCCACCTGCGGCTTACTGCGTTCCCAGCAGTAGCCGCCGGCACCCGAGTCGTGCAGCGTCACCGGTGTCGCGGCGAACGCCGTACCGCTGGACTGGAAGTACCTGGTCAGCGTGCGGCACCCAGCGAGGTTCTGCATGTCGACGAGGTCGGCCTTCTTGTCACCGTCCACGTCGGCCAGCAGCGGTGCACTTCCGGCCCACGGACTGGCCGTCTGCGACCACTCCACCGGTGTCGTCAACGCCGGACCGAGGAACGTCAGCGTGCGCCAGCTCGTGCCGGAGACGTTCAGCTGGGCGACGATGTCGGACTTGCCATCGCCGTTGACGTCACCTGCGATGATCCGCGCCGAGCTGAGCGGCCAGCCGTTCGCACCGCTGTGCCAGACCGGCGATGACTCGAAGTTGTACCGCTCTCCGGCCGACAGACCGCGGTACATGCCGATCCGCCGACCGGACTCCTCACGGAACAGGACGGTGTCCGTCCTGCCGTCACCGTCGAAGTCGCCCCGGACCGGCCGGGTCCGGTACATCGCGAAACCACCGCTGGCGCCGGAGTCCCACGCCATCTGACCAGTGTGCAGAGTGCCGTCGGGTTTGGTGACCACATTCCAGATCGAGGTCCGTCCGTCGCCCTGGTCCAGCACCGTGGCCAGGTCAGCGCGGCCGTCACCGTTGACGTCGTTGCGGACCAGCGCCGGCAGCTCCGTGAGCTCCCCGGCACTGAGCGACCAGACGGACGCGGTGTCGCTGACATTGTTCGCACTGTCGACTGCTCGCACGTAGAGCGTCTTCGACTCCGGCTCGGCACTGCCGGCCTTCTGGAACACGGTCAGCGGGAGCTGGATCGTGCCGTCGGGCCCGGCCTTGATCCGGCTCAGTACGCGTTCCGGCTGGAACCCGTACAGGTACTCGGCCACATCGGTGTCACCCGTCGCGGGCTTGAGGGTGACAGTCCCGACCGTCCGCGCCGGGATGGCCGCCTCCCCGTCCGGGAAGTCGGTCGACGACAGCACCGCCGTACCGGGCTTCTTCGCGTCGACCCGGAAGTAGCAGCGCGGGGTCTCCGGCCCGAAGTCGACGCCGTCCCCACCGACGTTGTCGTTGGCCTTCGCCGAATAGGAATAGGTCTGCCCGTCGACGAACTTCGCCCGGTCGATCGCCGGCCAGGCGAACGCGGACCCCGAGGTCGTCGTCGCCGAGTCCACCTCGTGGACGACGGTGTTCTCCGGGAACTTCCTGATCGTCAGCCGGGTGACCACGTTGTCGCCGTCCTTGTCCGACGACTTCGCCGAGAACGAGTAGCCCGACAACGGCCAGCTGACGATCGTCTGCGCAGTGGCGGTGCCACACGGCCGGGCCCGGCTGAAGTTCACCCGTTCCGGCGCGTACGGCGCGTTGTTGTAGGTCACCACGATTTTTGCCGACCCGCCGTGGAACCTCTTCCACTGCAGGATGGCGCTTTCGTCCGGCGCTTTCAGACCGAAGGTGATGACGCCGTCGCGCCGGTCGGCCGCGCCCTGGAACGCGCCGGTGACGCCGTCCCAGCCCATCAGCATGTCGGGCTGGCCGCCGTTCGTCCGCGCGTTGCCCCACGCCGTACCGAAGAACTCACCCCAGTGGCCCGCGGTGTTGTTCCAGGTGACCGGCTGATTCCGGTCCAGCGCCGGGGTCCGGAAGAGGTCGACCGGCTGCGGTGAACCGGACGAGCTGTGATCGAGCCAGATCTCGAACCGGCTGCTGATGATCCGGGACCCGGCCACATCACCGGTACCGAACTGGAAGAACGACCGGTAGGTGATCACGTTGTCGTACGAGCGACCGACCTTGGCGCCCTCGCCCCGGTCGTAGTCCCAGTACGACTGATTCGGGAACTCCTGGCTGACATGGGTCCACAAGTAGTTGTTCACCGACCAGGACGGGTCGATCGTCACCGGGTACCGAGTCGTTGCTGCGGACAACAACTTCTGATCCGGCACGATCACCAGATCGCTCCCCGACCGCTTCGTCGGGATACTCGCATGACGTGACCGCGGCTCGGCGTCGGCGCTCTTCGCCTGGACCGGGCTGTCCCACATCACCGCCTGTCCCGCGGTGAACAACGCCTTGCCCTTCGCGTCGGCGGCGACCGTCGTACCGTCGGCCTTCGTGGAGAGCTTCAGACCGCTCCCCCGGACCGGGAACCGCAGCTCCCGCAACGCCGGGTTTCTGGCCGCCTCCCGGTCCTTCACGACCAGCAGGTGCTGGAAGCCGGTCGCTTCGGCCCGGACCTTGAGATCGACCCCGGGCAACACCTCCTGGTACGTCGCGGTGTCGCCGGACAGCACGGGTTTCGGCAACCGGCCCGGCCAGCTCATCCGCACCTGCTTGTCATCTTTGCCCAAGGCAACAAGCTCCCCGGTACCGCCCGCCGACAACTCCAGGTCGGTGACGATCGCCCCCGGCCGGACAGTGCCGTCGGCCTCCAGCCGCAGGGTCGTGTCGATGGGCACCCAGCCCGTGCCCTTGCGGGCCCGGACCGGGTACGCGAACTGTTCCATCGTGTGCAGGCCCGAGGGTTCCCGGAACACCTGCTTGGTCTCGGTCCGCAGATGCTCCAGTTCAACCCGCTGGACTCCGCCTGGACCGGACGCGGCCGAAACCGCGCCCACCGCCGGCCCTGGTGGCAGCACCAGCGCCGGCACCAAGACGACACTGACAATCAATCCGGTTCTCATGGCGCTCCTCAGCAACCCGAGTAGCTGCTCTTGCAGAGGTTGTCGATATGTTCCTGCCGCTCCTCCGGCGTCAGCGGCCTCGTGGGCCTCCACCTTTGGTCGTTGTAGATCAGCCCGCCGATCGCCTCACCTGCCTTGCTTCCGAGCCAGCCACCCACCACGCCGCCGAGGAAGCCGAGACCGACGCTGCAGACCACAGCCGCCGGACCACACGCCGCACCAGCCGCGGCGCCGATCGCCTTGCCCGCCGCGCGGCCGGCGGCACCACCGATCGCGAAACCGGCGCCCTTACCGACCAGACCGCCGGCGTCCTTGTACTTCTCCTCCTCGTCCTTCTTGCGTTTCTCCTCGTCCATCCGGCGCTGTTCGGCGTTGACCCGCCGGTTCACCTCGGCAGCGGCCTGGGCGGCCTTGGCGTTCTCGTTGATCTGCTGGGCGACACCGGCCAGCTTGTCGACGCCGTGCTCCATCCCGTTGATGCTGCTGTTGGTCTGTTTGGCGAGGTTGAGCGCCTCCTTCAGCTCCGGGACGTAGACGAGTTTCTTGGTGACGATCCGGATGATCTCCGAGGTGTGATACCTGATCGTCCGCACGATCTCCTTCCAGCGGACCACCTGTTTCGCGACCTCGTCGGTGATCTTCTGGGCGAACTCGTGCATGCCGAACGCGGAGGCGATCTTGGCCAGGAAGGTGTAGATCACGACCGTCACGTAGATCGTGACGATCTCCTTCTTCAGCTCCTTGATCCGCTTCACGTGTTCCCGGATGACCGTCTTGGTCGTCGTGACCGTCTGGGTCCGGTACCGCTTGCCGTCGGCGTCGACGAAGCTCGCCGGGCTGTTGTTGGCGTAGGAATAGCCGTTCAGCTGTTGTGGATCCTCCGCGTCGACGACCGGGTCCACCGAGATGAACCTCCCGGTGAGTGGGTCGTACTCACGCGCCCCCAGATGGACGAGACCGGTGGAGTCGTCCCTGGTGCCGCCGACGAAGTCCCGCTGACCGGGCCAGGCCGTCGGCATCGGTCCGCGGACCTCGCCGTACGGGGTGATCCGTTTGCGTTGGTACGCCTGGGTCTGGGAATCGACGGTCAGCGTCGCCGAGCCGTGGTGGTCCGAACCCAGCCAGGTCAGTTTGGTGCCGACCCGGACGCCGATCGTCTGCTTGCCGAACGTGTAGTGCCTGGTCCCCAGCTGGGAACCGTCCGGCATCAGCAGCAGTTCGGTGTCACCCAGATACAGCGTGGTGCCGGTGCTGTCCCGGCGGAGCAGTCGGTTGCCGTCGGCATCGTAGACGTACTCCGTCTTCTGGGCGCCCTTCGTGACCTTGGTCAGCTTGCCCTCGACGTCCCATTCGAACGCCTCCCCGACCCCGGCGACGTTCCGTGTCGCCTGGTTGCCCGCGGCATCGTAGCTGTACTCACTGACCTTCGTGCCGGCATCCGGCAACTGGGTGGTGACCTTCTGTACGGCGTGCGGCCGGGCCTGCCCCGCCGCCGGGTACTCGTAGGTGCTGGTGGTCACCCCGGCAGTCGTGGTGCGCTTCTCGGTCTTGCGGTTGCCGATCTGGTCGAACGTCCACTGGTGCCAGTACGGCGCCGGTCCGCCCAGCTGGCTCGCTGCTGTCGGCTGGACACCACAGTTCGCGTCAGCAGGTGTCCAGGCCTGGGTCAGCCGCCGCGATTCGTCGTACCCGAAGCACTGCACGTCCTTCGGCTCCGTGCTGCCACTCGCCGGCGCGTCGATGATCTTGGTGACGTTGCCGGCATGGTCGTACTCGTAGCTCTGGTCCAGCACCCGCTGCGGGCCGAGGGTCTGCCGCTGGGCGAACGAGCGGGTCAGCCGCCGCGTCGCGTCGTCGTACACGTAGTTGTGCCGCAGGTACTTGCCGCCCGTCGGCTTCACCTCGAGATAGGTCAGGTCGCCGTAGACGTTGAACTGGGAGTCGGTGACGTACGTCCCCGCCTCACTCGACATCGTCTTGGGCAGATCGTTGGTGTCGTACGTCGTGGTCAGCGTCTCGGCCGGCAGACCGCCGACGCCCGGGACCTTGACGGTGGCCGGCTGCCCGGTCTCCGTGTAGGTGTTCTCCGTCGTGTAGGTCTTGGCCAGACTGCCCTCGGACGCGGGCAACGTGACCTTCATCCCGAGCGGCTGACCGTTCGGTGCGTATCCGGTGATCTCGGTCTTGTACGCCGCACCGTCGACGTATCGGGTCGCCGTACTCGGGGATCCCTTGGCGACGCCGTCGTACGTGCGCTCGGTCCGCAGCGGGCCGTCGGGCGTCCCCTCGCGAACCGTCCGCTCGCGGCCGATCTCGTCGTAGGTGAAGAAGAGCTTCGTCCCGCGGTTGTCCGTGCTGGACGTCTTCTGGTCCAGCTCGTTGTAGGTGTACGTCGTCGTGCCGCGGTCCGGCTCGACCACCTTCACCCGGCGGCCGCGCAGGTCGTACTCGTAGCGCCAGCTGTTCCCGGCCGGGTCGGTGACGGAGGACAGCTGTCCCGCCTTCGTGTAGACGTACGCCGTCTTGTCGAAGTTGGTGCTCTCACCAGGCGTGTTGTAGGTGCGCAGTTCGAGCAGCTTGCCCTGGGCATCGTTGATCCGGGTCGTCGCCTGCTCACCCGCCGGCGGGTCCACGGTCTGGCGGTCGACCTCGTTCTTGTACGTCGTCGCCCACTTCTGCTCGTTCTTCGACCAGAACGCCTCGGTCAACGGCCGCTCGAGCGCGTCGTACGTGGTGGCCTTGCGCGCCGGCAGCTCCTCCTCGACCGGGACGAACACCTGGTCGCCGGGCGGAGCGTCGTTGTAGTACGGGTTGTTCTCGATCACCTGCAGGCCGCGCGAGTCGTACTGGATGTCGGTGATCACTCGCCCGATACCGTCGGCCGCCGCGGTCTGGACCTGCCGCTTGCGCTGCAGCCCGTCCAGGATCTCGTAGCTGGTCTCGAACGTGCCGTCGGCCCGCAGGCTCTTGGTGTGCACCACTCCGGGCTCGTCCACGCCGGCCAGATAGGTGTGCTCGACGTTCGGCGTCGCCGCCTGCGCACGTCCGGGCAGCCATACCTTGGCGACCCGGCCCAGCGCATCACGCTCGGAGACCGTACTGCGGTTTCCGACGTCGGTGACCTTGGTCGACTGCCCCCAGGCCGGGTCCAGCTCGGTGCTGGAAGTGTGCCCGTTGGCCATCGTCACCGTCGTCTTGGTGACCGGACCGTCCGCGGGCAGGTAGCCGAAGGTGGTGGTGTTGTTCTTGGCATCCGCCTCGGTCTTGCGCCGCCCATGGTCGTCGTACGTCGTCGTCAGGACCGTCTCGTACGTCGGCGCGCCGCCGGGCGTGAACCCGGACAGTCGCTGCGCAGCCGCCGGACTCGCGATCTCCGGCGTGGTCCCGCCGGTGTACACCTGCTTCTCGTCCGTGATCACGTCCGCGTTGGTCCACGGCTGGTCACACGGCTTGGCGACCATCTGGGTCCTGGCCGGCAGCTCGACGATGCCCTTGGCCGGGTTGCTCGCGTACTCGTAACGGGTGCAGGTGTCGTCGGCCGCTGTCGAGAGATCGTTGGCGTTCGAGGCAGCCGTCAGCGCACCGGTGGCCGAGTACTCGTTGCTCGCCGCCGTCTCGCGGAATCCACCGCCAGGCTTGGCCTCCCACTGTTTGACGGCCTTCTGCTCGACCTTGAACGCGCTCGTGGTGCCCCAGTCGCGCACCCGGGTCGACGTGGCCGGCGAGATCCACGAGTCGGTGATGGTCCGCTCGGAGATCGCACCGTTGACCAGCTTGGTGGTCTCGCGGACCTGTCCGGACAGCGTGTTCAGGTCCGGTGTCCTGGCCCCCGTGGAGTCGAGCAGGTCGACATCCTTGACGCCGCCGTCCTTCAGCTTGTCGCCGTCCATGCCTTGGAAATAACGGTTCTCGGTCACCGTCTGCGGACCACTCGGATGCCCCTTGGTGGTGACGACCCGGTCGTAGCCACGCCATTGGGACCAGGTCTTGCGGCCGATCTCGACGAGTCCGTCCTCGTCGTCATGCCGCCAGGCGGGCCTACCGGGGTAGCTGATGGTGGTCATCACCGGCTGCATGCCGCTGACCCGGTCGGACTCGGTCACCGAGGTGACGACGTACTTGTGGAACCAGTCCTCGCGCTCGTCGACCTCGCCCGGCGGCGTCCATTTCATCGGGTGACACCGGCGGTCGTTGCGGTCCACCGGCGGGACGTTGCCCGGCAAGCTGCAGTCCTTGTCGGAGTACGTGATCGCCAGCTCACCACCGGTGCCGTAGTGGATCGCACGGATCCGGAACCAGTCCAGCAACGGCCGCGCCGTACCGTCCGCGACCCGGTTGTTCATCGCCACCTTGTCGAAGTTGATCTCCGGCATCGCGACCGCGCCACTACCCACCTCACCGATGTGGGTGATTGCCTCCAGCCACAACCGCGGGCCGGTGTTGTCACCAGGGTTCGGGAACGAATGGCGCAGAGTCCACGTGTCGACGGCGTCGAACGCCGTACCACGCCAGACCTCCGTGCGGACCTTGCTGAGCTTCTTCTTCGTCCAGAAGCTGGGTCCGGTCTGGGTGCACTTGGTGGTGCTGGTGCACTCCTGATCCAGCGGAGTGTCGAAGTAGTCGGCCGGAGCACAGTTGGCACCGGCGTTGCAGCGCTCGGTGGTGTCGAAGTGGACGCGAGCGACCGGCTTCTCGGACGACACCTGACCAGCGGTCTGGCCGTACTCGATCCGCTTGATGTTGCCGGCCCGGTCGTAGCTCTTCACCGTCGTCTGCGTGCCGTTGTACGCGTAGTTGTTCTTCTCGGTCTCGTAGAACAACGACATCGTGTTGCCGTGCAGGTCGACGACGTAGTCCAGGTTCCACCGGTAGACCTGCTGGCAGAACGAGTCCGCGAAGGCGGGCTTGTTGCACTGCTCACCGGCGTGGTTGCCGGCCACCGGGACCGTCCAGGCGGAGTTCGTCGCCTCGGCGCCGGCACCCGGCAGCTTGTTCAGGCCGAAGTAGAACTTCGTGCCGTCCTTGGCGGTGATCACCCAGTGCTCGCCGCGCTCGGCGTCGGCGCCGCCCTCGTCACCGTTGGGAGCACCAGACAGCCGCTCGACCTTGGTGCCGTCGTCACTCTTCGGCCGCCACTGCTTGGTGGTGTCGTCGAGGACGAGCTCACCACCCTTGCCGTTCAACGTGAAGGTGGCGTTGTCGGTGGCGAAGCACAGGTCACCGACCATCCGGTTGCCGTTGTTACCGGTCTTCTCGGACTTCGACCCGCAGGACGCGTACCGGCGCTCGATCGAGCCGCCCGGCGCGAGGTCGAAACCCTCACCGGCCCAGGAGGTCTGGTTGTTGGTTCCAGAGGTCCGTCCGTCGACACTGCCCGAGGAGTAACCAAGGCTCATCGTCGGAGTCGGCCCACCGGTACCAGGCGGCGCACGGAACGGGTACTGCCAGTTGAAGTCACCCGACGAACCACCGATCGACCACGACGCCGTCGGCGACAGTTGCGTGTTGCCGAAGTCGCCGGCTGGGCCTCCCGCGGCCGCCTCCATCGCGTACAGGCCGGTGGCCGGTACCTGGGCGCTTAGCTTTCCGTCACCACTGTTGCGGGTGGCAATCGGCGTACCGGAGGAATGGTCGACGAGGCGGAGCCGGGTCGCCCAGTCACCGCCGTACGCATGCCGGAACGCCTGGTAGTTCAGCTCCAGGTTCACCTTGCCGTTGGACCGCGCCTTGTCGGTGCTCGAAAGCCGCACCAGCATCGACGAACCGCGCTTGCCGAGCAGCTCGACCTTCACCCCCGCGGGCGCCGTACCGTCGGCGGCTGCCGGCCCCACCGCGACCGGCAGCACTCCAGCGGCCTTCTTCGGCAGTACGCCGGACAGCTTCGCTCCCCACGTCACCTCGGGCAGCTGCACCTCGGCCGAACCGGTCGCCGGCCAGGAGACGGTCGGTGTCTTCACCACGTCGACGTCTAGATCGGGTTTGCGTGGCTGCACCTTGTAGTTCGAGCCGTGCACCGGCTTGACCTTGGTGCCCTTGACCGTCTTTTCTTCTGCCTCCTGCGCCGGAGCCGCCGTCGCACCCGGCGGATGCAGACCGGCAACGAGCGTCAACCCGAGCACAACAGCCCAGGTACGCCGAAGCACACCTCGTGACATGGAACCTCCCCAGTAGCGGAGGGTTCACTATCAGTGAGCGTTCGGAAGCACCTCAAGGAATTCAGCCGGGGCGCAAAGGTCAGCACGGACCTTTGCGCCTCGGTCGAAAGCTGCGCCTACCTTTCGATTCAGCTCGAAACTGGTCAGACCGGATTGAGCCGCCAGCGCTGGCAGGGGCCGTTCCAGTAGCGCCAGGTGATCAGATCGGTGTTCTCCTCGGTCTTGCAGCCCGCGACGTCGAGTGAGAGACCGTTCGCCTCCCTGGTGATCGACCAGGTCCCGTCGAAGGCCGGCTCGATCCGCCAGCGCTGACAGGCGCTCTCACTCTCCGGCATCGTCGCGACCGCCTGTGCCAAGGCCTCGGTGCAGCCCGGGACATCAACAGCCTCGCCAGTGCTCGGCTCGATGATCCGGTACACGTCGTCACCGAGCGGCTTCAGCTGCCAGCCCTGGCACGGGCTGTTCGGCACCACCTCCCACATTCGCAGCCTGGCGTCCGGCAGGCAGTTCTCGACATCCAGCACCCATGCGGTGTTCGACGCCTTGATGTAGTGCTTTCCGGTCGGCTGTGCCGGGTTGAATCCGGCCCGCAGGATCCACTGCTGGCTGGCCTCCGACGTACACGTGCGCTGGACGATCGTCGTGTCCTGCGTCGTGCTGCCTCCGGCCGGCGACGCACACTTCGAGCTGTGCGCGAACTTCAGCCGCACGACCGTGTCGTAGCTGCTCCCTTCGAGATACTCGATCACCATCTGCTGGTTCGAGGTACCCATACACGGCCACTGCAGGATCTTGCGTTCGTCGTCCTGCTTCATGTCCTCGACATCCAGGCAGCGCGGCCTGCCGTCGGTGGTGTTGCCCTGGAAGTGCGCGGTCCGGACCTCGAACTGGTCGGTGCCGGCGATCCGGGCGATCCGGAATCGCTGGTTGAGACCACCGTGACACTCGTGCTGCACCAACTTCTCCGAATCGACCTGACTCGCCAACCACACATCCAGACACTGGCTGCTGTTGCGGTTCACCAGCTCGTAGGTGCGTTCCTCGATGTCGAAGCTCGGTCCGGTGCTCGCACCGACCCGTGGCTCCTTCCACCGGCTGGTCGCCGAGCCGAACGACGTACCGGTCGACGCGAGGGTGTAGACCTCCCGCCCACCCTCCGGCAGCGAGTAGAACAGACCGACGTCCTCCTTGCCGTCACCGGTGAAATCACCAACGGACAGGGCGGTCTTGGCCGGGTCGAACGTGGTGGCATCGCGCCACCACTCGCCCAGCGTGTACGCCGTACCTGTCGAGCGGAACACCTTCAACGAGGCATCGGTACCGCTGTTCTCGTACAGCGCGACGATGTCCTCCTTGCCGTCGCCGTCGACATCCGCGACCTGCGGCTTGCTGCGCTCCCAGCAGTACGCACCGGCACCGGAGTCGTGCAAGGTGACCGGCGTCGCGGCGAACGCCGTACCGGTGGATTTGAAGTACCTCGTCACCGTGCGGCAACCGCTGAGGTTCTGCATGTCCACCAGGTCGGCCTTCTTGTCCCCGTCGACATCAGCCAGCAGCGGAGCGCTGCCGGACCAGGGACTCCCCGCCTGCAGCCACTCGACCGGCGTACCGAAGGCCGGACCACTGACGAACACCAGTGTGCGCCAGCTTGTGCCCGACACGTTCAGCTGCGCGACCACATCGCTCTTGCCGTCGCCGTTGACGTCCCCGGCGACGATCCGCGCCGTACTGAGCGGCCAGCCGTTCGCACCGCTGTACCAGACCGGTGCGGACTCGAAGTTGTACCGCTCACCGGCCGACAGCCCGCGGTACATGCCGATCCGTCGCCCCGCTTCCTCACGGAACAGTACGGCGTCGGTTCGCCCGTCACCGTCGAAGTCGCCGCGCACCGGCCGGGTCCGGTACATCGCGAACCCACCGTTGGCACCGGAGTCCCACGCCATCTGACCGGTGTGCAGACTGCCGTCCGGCTTGGTGACGACGTTCCAGATCGCGGTCCGGCCATCGCCCTGGTCCAGGACGGTGGACAGATCGGCCCGGCCGTCGCCATTCACGTCGTTCCGGCTGGTTGCCGGCAGTTGTTCCAGTTCACCGGCACTGAGCGACCAGACCGTCGAGTTGTCGCTGACATTGTTCGCAGCATCGACTGCTCGCACGTAGAGCACCTTCTGCTCCGGCTCCACCGTCAGCGACTTCTGGAACACGCTCAACGGGATCTGCACCGACCCGTCCGGACCGGCCTTGATCCGGCTCACCACCCGCTCGGGCTGGAAGCCGTAGAGGTACTCGACCACATCGGTGTCACCTGCGGCGGGCTTCAGGGTGACGGTGCCGACCGTCCGCGCCGGGATGGCGGCCTCCCCGTCCGGGAAGTCGGTCGACGACAGCACCGCCTTGCCCGGCTTCCTGGCGTCGACCTTGAAGAAGCACTGCTGGCTGGACGGCCCGTAATCGATGTCGTCGTCGGCGACCCGGTCGTCGGACTTGGCCGAGTACGAGTACGTCTTCCCGTCCTCGAACTTGGTCCGGTCGATCGCGGGCCAGCCGAAGGCCGACCCCGACGTGATCGGTGCCGAATCCACCTCGTGCACCACCACGTTGTCCGACACCCGCTTGACGGTCAGGCGGGTGACCAGGTTGTCACCGTCCTTGTCGGTCGCCTTCGCCGAGAACGAGTACCCCGACAACGGCCAGCTGACCACCGTCGGATTCGCCGCCGTACCGCACGGCCGGGCCCGGCTGAAGTTCACCCGCTCCGGCGCATACGGCGCGTTGTTGTAGGTGACCACGATCCGCGCGGACCCGCCGTGGAACCTCTTCCACAGTGCGATGTCCCACTCGTCCGGAGCCCGCAGCCCGAAGGTGACCGTCTCGTCCCGGTCCGTGGCCGCGCGCTGGAACTCCGCCTTCGTCGCCGCGTTCTCCCAACCCATCAACATGTCCGGCTGACCGGCGGCGGTCCGGGCGTTGCCGCTGAGCTCGCCCATGAACGCCCGCCAGTGCCCGGCGGTGTTGTTCCAGGTGACCTTCTGATCACGCCGGATGCTGTTCGTCGCGTACAGGTGGACCGGAGTCGGCCCGTTGGAGGAGCTGTGGTCCAGCCAGATCTCGAACTTGCCCTTGACGATCTTCGCCCCGGCCATGTCACCGGCGCCGAACTGGAAGAACGACCGGTAGGTGATCACGTTGTCGTAGGAGCGACCGACCTTCGCCCCTTCGTCGCGGTCGAACTCCCAGTACGAGTCGTCGGCGTGCTCGAGGCTGACATGGGTCCACAGCGAGTTGTTGACCGACCAGGTCGGATCGATCGTGACCGGATAGCGGGTAGTCGGTGCCGTGAGCAACTTCTGGTCAGGCGTGATGACGAGCTCGTTTCCCGACCGGGTGGTCGGGATGCTCGCGTGCCGGGACCGCGGTCCGGCACCTGGGCTGTCCCACATGACCGCCTGACCGGCCGTGAAGACGGTCTTGCCGGCCGCGGTGGCGACCGTCGTACCGTCCGGCTTGGCGGCCAGCTTCAGACCGGTACCGCTGATCGGGAACCGCAATTGCCTCAACGCCGGATTGCTCGCCGCCGCCCGGTTCTTCACCACCAGCAGATGCTGGAATCCGGTGGCCTCGACCCGCACCTGCAGGTCGACACCAGGTAACACCTCCGGGTACGTCGCTGTGTCGCCGGCCAGCACCGGCTTCGGGAGCTTCCCCTTCCAGTCCATCCGGA
This sequence comes from Kribbella yunnanensis, assembly GCF_039529655.1. Lineage (NCBI taxonomy): Bacteria > Bacillati > Actinomycetota > Actinomycetes > Propionibacteriales > Kribbellaceae > Kribbella > Kribbella yunnanensis. The sequence continues at coordinate 266,968 of NZ_BAAANF010000010.1, read as the reverse complement.
CCTGCTTGTCCGCTTTGCCCAGGGCAACGAGTTTCCCGTCGCCACCACCGGACAGCCGCAGGTCGGTGACGATCGCGCCCGGCCGGATCGACCCGTCGGGCCGAAGCGTCAGTTTCGTGTCGATGGGCACCCACCCCGAGCCCTTCCGGGCCCGGACCGGGTACGCGAACTGTTCCATCGTGTGCAGGCCCGAGGGCTCCCGGAACACCTGCGTGGTCTCGTTCCGCAGGTGCTCCAGCTCCACCCGCTGCGTCTGCTTCTGAGCCTGCGGTGCCGCCGGGGCGGGCACGGCGGAAACCGCCGTACCCGCACCAGCTACCGCAGCCAACGGCACCGCCAGCAACCCGGCCATCAGCCCGGCCACGCGCCGCATACTGGGCTGCTTCCTCATCGCCGCGTCACCTCGGCCCCGACCACTTGCAGGCTTCCTGCGCACCCGGCGTCTTACACAGATCCGAGTGCCGCTGCGCCGGAGACGACCGGTTCGGGTCGTTCATGGCACAGGAGTTGGGCGGCCCGTTGAGGCAGTTCCAGCCCAGTCCGGCGCCAAATGTCAGGCCGCCTATCGCGACCCCGCCTACGGCACCCGCTGCCAAGGCCGCGCCGGCAGCGCACGACATTCCCGCAGTGATGGCTGCGCCCACAACGCAGACGAGCACTCCGCCCACCACCCCGATCGCAGCCCCGGTGCCGGCGTTGTAGCCGATCTTGCCGATCGGATCGTCGTCCGGATCCTTCTGACAGACACCACACTTCTTGGCGTTCTCGTCATCCTTCTTCTTCTGCTCCGCGGCCAGCGCGGCCGCCTTGTGCTGCGCCTCCAGCCCGGCCTTTGCCTGCTCGGCGATCCGCTGGGCGATCTTGTCGAGCCCGTCGACCTGCGACTCCATACCCGAGACGCTGTTGTTGGTGGCATGGGCGAGGTTGAGCGCCTGTTGCAACTCGGGGATGTAGACGAGTTTCTTCGTGACGATCCGGATCACTTCCGAGGTGTGATATCGGAGCGTCTTGATCGTCGTCTTGAAGGTCTCCACCTGGCGGGCCACCAGGGCGGTGATGTTCTGCGCGAACTGATGCAGTCCGAACGCGTTGGCGAACATCGCGATCACCGAGAGCACCACGATCTTCACGTAGATCGTGATGACCTCCCGCTGCACCTCCTTGATCCGCTTCACATGCTCGCGAATGATCGTCTTGGTCTCGGTGATCGTCTGGGTCACGTAGCGCTTGCCATCGGCATCGATGAAGCTGACCGGACTGTTGTTCGCGTAGGCGTACCCGTTCAGCTGCTGTGGATCAGCCGCGTCGACGACCGGGTCGACCGAGATGAACCTCCCGGTGATCGGGTCGTACTCGCGTGCCCCGAGGTGGACCAGCCCGGTGGAGTCGTCGCGCGTTCCACCGACGAAGTCCTTCTGCCCCGGCCAGGCGGACGGGATCGGTCCGCGCACCTCGCCGTACGGCGTGATCCGCTTCCGCTGGTACGCCTGGGTCTGGGAGTCGACCGTCACGGTCGCCGAACCGTGGTGGTCCGACCCGAGCCAGGTCAGCTTGGTACCGACCCGAACGCCGATGGTCTGCTTGCCGAACCGGTAGTACCTGGTACCCAGCTGGGAACCGTCCGGCATCAGCAGGACCTCGGTGTCACCGAGGTACAGCGTCGTACCGGTGTTGTCCTTCCGCAGCAATCTGTTGCCGTCGGCATCGTAGATGTACTCGGTCCCCTGGCCACCCTTCTTGACCTTGGCCAGCTTGCCCTCGGCGTTCCACTCGAACGTCTCACCGGCACCGGCGATCGTCCGGCTGGTCTGGTTGCCGGCAGCGTCGTACCCGTAGCTGCTGACCTTGCTCGTCCCGTCCGGACCGGTCGTGGTGATCTTCTGCACGCCGTGCGGCTGAGCCTGACCCGCCGCCGGGTACTCATAGTTGCTCGTCGTCACACCGGCTGTCGTGGTCCGCTTCTCGGTCTTACGGTTGCCGATCTTGTCGAACGTCCACTGATGCCAGTACGGCGCCGGTCCGCCCAACTGACTTGCAGCCGTCGGCTGTGCCGCACAGTTCTCGTCCGCCGGGGTCCACGCCTGGGTCAGCCGGCGGGACTGGTCGTACCCGAAGCACTGCACGTCCTTCGGCTCGGTGCTGCCACTCGCCGGCGCGTCGATGATCTTCGTGACGTTGCCGGCCTCGTCGTACTCGTAGCTCTGATCCAGCACCCGCTGCGGCCCAAGTGTCTGCCGCTGGACGAACGACCGGTTCAACCGGCGCGTCGCCTCGTCGTACACGTAGTTGTGCCGCAGGTACTTCCCGCCGGTCGGCCGCACCTCGAGGAACGTGAGGTCGCCGAAGGCGTTGAACTGCGAGTCGGTGACGTACGTCCCCGCCTCACTCGACATCGTCTTGGGCAGATCGTTGGTGTCGTACGTCGTCGTCAGCGTCTCCGCCGGCAAACCACCGACCTCGGGAACCTTCAGACTCGCGGGCTGGCCGCTGGCCGTGTAGGTGCTCTCGGTGGTGTAGGTCTTGGCCAGGCCACCCTCGGAGCCCGGCAGCGTGACCTTCGTCCCCAGCGGGTGTCCACTCGGGTCGTAGCCGGTCACCTCGGTCTTGTAGGCGTTGCCGTTGACGTACCTGGTCGACGTGGTCGGCGACCCCTTGGCAAGACTGTCGTAGGTGCGTTCGGTCAGCACCGTACCGTCAGCCGAGTTCTCCCGGATCGAGGTCTGACGGCCGATGGCGTCGTAGCTGTAGAACAGCTTCTTGCCGAGCGCGTCGGTCGACGTCTCCACCAGGTCGCGCTCGGTGTAGGTGTAGGTGCTCGTGCCACGGTCGGGCTCGACGACCTTCGTCCGGCGCCCACGCAGGTCGTACTCGTACCGCCAGACGTTGCCCGCCGGGTCGGTGACGGACTCCACCTGCCCGCCCTTCGTGTAGGTGTACGTCGTCTTGTCGTAGTCGGCGCTGACCCCCGGGGTGTTGTACGTGCGTGTCTCGACCAGCCGGCCCTGCGCGTCGCTGATCCGGGTCAGGGCCTGCTCGCCGTTCGGCGGGTCGACCGTCTGCACACCTGGCTGGTGGCTGTGCGTGGTGACCCATTTCTGCACGTTGTTCGACCAGAACGCCTCCGTCATCGGCCGCTCGAGCTGGTCGTAGGCCGTCGCCTTGCGGGCCGGCAGCTCCTCCTCGACCGCGTCGAAAACCTGGCCACCAGGCGGCGCGTCGTTGTAGTACGGGTTGTTCTCGATCACCTGCAGACCTCGCGAGTCGTACTCGAAGTCGGTGATCACGCGGCCGATACCGTCCGACGCCGCCCGCTGGACCTGCCGCTTACGCTGCAGACCGTCGAGGATCTCGAAGGTCGTGTCGACCGTGCCGTCGGCCTGCAGGGACTTGGTCTGTACGACGCCCGGCTGATCGATGCCGGCCGTGTAGATGTGCTCGACGTTCGGGGTGTCCGACTCGGCACGGCCTGGCAGCCACACCTTCGCGACCCGGCCGAGCGGGTCCCGCTCGGACGTCGTGGTCCGGCCGCCGACATCGGTGACCTTGGTCGACTGGCCCCAGGCCGGATCCAGCACGGTGCTCGTGGTGTGGCCGTTCGCCAGCGTCACCGTCGTCTGGGTAACGGGTCCGTCGGCAGGCAGGTACCCGAAGGTCGTGGTGCGATTCTTCGAGTCCGTCTCGGACTTCTTCCGCCCGTGGTCGTCGTACGCCAGCGTCGCCGTCGTCTCGTACGTCGGTTCGCCGGCGCTGGTAAATCCGGTGAGCCGCTGCGCCGCGATCGGCTTCGCATTCTCCGGCGTCGCGCCACCGGCGTACGACTGCTTCGTGTCCGACAGGACGTCATCCTTCGTCCACGGCTGGTCGCAGGCCTTGGCGACGGTCTGGGTGCGAGTCGGCAGCTCAGCGATGCCCTTGGCCGCGTTGCTTGCGTACTCGTAGCGCACACAGGTGTCGTCAGCGGTCGTGGCGAGGTCGTTCGCGTTCGAGGCGGAGAGCAGCACGCCCGTTGGCGAGTAGTCGTTCTTGGAGGAGGTCTGCCGGAAGCCGCCGCCTTGCTTGGCTTCCCACTGCTTCGTCGCCTCCTGCTCGATCTTGAATGCGCTCGTCGTTCCCCAGTCACGGACCCGGGTCGAGGTGGCGCCTGACACCCAGTTGTCGTTGATGGTGCGTTCGACGATGGCGCCGTTGACCAGCTTGCTGGTCTCGCGGACCTGCCCGGACAGGGCGTTCACGTCCTCGACCTGCGCACCGGTCGAGTCGGTCACCTTGACGTCCTTGACCGAGCCGTCGGCGAGCTTGTCGCCGTCCATGCCCTGGAAGTAGCGGCTCTCGGTGACGGTCTGCGGACCGTCCGGGTGGCCCTTGGTGACGATGACCCGGTCGTAGCCGCGCCATTGGGACCAGGTCTTGCGGCCGATCTCGACGAGTCCGTCTTCGTCGTCGTGCCGCCAGGCCGGCTTCCCCGGATAGCTGACGGTGGTCTGCACCGGGACCATCCCGCTGACCCGGTCGAACTCGGAGACAGAGGTGACGACGTACTTGTGGAACCAGTCCTGGCGCTCGTCGACCTCGCCCGGTGGAGTCCACTTCAGCGGGTGACAGCGGCGGTCGTTGCGGTCCACCGGCGGGACGTTGCCGGGCAGACTGCAGTCCTTGTCGGAGTACGTGACGGCGAGCTCGCCACCGGTGCCGTAGTGGATTCCGCGGATCCGGAACCACTGCAGCAGCGGACGCGTGGTTCCGTCGGCGACGCGGTTGTCGAGGGCAATCTTGTCGAAGTTCACCTCGGGGATGGAGACCGCGCCGGTCCCGGCTTCACCGATGTGCGTAATCGCCTCCAGCCACAACCGCGCGCCGGTGTTGTCACCAGGGTTCGGGAACGAATGGCGCAGAGTCCACGTGTCGACGGCGTCGAACGCCGTACCACGCCAGACCTCCGTGCGGACCTTGCTCAGTTTCTTCTTCGTCCAGAAACTCGGACCGGTCTGCGTGCACTTCGTGGTACTGGTGCACTCCTGATCCAGCGGAGTGTCGAAGTAGTCGGCCGGAGCACAGTTCGCGCCCGCCAAGCATCGCTCGGTGGTGTCGAAGTGCACGCGGGCCACGGGCTTCTCGGAGAACACCTGACCGTCGGTCTGGCCGTACTCGATGCGCTTGATGTTGCCGGCGCGGTCGTAGCTCTTCACCGTGGTCTGGGTGCCGTTGTAGGCGTAGTTGTTCTTCTCCACGTCGTAGAACAGCGACATGGTGTTGCCGTGCGGGTCGACGACGTAGTCGAGCATCCAGCGGTAGACCTGCTGGCAGAACGAGTCGGCGTACGCGGCCTTGTTGCACTGCTCACCGGCGTGGTTGCCGGCCACCGGAACCGTGAGCGCCGAGTTGGTCGTCTCGGTGGTGGCGCCGGGGAGCTTGTTCTGGCCGAAGTAGTACTTGGTGCCGTCCTTGGTGGTGATGACCCAGTACTCACCCTGCTCCTGCGGCTTGCCGTCACTGCCCTGGTCACCGTTGGGAGCGCCCCACAGGCGCTCGACCTTGGTACCGTCGTCGGACTTCGGCCGCCACTGCTTGGTGGTGTCGTCCAGGACGAGCTCACCGCCCTTGCCGTTCAGGCTGAAGGTTGCGTTGTCGGTGGCGAAACACAGGTCACCGACCGCGCGGGTGCCGTTGTTGCCGGTCTTCTCGGGCTTCGACGAGCACGAGGCGTAGCGGCGTTCGATCGATCCGCCAGGTGACAGATCGAACCCCTCACCGGCCCAGGAGGTTTGGTTGTTGGTGCCAGAGGTCCGGCCGTCGACACTGCCCGAGGAGTAACCAAGGGCCATCGTCGGGATCGGTCCGCCAGTGCCCGGTGGCGCGCGGAACGGGTACTGCCAGTTGAAGTCACCCGACGAGCCACCCACCGACCAGGAGGCCGACGGTGACAGGGAAGTGTTGCCGTAGTCACCGCTGTTACCCGCGGCCGCTGCCTCCATGGCGTAGAGGCCGGTCGCCGGTACGTCGGCGCTCAGCGTGCCGGCACCGACGTTCTGCGTCTTGACCGGCGTACCGGAGGGGAGGTGGACCAGCCGCAGCCGGGTCGCCCAGTCACCGCCGTACGCGTGCCGGAACGCCTGGTAGTTCAGCTCCAGCCGGACCTTGCCGCTGGCGGCCTTGCTCTTGTCGGTGCTGGTCAGCTTGACCAGCATCTGGGCGTCCTGCCGGCCGAGGAGGTCGACCCGCACACCGCTCGGAGCCGTGCCGTCCGCACTCGCCGGCCCGACCGCGACGGGCAACGTGCCGGCAGCCTTCTTCGGGAGCACGCCGGACAGCTGGGTCGACCAGCCGGCCGCGGGCAGGGACACCGCGGCCGACCCGGTCGCCGGCCACTGCACAGCCGGTGTCTTCACGAGATCGACATCGAGATCCGGTGTCCGCGGCTTGACCTTGTAGTCGGTCCCACGCACCGGTTTGACCTTGGCCCCCTTGAAGGCGGGTTCCTCATCCTGCTGGGCCGGAGCAGCGGTTGCGCCCGGCGGATGCAGACCGGCGATGAGCGTTGCTCCGAGCACAACGGCCCAGGCACGCCGCAGCACACCTCGTGACATCGAACCTCCCCTAGAGATGGAGAGCTCAATGTCAGCTCGGCCTCAGGGGCTGACAACGTGTTCGACGGCCGTGGAACGGATTTCGATTGCCGACCCCGGACCTTCGACGTCGGACGAATGGTCTGCTCAGGATGCCGGCGTCGGGCGGCCGGGTTGTTCGCCGCCGCGGGCTTCGAGGTAGGAGTTCTTCGGGACCATCACCTTGCGGCGGAACAGGCAGACGACGGTGCCGTCCTGTTTGTAGCCCTTGGTCTCGACGTGGACGACGCCGCGGTCGTCCTTGGACTTGGACTCCCACTTGTCCAGGACGACCGTCTCGCCGTAGATCGTGTCGCCGTGGAAGGTGGGGGCGATGTGGCGGAGGGACTCGATCTCGAGGTTCGCGATCGCCTTACCGCTGACGTCGGGGACCGACATGCCGAGCAGGATCGAGTAGATGTAGTTGCCCACCACAACGTTCTGGCCGAACTGGGTGGTCTCCGCGGCGTAGTTCGAGTCCAGGTGCAGCGGGTGGTGGTTCATGGTGAGCAGGCAGAACAGATGGTCGTCGTACTCGGTCACTGTCTTGCCGGGCCAGTGCTTGTAGACCGCACCGACCTCGAACTCCTCGTAGCTGCGCCCGAACTGCATGCCGGTTCCTCCTCGGGGTGTGGACCCCCATGCTGGCGGATCGGACCACCGGCGGCCGTGGTCTGGCTCTCACCGGGCGGAGAGACGTGTGTCACTCCGCCCGGACACTCAGGCCTGCGGGGGCTGCTGCTGGACCGGGGGCTGCTGCGGGACGGTGTGGTCGGGCAGTCGCGGGGTGACCTCACCCTTCAGCGCCAGCTTGGCCAGGTGGTTGCGGGCCTCCTCGGCGAACTTGAAGTCGCACAGGACGTCGTACGTCGTCGCCACCACCGCGGTGCGGGAGGTGAAGTCGCGGCGTCCCGCCGACTGGGCGTAGCTCAGACCGCCGAACACCAGGCCGAAGAAGGCGCCCAGCACCACACCGGTGAGCAGTGCGGCCAGCCAGTTCGCATTGGTGACGGCGCCCAGCAGGATGCCCACGAACAGACCGAACCAGGCACCGCTGGCCAGACCGGTGCCCAGCGCCCGTCCCCAGGTCAGGCGGCCGGTGATCTTCTCCACCTGGCGCAGGTTGTTGCCGACGATGGTCGTGTGCTCGACCGGGAACTTCTCGTCCGAGAGGTAGTCGACAGCGCGCTGCGCCTCCCGGTAGGTGTCATACGTCCCGATCGTCAGACCGCTCGGCCGCGGGTCCATCAAGGGCATGCCTTGCGTCATCGTCGTTCCTCTCCACGTGCTTTCACCCCCATCATTGCCGACGGCTGGTTACCGCGTCTTGATAGCCTCGCCGGTGATGACCGGACGACGCTGGGACCTGGGCGCGACACGCCGGATGGGACAGCTGTTCGCCCGCCGGCAACTGGGTGACGGGCCGAGCCGTCCGGACCTGGTCGCGAGCGGCAAACTCGACGGCGCACTGGTCGACTGGGCCTTCTATCGCGACGGTCACCGCGACAAGCGGATCAACTCCTATACAGAGGCGCTCGGGCGGGCCAAGCGCGGCCAGGGGTTCGTCTGGATCGGCCTGTTCCAGCCGACCGACCACCAGCTCGCGATCATCGGTGCCGAGTTCGGTCTGCACGCACTGGCTCTGGAGGACGCCTCGGAGGCGCACCAGCGGCCGAAGCTCGAGCGGTACGACGACACTCTGTTCGCAGTGCTCAAGACTGTCAGCTATGTGCCGCATCAGGATCTGACCGCCACGAGTGAGGTGGTGGCGACCGGTGAGGTGATGGTGTTCTGCGGACCGGGCTTCGTGGTCACCGTCCGACACGGCGAGCACAGTGAGCTGACCGGGCTCCGGCAGGACCTGGAGGCCGAGCCGGAGCGGCTGGCGGTCGGACCGGGCGTCGTACTGCATGCCATCGCGGACCATGTGGTCGACCGCTACCTGGAGGTCGCGGACGCGGTCCAGGCGGATATGGACCTGATCGAGTCCGAGATGTTCACACCGCGCGGCTGGCGCAACATCGACCGGGTCTACCAGCTCAAGCGTGAAGTGCTCGAGCTGAAACGAGCAGTGGCCCCGCTGACCGGGCCGATGCGGGCGCTGTCGACACTGCGGCACCCGCTGATCGCCGACGAGACCCGGAACTACTTCCGCGACGTCGACGACCACTTGCTGCGGGTGAAGGAGCAGGTGATCTCGTTCGACGAGCTGCTCAGTTCGATCCTGCAGGCCGGGCTGGCCCAGGTCCAGGTGGCCGAGAACGAGGACATGCGGCGGATCTCGTCGTGGGTGGCGATCCTCGCCGTACCGACGATGATCGCCGGGATCTACGGGATGAACTTCGACTACATGCCGGAGCTGCGCACGAAGTACGGGTACTTCGTCGTGCTCGGCGTGATGCTGGTGGCGTGCGTCGGACTTCACCGATTGTTCAAGCGCAACCACTGGCTTTGATCAAATACGCCTAATACCACGACCGTGGCCCGTCCGGCCAGAGGTGGCAGCCTTCTGCCATGGCCGGGACTCACTGCCGGTTGGATGGATCAAACAGTTGTGCGGCGATCGAAGGGCTTGATTTACTGCGTCGCATCGCGTTCGGTCAGCAGGCCGCCACAATCTGCGACCGACGGCATCGGGGGATGTCGTGACAGTTTTGCCGCTGGGAGGGCGTTGCCGTGCTCAGAATTCACTTCACGCCGCGCGATTTGACGCGCGTGACGGTCGCGACCAGACCGGCTCCGCTGTGGGAGGTGCTGCTCAGTCTGCACATGCTGCAGCACTCCGACGGCCGGCTGATCTTCGAGGACTGGCGCCGGCACGTCCGGACGTCGGTCGCACCGGACCAGATGCGGCTGTTGCTGGAGCTCACCCCGCCGAAGGGGTACTCCCCCGACTTCCTCACCCCGGCCGAGTCCGCGCCGGACTTCGAGGCTGCGCTGGAGATCGCACTGGCCACACCACGCCAGCAGATCCGCGGCCAGCTCGACCTGCTCTCCAAGTACCGTCCCGCCTCGCCGTGGACCCGGGAGCTCGCCCAGGGCGAGCGCGGGTCGCTGCACAAGCTGGGCCGGGCGCTCCGGACGTACCACGCGGCCGCGATCGCGCCGTACTGGAAGTCGATCGGGACGCACATCTCGGCCGACCACGCCCACCGCGGTGAGGCGCTGGCCCGGCACGGTGTGGACCGGCTGCTCTCGTCCCTGCACCCACGGGTGCGCTGGGTCGCACCGGTGCTGCAGGTGCTCGACATGAACGACCGCGACCTCTACCTCGACGGGCGTGGCATCGAGCTGCAGCCGTCGGCGTTCTGCTGGCAGGTGCCGACCAAGCTGCGCGACCCGGAGCTGAAGCCGATCCTGGTGTACCCGATCCAGCACGCGCCGGGCATTCTGCGGCAGGCGTCGATGGACCAGATCACCTCCAGCGACCCGCTGGGTTCACTGCTCGGCTCAACCCGCGCGGCCGCTCTGGAAGCGGCAGTGGCGGGCTGTACGACGACCGAGCTGGCCAAGCGCTGCAAGATCTCCCCTGCCGCCGCCAGCCACCAGGCGACCGTGCTGCGCGAGGCGGGCCTGATCACCACCCGCCGGGCCGGCGCGTCGGTGCGGCACGAGATCACCCAGCTGGGCATCTGGCTGCTGTCGGGCTACGGCTCCGGCAACACCCGGCACCCGCACCCCCAATCAGTGCCCCGCCTGACCGCCTGAGGCACTCCGCAACGCCTGCCCCGCGCCGCGCGCTGGGTCGACTGGCTCCGCCCCGCCCGTCGACCCAGCGCGCCGCCGGCGCAGGCGCTCACCCGTCGTTGGCGAGCGTGGCCTGCGAGGCGTCCAGGCGCTTGATGATCTCGTCACGGTCGTAGTGCTGGGACGGCCCTCGATGGTCCACCAGGATCAGGGCTTGCTGCCAGATTTCCCGCGCCTCGTCGTACCGACCGGCCGCCTGGTACGCCTCGCCGAGGCTGACCAGCGTCGGGACCTCGGCCGCACCCAGCTCCAGCTCCCGGCACAAGCGCGCCGCCTCGGTGAGGCAGACGATCGCCTGCGCGTGGTCACCGACCCGCCCGTACGCCAGTCCGGCTGTGTCGAGCGCGTAGGCCACCCCGCGGTGGTAGCTGTCCCGCCGGTGCCGTTCGACCGCTGCGAGCGCACACTCGATGGCCTCGTCGTTCCGGCCGAGATCGCTGAGCGTGTGCGCCAGGTTGTTCAGGACGGCGCCGTACGCGCGGTCCTCGTCGCTGTACTCAAGTGCTTGCTCAAGGTGCCGGAGCGCCTGGTCCAGCTTCCCCATCCGCCGGTAGGTCATCCCGATGTTGCTGTGCAGCATGCTCAGCCCGGACCGGTGCTCCACGGCCTCCATCAGCTCGAGTGACCGAAGAAACTGCGCCAGCGAGTCGTCGATCCGCCGCAGCAGTCCGTAGCTGACCGCGAGCTGGTTGCCGACGACTGCTTCCAGCAGGGGCTCATCGATGGCTCGTGCGGACCGCACCGCGGTCTCTGATGCGTTCAGCGCGGCGGGCGTAGGCGACCGCTCCTGCTCGATGTAGTCCCACAGGCCGCTCGCCAGCGTTGCCGCGAGCCAGTGGTGCCCGCGCTCGGCCCCGTGGACGACAGCGGCGACCAGAGTCGCCCACTCCTTGCGGAACCACACCAGCGCCTCGGCATCCGAGTCGAAGGTGAGGGGCCGCACGTCCTCCAGCGGTTTGCGCAGCAGGCGGAACCGGTTCGAGCCGCCTCGGGCTAGCTTGGCAGCTTGTGCGGTTTGAGCTAGCCAGTCGAGCAGGCGGGCCAGTGCCTGCTGGCTTTCCGACGGCTCTTCGAGGCCGGCGGCGTACAGCCGGACCAAATCATGCAGCTGGTACGACGAGGTGGACGCCTGCTCCAGGAGATTCGCCTCGACCAGTACGTCGAGCAGGTGGTCGACCTCCACCTCGTCGAGTCCGGCCAGCGCAGCTACCGCGGGTGGTTCGAAAACGGCTCCTGGATAGACACCGAGCATCCGGAACAGCCGGGCCGCATCGGACGGCAGCGCCTGGTACGACCAGGACAGCACGGCCCGGACACTGCTCAACTCGTCGTCACCGATCTCCAGCGCGCTCAAGCGATCACCGGCATCAGCCAGTTGCTTGGTGATGTCAGCGCTCCGGCTGCGGCTCGCCCGCTCCGCACCGACAACCAGGGCAAGCGGCAACCGCCCGCACAGCTCCGCGAACCCGGCCAGCTGGGCGACGTCGTACGGACGACCGGAGACCACGCGCGCCAGTAGCTCGGTGGACTCCTCTGGGCTCATCTGGCCGAGGCTGAGGCGGCGGGCGCCTTCTCGCGCGACCAGACCGCGGAGCTGGTTTCGGCTTGTCACGATGACGAATCCACCGGCGCCTGGCAGCAACGGACGGACCTGTGCCACGTTGCGCGCGTTGTCGAGTACGAGCAACAGCTGCTTCTCGGCGAGCAGTGTGCGCAGCAGCGCCGACCGTGCCTCCAGAGCGCCGGGGATCTGATCGTTCTGCACGCCAAGACCGAGCAGCAGCGACTGCAAGGCGTCGTGCGGCTCGACCAGACCGCCTGCGCTGTAGCCGCGCAGATTGAGGTACAGCTGGCCGTCTGGGAAGTTTGTGCGGGCGTGATGCGCCCAGTGGACCGCCAGCGCGGTCTTCCCCGCGCCTCCGGTCCCGTCGATCGCAACGATCACTGCGGACTGCTCGGACCCGCCTGCGGCGAGCACGTCGTCCAGGAACGTCAGTGCGCTGCGCCGACCAGTGAAGGTTGGCAGATCGGCCGGGAGCTGACGCGGTACGACGTTGCGCGGCACCTCGGCCTCTTCCGGCGCACCGGTCAGCAGCTCGGCGTACAGCGCGCGCAGCTCGGCACCTGGGTCCACGCCGAGCTCGTCCGCGATGCTCAGCCGGACTGACTCGTAGAGCTCGAGTGCCTCGGCAGTGCGGCCCGCTCTGGCCAGCAGCCGAAGCAGTCGCAGCCACAGGGACTCGCGGAGCGGATTGGCCGCCGCCAGCTCTCGCAGCAGGGCCAGAACCTCGCCATAGTCTCGGTCCTCGACACGTAGATCGGCTCGGCGCTCAACAGCCGCCAGATACTGCTCAACGAGTCGCGGCGCCTCGAAGTCGTCCAACCAGCCGGACCGGGCGCCGTCGAACGGTCTGCCACCCCACAGCGCCAGCGCTGCCAGGACAGCGTCGTACTCGACTGTCGGATCGTCGGTCTGGGCAGCAGTGCGCAGGAGGCAGGTGAACCGGTGCACGTCGACCTGCTCGGCAGCCAGCCGCAAGCTGTAGCCGGCCGGACCGGTCGCGACCAGGTCGGCGCCGATCGCCCGGCGCAACCGCGTCATCAGCGTGTGCAGGCTCGGCCCGATATTGGCCGGTGGCTCGTCACCCCAGATCCGCTCCGCCAGCACCGGCGTACTGACCGCTTCACCCCGGGCCAGCGCCAGGACGGCCAGCAGCGCCCGGACGCGGTCACCGCCCAGCTCCACCAGACGACCGTCGATCCGCACCGACACGGCACCGAGCAGCCGGACCTCGACCGCCCCACCCCCACCACGCTCAGTCATCGGCCTCCCACTCCCAGGTGCACAAACGGTACCGCTGGGAGGGGACAGTGCGCTCGTTGACAGGGTTGTGACAGGGGCTGATCTGCACTATGAGGCGGTGTAGAAAGGGGGAGGCGGTCGCCTTGTTGCGCATTCACTTCACCGGCCAGGACATGGTGCGGACGACGCTCGCCGATGAGCCGGATCCCATGTGGGAGGTCCTGCTCAGCCTGCACCAGCTGCAGGGGCGGGACGGGATGGCCCACTACGGCACCTGGCGCGAGCGTGCGCGCCGGGTCCTGCCGCGGTCTGCCGCCGGTCTCCTCCAGTTGGCGCCTCCGCACGGCTACTCCCCCGACTTCCTGACTCCGGCCGAGCCGACCACCAGCTTCGAGAGTGGCGTCGAGCGCGTCATGTCCACCTCACCGACCCGTCTGCGGGAAGAGCTCGAGCTGCTCGCAGTACGCCGGCCACGGACCACGTGGACCCGAGACCTGGCGTCCGGCCGGGCCAACGCCATCCACGGCCTCGGCCAGGCGCTGCGGAACTACCACCAGCAGGCCATAGCGCCGTACTGGGCCTCTATCCGGGCGCTGGTCAGGGCGGACCATCAGCAGCAGGTCGGTCACCTGTCTGGGGCCGGGGTTGAGCAGCTACTGGGTCGCCTGCACCCGTCTGTGCGCTGGAACTCACCAGTGCTGGAGATCTCTGGCTTCGCGGACCGGGACGTCTATCTGGACGGCCGTGGCCTCCGACTGCAGCCAGCGGTCTTCTGCTGGATGACTCCGACCAAACTGCATGACCCAGAACTGCAGCCAGTACTGGTCTATCCGGTGCAGCACATTCCTGGGACACTGCGGCGGATTACGACCGAGAGCCGCTCCCAACCACTGGCAGCCCTACTCGGTACGACGAGAGCGGCCGCGCTGGAGGCTATTGCCGGCGGCTGCACCACGACTGTGCTGGCCGAGCGCTGCCAGATCTCCCTGGCCGGTGCGAGCCGCCAGGCCGGCATCCTGCGTGACGCCGGCCTGATCACCACTCGTCGAGCCGGTCAGGCCGTTCAACACGACCTGACTCTGCTAGGGAAGGCCGTGCTGACCGGTGGCTTCCTGCAGGACCCGGAGCGACTCAACTAGAGCTTGTAGTCCTCGAGCAACCGGCGGCCGATGATCATCCGCTGGATGTCAGCCGTGCCTTCACCGATCAGCAGCATCGGCGCCTCCCGGTAGAGCCGCTCGATCTCGTACTCCTTGGAGAAGCCATAGCCGCCGTGGATGCGGAACGAGTCCTCCACCACCTGTGAGCAGTACTCGCTGGCCAGGTACTTCGCGACACCGGCCTCGAAGTCGTTGCGGGAGCCGCTGTCCTTCTTGCGGGCCGCCTTCACCATCAGCTCGTGCGCAGCCTCGACCTTGACCGCCATGTCGGCCAGCCGGAACAGCACCGCCTGGTGGTCGGCGATCTTCTTGCCGAACGTCTCCCGCTGCTGCGCGTAGGCGATGCCCAGCTCGAACGCACGCCGGGCCACGCCGCAACCGCGGGCGGCGACGTTCACGCGGCCGACCTCGACGCCGTCCATCATCTGGTAGAAGCCCTTGCCAGGAACGCCACCCAGGATCTGGTCCGCGCCGATCGAGTAGCCGTCGAAGATCAGCTCGGTCGTGTCGACGCCCTTGTAGCCCATCTTCTCGATCTTGCCCGGCACCGTGAGGCCCTTGTCGACCTCGCCGAAGCCCGGCTCCTTCTCGATCAGGAACGTGGTCATGTTCTTGTAGACCGAGTCCTGGCCTTCATCGGTCTTGGTGAGAACCGCGACCAGATTCGACGAGCCGCCGTTCGTCAGCCACATCTTCTGGCCGTTGATCGTGTAGAGGTCTGCCCCTTCAGCCGACTCAGTGCGGACGGCCTTGGTCTTGATCGCGGCGACGTCGGAGCCACAGCCCGGCTCGGACATCGAGAACGCGCCCCGCACGTCGCCGGTCGCCATCCGCGGCAGGTACTTCTGCTTCTGCTCGTCGGTCCCGTGCTGGAGCAGCATGTACGCGACGATGAAGTGTGTGTTGATGATGCCGGACACGCTCATCCAGCCGCGCGCGATCTCCTCGACACACAGCGCGTAGGTGAGCAGCGACTCGCCCAGACCGCCGTACTCCTCGGGGATCATCAGGCCGAACAGGCCGAGCTCCTTGAGCCCCTCGACGATCTTCGTCGGGTACTCGTCCTTGTGTTCCAGCTCGGTGGCGACCGGGAGGATCTCCGACTCGACGAACGCGCGGACCGTCTTCAGGATCTCCTCCTGAATATCGGTCAGCCCTTCCGTCTGCTGCAGTCTGCTCATTACGCCGGCTCCTCGCGTCAGTCCTTACCCGTGAGTATTGCGGCTTTCAGCATCCCGGCACAGCGCCGACACCCGCTGTGACACCGGCCACCCGTTGAGCGTCGCCTACCTCACTCGTCCCCGTCGCCGTCGCCTTGGGGCATGGTGCGGTCGAGCTGGGCGAAGCCGATGTAGATCTCGGCGGTCGGCTGCCAGCGGTGCTCCCGCTGCGCGTTGACCAGGCGCTCCTTGGCGTCGTCGTAGTTGTTCCGGGCCGCGTCGACGTCACCACGGGACAGCTGCTCGGCCGCCTGCTCCAGGTCGCGCGCAGCCAGGCCGGGCGCCTTGCTCTTCGGCTGGTTCTGACCGGGCCACTGCTGCTGGTTCTGGCCGCTCGCGCGGACCTTGTTCGCCAGCTGCCGCAGCTGCGCGACAACGTGCGGGTACTGGTCCGGCTTCTTCGTCGGCTTCTTGGTCGGTGTCTTCGACGGCGTCTTCGTGGGCGTCGGGGTCGGTGTGGGCGTCGCAGTGGGCTTCGGCTTGGCCGACGCAGTCACCTTGGCGGCAGGCGCCGACGGCGTCCCACCGGCCTGAGCGGACGGGTCACCCTTCACACCCTCCTGCAGCAACGCCACACCAACAGCAGCAGCCGCGACGACAGCCACCGCCGCAATCACCTGAGCAAACGGGAACGAGCGCTTGCGACGAGGGGCTGGCTCGCTCTCATCGGGGGCAGGCTCCGACTCCTCCCAATTCCCCCCGACCACAGCTGCGGCGGCCGGCAACGGCAGCACCTGGGTGCTGTTGCTGACTGGTGGGAGGGCGATTGCTTGCGTCTGGTTGTTTGCGGTGGAGCTCAGAAGGGCTGTGACCTCAGTGGCTGAGGCTGGGCGGTCTGCGGGGTTCTTGGCGAGCAGTCGCATCACCAGGGCCGCCAGCTCCGGTGTGACGTCGTTGCGCATGATCGGCGCCGGCGGCGACTCCAGGTGCTGCCGCATGACCGTTTCCACGGTCGCTCCGGTGAAGGGCGGCGTACCGGCGAGCAGTTCGTAGAGGACGCAGCCGAGTGAGTACCAGTCGCTGGCCGGTGTGGCCGCTCCGCCGCGCACCTGCTCCGGGGACACGTACGACGCGGTGCCGAGCAGGACTCCGAGCCCGGTGGTCTCGTTACCCGCCCGCTTGGCGATACCGAAGTCGGTCATCTTCAGGGTGCCGTCCGGCGCCAGCAGCAGGTTCCCCGGCTTCACGTCGCGGTGCACGATGCCGGCCGCGTGGGCGGCGTCCAGTGCGCGTGCACCCTGGACAGCGATGTCCGCAACCAGCTTCGCGCTCGGCAGCCCCGCCGTACGCATCAGCTGGGCCAGGTCCGGTCCGGAGACCAGCTCCATCACCAGGAAGACGCGGTCGTCGGCCGCACCGACGTCGTACGTCGCGACGACGTTCGGATGCATCAGGCGGGCTGCCGCCTGCGCCTCGGCCTGGAACCGCGCCACCGCGTCCATGGGGTCGCCGTCGAGACTCCGGAGCAGTTTGACCGCCACCTGCCGGTCCAGAACGAGGTCCTCGCCCTGCCAGACCTCACCTGCGCCACCTCGACCCAACAGGGTGAGTAACCGGTAGCGCCCTGCCAGTACCTCGCCGTTCACAAACACACCTTCCGCAGCGGACCGCCTTACCTTAGGCGGCCACGGCGATCAGATCGAGTCCACGCCTGAATCCTTGCCGGAGTATTACCGTGTGCTCATGAAGCGAACGTTTGCCGCTGTGATCGCGGCCACCCTGCTAGCCACGACGTTCACCACCACCGCTTCGGCAGCACCACTTACCCGCCCGAAGCCAACTGTTCAGTGCGAGTTCACCCCGACGCCGGAGAACCCGGCCGCCAAGCCGGTCCGGATCCCACGCGCCACCGCCAAGGCGCACGGCACCGTCGACGTGCTTTTCTTCACCAACTACGGCTCGTTCGTGGTCCGGATGGACCGGGCGAACGCACCGTGCGGAGTGCACAACTTCGCGCACCTGGTGCGGAGCCGGTTCTACGACTTCACCCAGTGCTTCCGGCTGACCAACTCGGCCCGCCTCGGCGTCCTGCAGTGCGGTGACATCTACCGCCAGGAGGAGGGCGGTCCGGGGTACAAGTTCGCCGACGAGGTCACCGGCAAGGAGACCTACCCGCGCGGAACCGTTGCCTACGGCAACCAGGGACCGGGGACGAACGGCAGCGAATTCTTCGTCGTGCACTCGTTCGCCAAGATCTCGCCGAACTACACCGTGCTCGGCCAGGTGATCGCCGGCATGCCGACGTTCGACCGGATGGTCAAGGCCGGTATCGCCGACCCCGACCAGGACGGCCCGCCGGTCCGCCCGATCCGGATCCACAAGGTCCTCACCCTGGGCTGATCGCTCAGGGGAGGGTAATTCGGGTAGTTCCGGGGCTAGCTTGAGGGTGTGACCAGCAAACGTGGCCGCCCGCGACACCCCGACGTACTGACTCCTGCCGAGTGGCGGGTGGTGGACGCGGTCCGGCACGGGATGTCGAACCGGGAGATCGCCACCCGCCGCGGCATCAGCGTCGACGCGGTCAAGTTCCACGTGGCCAACGCACTGCAGAAGCTCGGCCTCGCTCGCCGGGCCGAGCTGCGCAGCTGGCGCGGTGTACCGGTTGGCAGCGCATTGCGCGCCTCGCGACAAGGAGTCTCCGACATGGCACTTCAGCTAGGCGTCATCGGGCAGATCTCGCGCCCGGTGAGCGACATCCCGACCGCCGTGCACTGGTACGGCGAAGTCCTCGGCCTCCCGCATCTCTACACGTTCGGCGATCTCGCCTTCTTCGACTGCGGCGGCACCCGGCTGTTCCTGAGCGCGAGCGAGGAGACCGCCGCCGAGCCGTCGGTGCTCTACTTCCGGGTCGACGACATCCAATCGGCGTACGACGAACTGCTGGCGCGCGGCGTGGAGTTCGAGAGCGCCCCGCACCTGATCCACAAACACGACAACGGGGTCGAGGAATGGATGGCGTTCTTCCCCGACCCCGATGGTCACCTGCTGGCGCTGATGGCGCAGGTCTAGTCTTCGGGCTTCCAGACCTGCGTGCGGGTCATGCCGGCTGCGCGGCCCTTGGCGGAGATGACGAGGGCCATCTTGCGGGAGGCCTCGTCGATCATCTCGTCGCCGAGCATCACCGCACCGCGAGCGCCACCAGCGGCCGAGGTGTAGTGGTCGTAGGCGTCGAGGATGTTCTCGGAGTGGTCGTAGTCCTCCTGGCGCGGCGAGTAGACCTCGTTCGCGGCGGCGATCTGGTCCGGGTGCAGCACCCACTTGCCGTCGAAACCGAGCGCGGCCGAGCGGCCGGCGACCCGGCGGAACCCGTCGACGTCCTTGATCTGCAGGTACGGACCGTCGATGGCCTGCTTGCCGTAGGCGCGTGCCGCCATCAGGATCTGCATCAGGATGTAGTGGTAGGCGTCGCCGACGTCGTACCCGGGCGGCTGCTCACCGACCACGAGCGACTTCATGTTGATCGAGGCCATGAAGTCGGCCGGGCCGAAAATGATCGTCTCGACCCGCGGTGATGCGTCCGCGATCGCGTTCACGTTGGTCAGGCCGAGGGCGTTCTCGATCTGCGCCTCGATACCGATCTTGCCCGGCTCGTAGCCGTGCACCTTCTCGATCTGCGTGAGCAGCAGGTCCAGAGCGACCACCTGCTCGGCGGTCTGCACCTTCGGCAGCATGATGCAGTCCAGGTTCGCCCCGGCGCCGCCGACGACCTCGATCACGTCCGCGTAGGTCCACTCGGTGGTCCAGTCGTTCACCCGGACCACGCGGACCTTGTTACCCCAACCGCCCTCGTTCAGCGCCGCCACGATGTTCTTGCGGGCGTCCACCTTGGCGATCGGCGCGACCGAATCCTCCAGGTCGAGGAACACCTGGTCGGCATCCAGTCCCTTCGCCTTGGCCAGGAACCGCGGGTTCGACCCCGGGGTGGCCAGACACGACCTTCTGCTCCGCAGGACCTGTTCAGACATGTGCCGACCTCCTTGGTTACTCACCGGTCACCGGCAGCGTACGGCGAAACGTCCGCAGCGTGCCCGGTGACATCGCTCACTGTGACACTCTGGTGCGGTGACTCGCGAGGACGCTGTGACAGAGATCGCCACTGTCATGAAGAAGGCTGGGCTCGTTTGGCTGGCCTGGGACGGCAGGCGGCCTGCACCGGCGTGGTTCGCCACGGTGGACGGCCAGTACGTCGTACTGGCGGATGCTGACGGTAGTGCGGAGCAGCCGTTGCCGGGGTTGGCCGCGGCGGGGACGGCGGAGGTCGTCGTACCGGCTAAGCCCGCCACGACCCGGCTGGCTAGCTGGAAGGCGACCGTACGGCGGTTGCAGCCGGGGACCGAGGAGTGGACGGCTGCCGCGTTGGTGCTGCGGACTGAGCGGCTCAATGCGGCCGGACTGGACACTCAGCTCGAGCGGTGGCGCTCTGAGGCGGACCTGCTGGTGTTGGAGCCCACTGGGGAGATCACCGGCTTCGACGGAGCCTCGCCGTACGAGACACCGGCTGGGACTCCGGCCACCACGCGCGGTCCTAAGCCGATCACGCTGCACCGGCGCGTCCGTCGGCGTCGCAAGTTGAGCTGAGGCGCTGCGGGTTAGCCTTCGAACATGAGTGGGCCTACGCGTGTTTATGTCGCACGGCTGGCTGGTCTGCCTGTTTATGACCCGAATGGCGACCAGGTCGGCAAGGTGCGGGATGTGGTCGCGATGCTGCGGCAGGGGACGCAGCCGCCGCGGGTGCTCGGGCTGGTGGTGGAGGTGTTCGCCCGGCGGCGCATCTTCGTGCCGATGACGCGGGTGACCTCGGTCGACGTCGGACACGTGATCACGACCGGTCTGGTGAACATGCGGCGCTTCGAACAGCGCGCGACCGAGATCCTGGTGCTGGGCGAGATGCTGGACCGCACTGTCACCGTTCGGGAGACCGAGACGACCGGTGTGGTCTTCGACATGGCCATGGAGCAGTGGCGGACCAAGGACTGGGTGCTGTCGAAGGTGGCGGTCCGCGAAGGCAGCAAGCGGTTCCGGCGCCGCGGTCAGTCGCATGTACTCGACTGGTCCGAGGTGAGCGGGTTCGCTCACGTCGAGGAGGGTCAGGGGGCTACGCACATCCTGGCTGCGTTCGACTCGATGCGTGCTGCCGACCTGGCCGCCGTACTGCATGACCTGTCGCCCAAGCGGCGCAAGGAGATCGCTGCGGCACTCAACGACGAGCGGCTTGCCGACGTACTCGAGGAACTGCCAGACGACGACCAGGTCGAGATCTTGGCCGGTCTGGACACCGAGCGCGCTGCTGACGTGCTGGAGGAGATGTCACCGGACGATGCGGCCGACCTGATCGCCGAGCTGCCGACAGAGACCGCAGAGCGGCTGCTGACGCTGATGGAGCCGGACGAGGCCGAGGACGTACGGCGGCTGCTCACCTACGAGGAGCGCACTGCTGGTGGTCTGATGACGTCAGAGCCAGTCATCCTGCCCGTGGACGCGACAGTGGCCGACGCATTGGCCCACGTCCGCAACGCCGAGCTCAGTCCGGCACTGGCCGCGATGATCTACGTCTGCCGGCCACCACTGGAGACTCCGACCGGACGGTTCATCGGAGTCGGCCACATCCAGCGTCTGCTCCGCGAACCGCCCTCAGAGCTCGTGTCCGCCGCTCTGGACACCGACCTGGACGGACTGCGGCCGGATGACAGCCTGACCGCGGTCAGCAAGTACCTGGCGACGTACAACCTCGTGGCGGCGCCGGTGCTCGACGACGAGGGGCGACTGCTCGGCGCGGTCACCGTGGACGACGTACTGGACCATCTGCTGCCCGACGACTGGCGCGAATCCGACCAAACGCAGGAGGTGGACCACGATGCCTCGTGACGACCGCAGTACGCCTCGCACCACCACTGCTCGGCTGGACATACCGAAGGACTGGCGGCGGACGTTCGTCCCCGTGTACGACGCCGATGCGTTCGGGCGGTTGTCGGAGCGGATCGCGCGGTTCCTCGGCACCGGGCAGTTCCTGGTCTACATGACCGCGACGATCGTGTTCTGGGTGGTCTGGAACATCTTCGCGCCGGAGGGTCTGCGGTTCGACACCTATCCGTTCATCTTCCTGACCCTCGCGCTCAGCCTGCAGGCGTCGTACGCCGCTCCGCTGATCCTGCTCGCCCAGAACCGGCAGGAGGCCCGCGACCGCGTCCAGTACGAGCGTGATCGCGACATCGACACCCGGACCCGCGCCGACATGGAGTTCCTGGCCCGCGAGATGGCGTCGCTGCGGATGGCCGTCGGCGAGGTCGCCACCCGCGACTTCCTGCGTTCCGAACTGAAGTCCCTGCTCGCGGAGCTGGACCGCGAAGCGCCTTTGGGGCCGCGCTAATCTCGGTGGCAGGTGAGAAAGGGTGCCGCCGATGAAGACCAGATTCGCTCCCGACAAGAAGCTGAACCGCCGGATGCTCGTGACGAGCTTCCTGCTGGGGCTGCTGTACGTCGGCTTCATCGCGGCCCTGATCGCGGTGACCGACAGCGCGGTGATCGCGATCGTGATCGCCGGTGGCGCGCTGTTCGTGCAGTACTTCTTCTCCGACAAGATCGCGCTCTACGCGATGGGCGGCAAGATCGTCACGCCGGAAGAGGCACCGCAACTGCACGGCGCGATCGACCGGCTGTGCGCATTGGCGGACATGCCGAAGCCGCGGATCGCGATCGCCGATGTCGACCTGCCGAATGCGTTCGCCACCGGGCGGAATCCGAAGAACGCGGTGGTCTGCGTGACGACCGGGATCATGCGCCGGCTCGATGCCGATGAGCTCGAGGGCGTGCTCTCGCACGAGCTGTCCCACGTCGCGCACCGCGATGTGGCGGTGATGACGGTCGCGTCGTTCCTCGGCGTACTGGCTGGATTGATCACCCGCTTCGGGCTCTACAGCGGGCTCGGTGGGCGGCGTGACCAGAACACGGCCGTCATCGTGCTGACCATCGTCGCGATCTCGGCCGCGGTCTACGCGATCTCGTTCCTGCTGACCCGCGCGCTCTCGCGGTACCGCGAACTGGCCGCAGATCGGGCGGGCGCCATACTGACCGGTCGTCCATCAGCCTTGGCTTCGGCGTTGACGAAGATCAGTGGGGACATCGCGCGAATACCGTCGCGCGACCTGCGCCAGGCGGAGGCGTTCAACGCGTTCTTCTTCGCCCCGGCGATCTCCGGCAAGGGCGTCTCGCTGTCGTCGCTGTTCTCGACCCACCCACCGCTGGAGACACGCCTCGACAAGCTCGGTGCACTGTCTCGCGAGCTGGGCGAGCAGGCTTAGGGCCATGGGTTTCCTCGATATCTTGCTCGGGCGCAGCAAAGCGGTGCCGCCAAATCTCGACCAGCTGTTCTCATTGCCGTCGGCCGCGATCACTCTGGAGACGGCCGGCGGGTATCACGCGACCGGTGTGGGTTCGGTCTGCTTCAAGTCGGCGGAGGGCGGTGGGTTCACCGCGTTGCGTGCGGAGGTCGACAAGTTACTTGCCCTCGACAACGGTAAGTTCTCGTCCGTCACGGACTCCTACGGCTTCACCTGGCTGGTCCGCGAGACCACACCGGACAACCTCGAGGGCCTCGTCACCGACCTGCACGGGGTGAACACGTCTCTCGTCGACGCGGGTTTCGGGCCCTCGCTGCTGTGCACTCTGGTGAACTTCAGCAATGGGTCGAAGTCACTCGGGCTGGTCTACCTCTACAAACGCGGCTCCTGGTACCCGTTCGTCCCGGTCGGCGCGGATCGTCGGGACAACGCATCCGAGCTGCAGATCAAGTCCCTGCTCGGGACCGATCTGCGGCTCGAATCCGACCTCGCGCGCTGGTTCCCCGTTTACGGCGCTCCCGGCCTCTGAATCGCTCGCGGCGCGGTTCCGACCGGGTCGCCGACCGCGCCACCGCCGAACTTCAGGGCGTACCAGTCGGCGTAGCTGTTGAGCTGGGTGAGTTGGCCGTCGTTGTTGAGGTCGACCTGGGCGGCGGTGTCGGTGGTGTCGCCGTCGCAGTTCCAGTCGATCGGCTGGCCGGCCGGTCCGCTGGTGGTCTGGGTTCCGCTCGGGCACTCGTAGATCGTGCGCCACTCGTCGGCTGACGGTGTGCCGAGACCGCGCGGTTCGGACAGGCTGGTTTCGTTCAAGGGCGGCAGCGCGGACTCCTGGTAGCCGAAGTACGGGCTGCTTCCGTCAGAGCGCAGTACGCCGCGGTTACTGAAGGCGTAGTTCATCACGCTCAGGTAGTTCGGTTTGAAGTTGGTGGCGTCCTGGCCGCCGTGATGCAACCCGAGCAGGTGTCCGAACTCGTGGATGAAGACGCCGGTCCAGGTGTTCTCGGTCGGGTTGGTGCAGACCGGGCTCATCGCCACGACGGCCAGATCCCCTGGTATTCCGAAGGCGTAGCCACCGCAGCCGTTGTTGTAGCGGTCCATGTAGAGGAAGTAGTGGAAGACCGCTGCTCGGGCCGCGGTCTGGTGAGTGGCCTTGGTTGCGAACACCTGCGACGTGTCGAGGCTCGCGGCGTAGGGCACCTCGTTCCCACCGCCGAGGTTGTACTTCGTACCGCCGGCCGGACCGAGGTCGACGTGCAGCCGGATACCGGTGCTGCCGTTCGGGTTCGACACCGGCGCGTTCGCGTAGACCTCGACAGCTCGGTCGAACGCCTTGATCGGTCCGAGAAAGCCGGCCATGTGGTCGACCTCCACGAAGAGGTCCTTCTGGTCCGGGCTCGCGCCCATGGCCGGTAGGTCGACATCGACGATGCCGTCACCATTGGCGTCGTACCCATTGCGTTCCCAGTCGTGCGGTAACGCGTCGCCGTCGACATCGGTCGCGTTGATCACGGTGGTTCGCGGTACGGCGGGTTGGGCCATCGCGGTGGTGGCGAGCCCGGCGACACCCGCGACGGCGAGGGCCGCGAGCAGGCTGAGGGTGGTCTGACGGGAGGGTCGGAGTCTCATGCGATCTCCTCGAGGACGGGCGGATCCTTGAGGCCTCACGGTAACGGGGTGCTGACAACGTTGCCAGCCCTTCCGGCAGGGCTGAACTAAGGGTCGCCTTGCCGGACCTAGGTCACAGGGACCGTGGTCCGCGGGTTTCCGTCGAGCACGTAGCCTTGGGGGTATGGCTCCCACTGCTGATCAGGTGACCGAAGCTCTCGGTGGCGTGCTCGATCCGGAGATCAAGAAACCGATCACCGATCTGGGCATGGTCGAGTCCGTCGTCGTGCGCGAGGACGGCGTGGTCGCGGTCCGGATCCTGCTGACGGTCGCCGGCTGTCCGATGAAGGACACGCTGCGGCGCGACACGACGGCCGCGGTGAGCAAGCTCGAGGGCGTCACCGGGGTCGAGATCGACCTCGGC
The DNA here is from genome assembly GCF_039529655.1 of Kribbella yunnanensis. Classification (NCBI taxonomy): domain Bacteria; kingdom Bacillati; phylum Actinomycetota; class Actinomycetes; order Propionibacteriales; family Kribbellaceae; genus Kribbella; species Kribbella yunnanensis. The sequence goes on along the minus strand of NZ_BAAANF010000010.1, from coordinate 242,070 downwards.
GTGATGTCGGCCGAGCAGCGGAGTGCGCTGCAGACGCAGCTGCGCGGTGGCGTGGCCGAGAAGGAGATCCCGTTCTCCCGGGCCGACTCGCTGACCAAGGTGTTCGCGATCGCCTCCGGCAAGGGCGGCGTCGGCAAGTCCTCGGTGACCGTGAACCTCGCCGTCGCGATGGCCCGCCAGGGCCTGTCGGTCGGCGTACTGGACGCGGACATCTACGGCCACTCGATCCCGGCCATGTTCGGTGTCGCCGACGAGCGGCCGACCGCGGTCGACGACATGATCATGCCGGTGCCCGCGCACGGCGTGAAGGTGATCTCGATCGGCATGCTGAAGCCGAAGCGCGACCAGGTGGTCGCCTGGCGCGGCCCGATCCTGGACCGCGCCCTCGTGCAGATGCTCGCCGACGTCTACTGGGGCGACCTCGACGTCCTGCTCCTCGACCTGCCGCCGGGCACCGGCGACATCGCGATCTCGGTCGGCCAGCGGCTGACCAGCGCCGAGGTCATCGTCGTGACCACCCCGCAGGAAGCCGCCGCCGAGGTGGCCGAGCGGGCCGGCACGATGGCGCAGATGGTCCACCAGCGCGTGGCCGGCGTCATCGAGAACATGTCCTTCCTCCCCTGCCCGCACTGCGGCCCCGAGCACCGCATCGAGATCTTCGGCACCGGCGGCGGCACCCGAGTCGCCGAAACCCTCTCAGCCCGCCTCGGCTACCCCATCCCACTGCTCGGCGAGATCCCCCTCGACGAACGCCTCCGCAGCGGCGGCGACCTCGGCCAACCCCTTGCCATGGCCGACCCCGACACCCCCGCCGCCCAGGTCCTCAAGACCATCGCCGACAAACTCGGCGGCAAACCCCGAGGCCTCCTCGGCCGCCAGCTAGGCCTCAGCCCCGCCGGCCGCTGACGCCCTCCTGACCACCCCGCGGCTCCAACTGCGGCTCTGGCGCGAGGACGAAGTCGACCGCATCACCACCGCACGAACCAACCAGGCGACCGCCCACGTCCTACCCTTCATCCCGCAGTCCTTCGCGGCCGAAGACGCCCGCTTCTGGCTGCGTGACCTAGCCGACCAACGCACCGCCGGCACCCGCTACAACTGGTGCGTTGCCGACGCCGAGAGCAATCTCGGCCTCGGCAACCTCACCCTCTTCCGGATCGAGAACGGCACTGCCGAGCTCGGCTACTGGCTCCACCCCGACGCACAGGGCCGCGGCATCATCGTCGAAGCACTCGAACGGGTAACCCGCTGGTTCTTCGACGAGTACGGCGGCCGGCAACTGCTGATCAAAACCGCGAGCACCAACCGCGCAGCCCGCCGTACCGCCGAGCGAGCCGGCTTCCGCCTGCTACGAACCGAACCGGACAACTACAAACTGGCCACCGGCCCCGACACCCTCGTCATCTACGAGCGGTCATCATCCGCCGAAGAACAGGACGTATAGGCCTACTTGGCGTCGCGACCACGCTCGGCCCAGGCCGGCCGGGTGGTCCAGTGGACGTATACGTCCTGTCCGTCGGAGGATCCGACCAGCGAGTTGGCCTCAGCCCTACCGTCCGCTGACACGCCGCATCGCGTGAGGTAGCGCGCGATCGCGGCCGTGTGATGACTGAACGGTTCATCGGGATTGTCCCAGGTGACGTAGATCCAGACCGGTCCAGAGCCGTCGACCGTCCCGGCGCCGTACTCGAAGTGCTTGACGCGATCGCCAGGCCGCAGCTGCCACCACGTCAGTTCGTCGATCATCGTTGCCCCGTAGGTGATTGCGCCGTTGTGGAACGGCCAGGGCGACAGGGCAGGAGAGAACCGCGCACCGGCTACGCGCTCGAGCTCACCTGCCGCCCTGACCTCACCAGAACTCTGCTGCCAATGACCCTGCGGAACCACCGAGACAGTCAGTGACCATTCGCGACACTCCTCCCCGTGCCGCAGGGAGCTTTTCTGGCACCACGAGGAGGGTGACCACAGATCCACCGCCTCGGGGCGTTACGAGTGGAACGAGCTTGCGCCAAGAGCGGCGCCAGTGGGCTGCTGAGCTGCGAGGTCAGCACCGCACCTGGGTGGAGATCGCCTCGGCGTTCGCCGATCGGTACGCCGTCAACCTTCGAGTCGCTCTTCGGATGGCCCACGACTGGAGCCAGCGTGAGGCGGCGGAGCGGTGGAGCGAGCGCTGGCCTTCGGATCCGAAGACGTTCAAGAACTTCTCGTACTGGGAGCAGTGGCCGTCGTCCAGCGGCTATGCGCCGTCCCTCGACGTACTGGCCCGGTTGGCTGAGTTGTACGACTGCTCGATCGCCGATCTCGTCGCCGACTGTGCCGACTTCCGCGGAGCCGACGCGAACCATCGTGTCACGTCGCAACTGGTGAACCTGAAGGCAGGGCTCTCCGCGGCTGCCGACGAGGACGCCGTACGGCGTGCTGCGGACGAGGTGGAGAACACCAGCGCAGAGGTCCTGGGGCGCACCGTTGCGGCGTGGCTGAGCAAGGCGGACCCCAGACTTGGGCGCCGTCGGCTGCTCACCAAACTCTCCGCAGCGCTTGCGTTGGCCGCCGCCACCCCGGGGATCGCCGCGGCCGCCGAGGAGGAGTCGGCTCCCAGCCCGGCCGGCGAGCACGACCTGGGCGGCATCTGGCACTCGCGGTACTTCTATTACTCGACCGGCCGCGAGAGCCAACTCTCCTGCGAGCATTACGTGGTTCTTCGTCAGCAGGGCAATCGGCTCGTCGGCGAGAATGTGCCGGCCCGCAACGACTCGGTCCTGCGACTCGAGCTGACATTGCGAGGAACGGTCGCGACCGGCACCTGGTCAGAACGCACCAGCGTTGACGGCTACTACCGCGGTCGCGAATATCACGGCGCCATTCAGCTGGTCGTTGACCCGATGGGTAAGGCCATGACCGGACGCTGGGTCGGCATCGACCGGAAGTTCAACGTCAACAGCGACGTCTGGGAACTCCAGTGGGTCGACGCGGCATCGTCAGCCGCGCAACGCGCCTACCGCCACCTCACCTAGGAGCCGTGTTCAAGGCCACAGCGATGATCAGGTGGACTCGGGGTCGTAGGGGGGCTTGGCGCCGGCTGGGAGGCGTTGGGGGGCGTCGGCGAAGTCCGTGGAGACGGGCTTGTCGTCGTCGAAGTCGTCGCCACCTTCGAGGAGGTGTTTGCGGACGAAGTTGCGCGGATTGAGGTCCTGCAGCTCGAGGTCGGCGAACTCCGGACCGAGCTCACTGCGCAGGTCGTTCTGCGCGTTGGAGACCATCCGGCGGACCTGGCGGAGCAGGTTGCCGGCGGTGCGCGCGAACTCCGGCAGCCGTTCCGGGCCGAAGACGAGTACGGCGACGATCGCGATCACGACCAGCTCGAGCGGCCCAATGCCGAACATGCGTTCACCTCACTTCTCGTTCCCCGGCACAGCGTACCTGAGCGTGTGTCAGCCGATCTGCTGGCCGAGCGTCACGGTCGCTTCGCGCGGCCGGCCGCTGCGTTCGTAGACCAGGCGGACGCTCTCGCCGGGCTGATGCGTGCGGATCGCCACGATCAAAGACTCGGCGGTGTCGACCAACTGCTGGTTAATTTCGGTGATCACATCGCCGACCCGCAGCCCTGCCCGGGCGGCCGGGGATCCGGCGGCGACCGAGCTGACCCGGGCACCACCCTCGAACTGCATGTCGATGGTCGCGCCGATCACCGGGTACGTCGCTCTGCCGTTCGCGATCAGCTGTTGCGCGGTACGGCGGGCCTGGTCGATCGGGATCGCGAACCCGAGCCCGATGTTGCCGGTCTGCCCCTCTTGCGCACCACGCACGGCGGCGATCGCCGAGTTCACGCCGATCACTCGCGCGTTCATGTCGACCAGCGGACCACCCGAGTTGCCCGGGTTGATCGCCGCGTCGGTCTGCAGGGCGTTGATGTACGACGCCTGGTCCGTGCTGTCCCCAGCCGTCACCGGCCGGTTCTTCGCCGAGATGATGCCCGACGTGACAGTCCCGGCCAGCCCGAGCGGTGAGCCGATCGCGACCACGTCCTGCCCGACGATCGCGAGGTCCGACCGGCCGAACTGCACCGACGGCGCGTCCAGCCCGATCACCTGTACGACGGCCAGGTCGTACGCCGGTGAGCGGCCGACCAGGCGGGCGGTCTGGGACTTGCCCTTCTCGGTGATGATCTGGATCGAACCGCCCTTGGCGGCGGACGCGACCACGTGGTTGTTGGTCAGCACGTGACCGGCGTTGTCGATGACGAACCCCGAACCGGTCGACTGCGAGTTGTCCGAACCCTCGACGCGGAGCTGGACCACGCTCGGCAGCAAACTGCCGGCCACCGCGGAGACCGAGCCACTGCGGATCTTCGGGTCGGTGCCGGTCCCGACCGGCACCTCCGGCTGCTTGGTGATCGGGCCGTTGCCGTCGTTGAGCGCGACCACGGTCACGGCGGCACCGCCCCCGGCCAGCAGGCCGATGACGAGCGCAACGATCGCGGCGATCAGCATGACGCGGTTGTCGAGCTTCTTGGGCGGCTGCCCCGGTGTGTACGCGCGGGCCTGCTGCTGATGCCAGTCCAGCGGCGGCGGAGGCACAGGGCCCTGGTAGCCGGGGCGCTCGGTCGGCCAGGCCTGGCCCGGGTAGACCGGGCGGAAGGTCGGCGCCTGCGCGCCGAAGCTGCGCTGCGTGACTGACCGCATCGGCTGCTGACCTGCGGCCGGCGGCTGCAGCGGAGGCTGTGGGAGCGCAGGCGACGGCGTACTGGCCGTTTGGCGGTAGGCCGAGTCACTGCGCGGGGATGTGAGCGGTGTGGTCCCGGTCCCGGGCGCAGGCGGCGTCAAGCCCGTCAGCGGGGCGCCACTGGGCGCAGCCGGGGTGCTCGGTTCGGCGTCGTTGGTGCTCACGTGATCGCCTCACTCGTGGTCGGGAACGTCGGCCGGAGCCACTCCCGAGCGTAGCCGGGAGAACCATCCGCATTCGATTATCCCAGCTTGGGGGAAAGCGCACCCATCGGCGTGAGCCACGTCGCGATTTTGGCCAGTCCGCTGCCGATCCGCTGCACCGTGCTCAGGTGCACCGGCAGCTCGTGCGGGAAGGCCTCGATCACCTTCCCGAGCGCGTCCGGCGGCACATCCCCGATCAGCGTGTAGACGATCCCGCCGGACGACCAGACGACGTACGACGGCATGCCGTAGCGGACGTAGACGCCGGGTGTCTGCGTCGGTGTGAAGCCGGCCACGGCGGCCGGGTCGAGGGCGCCGCGCTGCTCAAAGACCGAGACGTTGAACAGACCGTCGGAGTACGAGAACTGGAGTGAGTCGTTGGTGGTGTCCTGGTGGACGTCGTACAGCTTGAGGGCGGCCGGGAGCTCCGGTGTGCAGACCCAGCCCTCTGAACGCAGGCTGTCGACCTTGCCGAGTCCCAGCGGCTCCACGCCGTTCGGAGTCATCGGCGGCAGGTGCCTGATGAACTGCGAGTCCTCGATCTCGAGCTCGGTGAACACGGTCGCCCGGACCATCGTCTTGCCGTCCACACCGAACAGCTGCCGCTGCAGCAGCAGCCCGGTCGCCTTGTCGATCCAGAACCGCGCAGCGAGAGTCTGGTCGTCGCGGAGCGCCTCGACCAGCACTGCTGTCCGCCCGATCAGGTCGGTGCAGCACTTGTAGACCAGCTTGTACGTCGCCTGCAGTAGCGAGAGTGGACCGCCGTCAATGGACGCCTCGGTGCTGGTCGCGCGCTGCACGAAGGCCTTGGCGCCCGGCGAGGACGGTGAGCCGATGACACTGATCTCCGAGCCCTGGGACGCCGCGTGCACGATGTCGAGCATCGCCGAGCTGGCGCCCTGCGGTCCCCAGGCGGTGATGATCTGGGTGCCGTGGTACGAAACCCGGTTCGGCGCCGCCGCGGCGCGCTCGAGCCAGCTGACGGCCTGCGGCGAGTCCTCGCGGTCGAGCGCCGGGACCGCGGTGGCGGGCAAGGGCAGGCCGATACCGATCAGGGCGGTGCTGACCAGGACGGCGAGCCGGTTGAGGCTCACGGGATCAGCGTCCGGTCAGGGCCACCGGCTGCAGCGTCGAGCTGAACCCGACGTATCCGGACCCGTTGTACGAGTTGAGCACGGCCACCGGGTCCGCGAACGGCGTCCCGCCCGTGGTGCTGGCGTGATCGGACGAGAAGCTGGTCATCGGCGGCTGCAGCGACGGCGGCTGCTCCGACCGGGCCGGGTCCCCGACGACGAACGCCGTACCGAGCAATGAGGCCACTGCGGCTGCGGAGCCGGCCGCACCCAGCACGCCGGTACGGCGGCGGGAGCGGGTCGTGCGGGGGGTTCCCGTCCCCGGGCGGCTGGCGCCGGTGCGGGCCGCCGGGAAGGCGGAGCGCTGTGGGAAGAGCGACGGGACCGGTGTCAGGACCGGGCGGACCTCTTCACGCGGCTCGGTGGCGAATGAGGAGACACCCATCAGCCGCTGCATCAGGTCGGTGGACGGCTCCGGCGCCTCCAGGGCGGCCATCCGCGCCTTCAGCCGGCGCTGGGCGTCCACCTCGGCGCGGCAGGTGTCGCAGCCGACCAGGTGACTCAGGACCTTGTCCCGCGAGTCATGGTCGAGTTGGCCGTCGACGACGGCACTGAGCTTGTCCATCGGGTGCTGAAGGGTCACCGGTACTCACCTCCGGAACTCTCACCGAGCAGTCCGTCCGTGGACGGACCACTGATCCGGGTCTGACCGGGCCGCGGGGCCCGGTGCTCCAGATGCTTGCGCAACATCGAGCGGCCGCGGTGGATCCGGCTGCGGACCGTCCCGAGCTTCACGTCCAGCACGTCGGCGATCTCGTCGTACGTCATGCCCTCGATGTCGCAGAGCACCACCGCGGCGCGGAAGTCCTCCGGCAACGAGTCCAGGGCGCCCTGCACGTCGTGGTCGAACAGCTCCGAGTTGAGCTTGTCCGCCGGGCCGTCACCCTTGGCCGGCAGCCGGTCGTGCGCGTCCTCCGGCAGGCCGTCGAACCGGATCCGCTGCTTGCGGCGGGCACCGTCCAGGAACAGGTTGGTAGTGATCCGGTACAGCCAGCCCTCGAAGGTGCCGGGGGTGTACGACGACAGCGACCGGAAGACCCGGACGAAGACCTCCTGGGTGAGGTCCTCCGCGTCGTGCTTGTTCCCGGTCAGGCGGTAGGCCAGCCGGTAGACCCGGGCGGAGTGCGTGCGGACGATCTCGTCCCACGACGGCAGCGTCTCCGGCACCGGCTGACGCGTGGGCGCCACCGAGGTGTCGAGCGGCTTCACCGCAACGCCTCCCTGGGTCCTCTCGGCAATGAGCGTGAAGGCCATGGTGCCTCGGTCACCGTCCTCTGCGCACGTCGGGAACACCCGGGTTCGACCCTGAGATGCTGGTACGACGGCTCAACGCGGTGCCCTACCCGGAAAGTTCCCGGCCAGTGCCTTCACTCAACAAGACGCGCCAGGGACTGTTCTGGTTGAGTCTTGCCCACCCTGATCCTAGGCTGCGCCGCCGGACGCCCGCCGGGCGCGGTACGACGCGACCCGGGTCCGGCTCGAACAGGTCGGCGTACAGAACCGGCGTGGTCGCTTGGCTGCAGCGTTGACGAACACTCGCTCACAGTCACCCGCCGCACACACTGACAGCGCCCCGAAGCCATGCCCGGCCGCGAAACCGGCCAGCGCCAGAGCCGCTCCGGCAGCCAGCCACTCCGCCCAGCGCGCGTCTGGTTGCGACACATGCAGGTGCCACGGCGTCTCGCCATGCTCGGTCAGATAGGGCCGTACGGCGTACTCGCGCAGCAGGTCGTTCAGCAGCCGGGCGGCATCCGGCGCCGGCGCCCCGAACACCGGGCGTAGCCGCTCACGCACCGCGCGGACCTCGGCCAGGTCGCGCTCGTCCACGTCGATCGGCGTGGGCTCGGCGTGTGCCACGAGGAAGTCGTGCAGCGCTGCCACCGAGGTCAGCCGCTCGGGCTCGGCCGTCCGCGTGTTGACCAGGTCGACGGCGATGCAGACCAGCCGATCAGGAGTGAGCAGGGTGTCCACAGGCCTCACTGTAACGCGATTGTTTGAGTAACGCGTATCAGGATACTTTGCGTTACATGCGCTCCTACTTCACCGCCGCCACGTTGGCTCGCCTCGGCGACGACATGGTGGCGTTCACGCTGGTGTTACTCGTGCTGGACCGCACCGGCAGCGCCGTACTGGCTGGGGCGACCGGAGCTGCGTATGCGTTGCCTGCGGTCGTGACCGGTCCGCTGCTCGGCGCATGGCTCGATCGGACGCCCTACCGCCGTACGGCGCTTGCCACGAACCAGGGCGTGCTGGTCGTGGTGATGATCGCGCTGCTCGCCGCAGTGGGCCACACGCTGGCTTGGGTGACACCTGCGCTGGCTGCGGTCGCCGGAGCGACGCTGCCGATGGTGTCCGGTGGCTTCACCAGCATGCTGCCGCGACTGGTGCCCGCGGAGCAGCTCCCGCGGGCCAACTCCTTCGAGGCCGCGAGCTTCGGTACGGCGACAATCGCGGGACCTGCCCTAGCGGCGACCCTGGCGGCCACGCTGTCGGTCGAGGTCGCGGGAGTGGCCATTGCCGTCACAGCGATGGCGAGCATCGTTGCGATCACCCGCCTTCCGGCTCTGCCAGCAGGTGCTCAGGAGCCGTTGCTCAGCTCTGCGGTCGCGGGGTTGCGGCATCTGGTCCGCACACCGCGGCTGCGCGCTTCCACCATCACCACCACGGTGCTCGCGGGTGCAATGGGCATGTTGCTGATCGCATTGCCGCTGCATGTGCCCACGCTGCACGCACCACGGTCGGCGGCCGGCTACCTGTGGACTGCCCTTGAAGTGGGCAGCGTCTGTACGGCGTTGTTGTCGACTCGCCTCCAGACCCGCTGGCGGCCGGAGCACCTCGTGATGGCCGCGGCTGCCGCCTACGGTGTCGCGTTCGCGTTCTGGCCGCTGGCAGGCTCATTCGCCGTGTTGCTGGTGCTGGCGGTGCTGACGGGTGCGATCGAAGGACCGCTGCTGCCGGCCATGTTCGCGGCACGGCAGCAGTACAGCCCGGCCGCTCTGCAGGGTCGCGTCGGGACCACCGCGGCCAGTCTGCGCGTCGGCACGTCCGCTCTCGGCCAGGCTGCCGCCGGGCTGCTGATTCCGGTGCTCGGAACTCGCGCGATGCTGCTCGTGATTGCGGGGACCTTGGTGTCAGCCGCCGCACTCGGCGTGGCAGGTGGGGTTATCCCCCGGCGAGGTTCGGGGGTTAGCCGGATGTCGCCAAAGTCCTTATTTTCATAGCGTTCTGGCCATGAACCTCACCGCCTTCCTGGCCAGCGCCGTACTGGCCGTCTCCCCCACTTTCCCTGCCCCTCAGCTGCAACAGATCGTCGATTCCGGCGGGGCCGCCACCGCCGTGCTGCGCGTAGGTGCGCAATCCGGATCTGCCGGACCGGTTGCCCCTCAGGCGTATTTCCGGATCGGGAGCGTGACCAAGACCTTCGTGGCCACGGTGGTCCTGCAACTGGTCGACGAGAAACGGGTGCGGCTCGACGATCCGATCGCGCGATACCTGCCTGGCGTCGTGCCGAACGGTGAGCGCATCACCGTGCGGCAGGTACTCGACCACACCAGCGGGATCTACGACTACGCGCACGATCCTGGGTGGTCGACCAATCGCTGGCGGGGTGCTGATCGCTTCCGGCACTACGAACCTTCGGAGCTGCTGGAGGTCGCATTCAGTCACCCGCCGTACTTCGAGCCCGGCGCCGGGTGGCACTACTCGAACACGAACTACATCGTGGCCGGATTGCTGATCGAGCGGGTCACCGGCCGCTCGTACGGCGCGGAGATCAGCAGACGGATCCTGAGACCGCTGCGGTTGACGCAGACGAGCCTGCCCGGCGATCGGCCTGGTCTGCCGTCACCGCATGCACCCGGTTACGCCTCGGTCGACGGCAGGCTGGTCGACGCGACGCTGATGAACCCGTCGCTGGACTGGGCGGCCGGCGAGATGATCTCCACGACGGCTGACGTCAACCGGTTCTTCGAGGCGCTCTTCGCAGCGAGGCTGACCAGCAAAGCCGCACTGGCCGAGATGCGGCGCTATGTCCCCGCAACTGACCTGTTCGAGTACGGGCTGGGTCTGCAGCGGTTCCGACTACCCTGCGGGACCTCCGTCGAGGGACACAGCGGGCAGATTCTGGGCTACACGACGTACTCGACTCACTCGGGTTCCACGCACGCCACGTTGTCGTACAACCCGCTGCCCGGCGGTGACACGTCGAGCGCGGTGATCGGGCTTTTCACGGCCGTCCACTGCGACTGACCCGGATCGGTGTGACATTCAGGGACGGCATCGCATCGAAAGGGGTGACGCCAACCGAGGAGAACGATGCCGAATCGCAGTGGGTCGACAACGGAGCAGGAGTTCGAGGAGTTCGCGCAAGCGCGGGCTGCTCAGCTCTACCGCTCGGCGTGGTTGCTGTGCGGTAGTCACCACCAGGCGGAGGACCTCGTCCAGGAGACGCTCGCCAAGCTCTACGCACGGTGGCGACGGCCGTTCGGCCGGATCGACAATCCAGCTGCCTATGCGCAGACCACGCTGACTCGGACGTTCCTCGGCGGGAGGCGGCTTCGGAGCAGCGGCGAGAAGCCGTACGCCGACGTACCGGAGCAACTGGTCGACGATCCGGCGGCCAAGGCGGACGTCCGGCTGGCGCTCCGGGCACTGCTGGCCGAGCTGCCGTCTGCTGACCGCGTGGTGCTGGTACTGCGCTACCTCGAGGACCTCAGTGTCGACGAGGTCGCCGACCGGATGGGCGCCTCACCGGGCGCGGTGCGCAACCGCAGTATGCGCGCACTCGAACGGATCCGCGGGCTGGCCGACGACTCACTGAGAATCGGGAAGGACTGACATGTACGACGACAAGACAGCCGCTGACGACCGCGTCACGACGCTGTTCCACGACACCACGGCAGACGTCGAGGTGGACGTCGCGGAACTGGTCCGCGGCGGCATCGCCCGCGGCCGGGCCAAACACCGGCTGCACACCATCGGTACGGCGTTCGCCGCAGCCGTCGGCGTGGCCGGCATCGTGGGCGTCGCACTGCCCCTCGCCACCAGCACCAGCGGCAACGGGATCGCACCAGCAGGCGCCCCGGCGCCCGCCGTCACCAGCACGAAGGCGACCGCGGTCCCACCCAAGGGCAAGCCAAGCGACAAGCCCCTGCCCCCACCACCAGCGGAGGCCGACATCCCGGTCAAAGCCGCGAACCTGCCCGGCGCCTTCGCCCACATCTTCCCCGGCAAGATCACCCAGGCCGAGAAGCGCACCGGCCGGATCATCGACGACGGCAAGCAGGCCCAGATCGCGCACTTCCTGTGGGATGGCTTCCTCGTCAGTGCCATGTTCGACGCCTACCGCGGCACCCCGGCCGAGCGCTGCGAGGAGATCCGCGTCGACGCGGCGAGCGCCACCCGTCGTGCGGTCATCTGTACTGAGCGCCCGGACGGGACTTTCCTGGTGTCGACACGTGGCGAGGAGCCCGCAGTGGACGGCGGCGGCAAGGCCAACTCGGCCACGCTGATCACCAAGGACCACTACGAAATCACGGTCATGGCCTACACCTACGGCCGCAAGGGCGGTCCCAACCTGTCGCCGCAGCCGCCGTTGAGCGAGGCCCAGCTCAAGCACGCGGTCACCAGCCACGCCTGGTTCTAGCCGGCAAGGCCCGGCCGCCTCGTGCGGCCGGGCCGGGCCAGATCAGAACGGGCAGGTCGAGCGGTACTCCTCGACAGTTGTGCTCGCCCCAGGTCCGGGGCAGATGAACTGCTCGTAGCGGGTGTCGTCGTCGACGAAGCGCTTCAGCCAGGAAATGCTGTACTTCGCGACCGTCGTGTTCGGCGAGGTCGGAGCGGAGTGACTTGCGTTGTTCAGCTCCAGGTACGCCTTGTCGAGGGTGGCCGGCAGGCTGGTGTAGAACGGTTCGGAGTGGCTGCTGACCGGGGCGGTGGTGTCGCTCTCGGCCCCGACGACCAGGGTCGGCACGGCGACCTGTGACCAGTTCTTCGTGGTGTTCCAGCCGGCCAGCGGGACGATGGCCTGGAGTGCCGGCCGGTCCTTGGCAGCCTCCAGAGAGCCCCCGCCGCCCATCGAGTGCCCCATCGCGCCGAGGCGGCTCGCGTCGATCCGCGTCCGGACCGAGCTGCTGGTGGTCAGGTAGTCCAGCGCTGCCAGCAACTGGTCACCACGGCTGGCCGGTGAGTCGAAGCGGGACAGGGTGTCGATCGTGATGATCACGAAGCCCTGCGAGGCCAGCCGTGGTCCTAGCCAGGCAACGCTCGACTGAGTCGCCGTGAAACCGGGTGAGATGGCGACCGCACCAAAGGTGCCTTCGCTGGTGCTGGTCGGGTAGTAGATCGTGCCGCCGCCGAAACCGCGCGCCCCGGACGGCGGAACGGTCACTGTCGCGGTGGCGAACGGGCCTTGCGGTGCTTCGATACTGGCGTTGGTCGGGTCGGGACCGCGCTCGTACGGATTGGCGGCCGCATGCCCGGTGGTTGGGGTCAGTACGGCGGCGGCGAACAGCGTGGCGAGGAAGATCTGCAGCGGACGACGGCGGAATGCGCGCACGGCAACTCCTTCGGTGGAACGGGCGGCTGAACCGCCTGTCCACCACCGGCCTACTCGGTGGTAAGGCGGCCCACGGCGCCCAAGGTAATCACTCGACTACCCTGGGTCAACGGCGGGCCGCGAAGATCCGTGCACTGTTCAGGACAAGATCACCGAGCGGGTCAGACTGCGCGGCTGGTCCGGGTTCAGGCCGAGCGCGAGCGCCTTCGCAACCGCCACGCGCTGGGCGACGACCAGCGAGGCCAGCGGGTCCAGCTCGGCGTGGTGCACGATCATGGCGCCAGTGGCGGCGACATCGTCGAGCAGGCCGACCGGCGCCTCACCGAAGATCCACACGCCACGGCCGGGCTGCGCGATCGCGATCGGGCCGTGCCGGTAGTCCATCGCCGGGTAGGCCTCGGTCCACGCAGAGGCCGCCTCGCGCTGCTTCAGGGCCGCTTCGTGGGCCAGGCCGACGGTCCAGCGGGTCCCGACATACGTGACCTGCTCGAGCTTGGCCAGTTCGTCGACGTCGATGCTCAGAGCGGTCTCCGCATCCGCAGCGGCCTGCTCGAGATCCTGGCCGAGGGATGCGCGCAACAGCGCCAGCGTGGTGGTCGCGAACCGGGTTTGAACAACGGACTGCTCATCGGCGAAGTCCAGCATGATCACGTGATCGGCCAGCTCGACGATCGGCGAACCCGGGGTCGCGGTGATCGCCACGGTCGGCAGGTCGGTCGACCGGATCAGGTCGAGCACCTCGGTCGTCGTACCGGACCGGCTGATCACGACCACGACGTCGTACTGGCGGTCCTTGGGGAATTCCGAACCGGCGAACGCGTCCGTCTCGCCCTGACCGAGGTCCTCACGCAGGGCGGCGTACGCCATCGCCATGAACCATGAGGTGCCACAACCGACCGCTGCGACACGCTGGCCGGCCTTCGGCAACGCGTCACCGTACTGCGCGAAACCGCTGCCGACCTGGCGCCAAAGCGCAGGCTGGGTGGCGATCTCAGCGGTCACGAAAGGGCTCTCATCGGGCGTCTGGGTCATGTCGTCTCCGCACTTCTGATGGTCGAAACTGCTCGAACGTGATCGAATGGTGCCAACCGGCCGCCATCCGGCTGACCGATTGTGTGAAGGAGGAGCCCAGGGTGAAGCGTTATGAACGCCTCAACACCTTGCTCGAGTCGCTCGCCGAGAAGGGCGCCATCGACGTCGACGAACTCGCCGAGCAGTTGCACGTGTCCGCGGCGACGATTCGGCGCGACCTCGACCACCTGGGCAAGCAGCAGCTCCTCACCCGGACCCGGGGTGGCGCCGTCGCCAACGCGGTGTCCTACGACCTGCCGCTGCGCTACAAGACTGCGCGTTTCGCGTCCGAGAAGCAGCGGATCGCGCAGGCCGCGGCCACGCTGGTCCGGCGCGGCATGGTGATCGGGATGAACGGCGGCACGACGATCTCCGAGGTGGCGCGCACGCTGGCCACCCGCCCGGAGCTGTCCGCCGAGCACGGCGAGCCCGCGTTCACCCTCGTCACCAACGCGCTGAACATCGCCAACGAGCTGATCGTCCGGCCGCACGTGAAGATGGTGCTCACCGGCGGCGTCGCCCGGCCACAGTCCTACGAGATGATCGGGCCGCTGTCGCACCGGATCCTCGCCGACCTGTCGCTGGACATCGCCTTCATCGGTGTCGACGGCATCGACGAGACCGGCGCCACCGCCCACCACGAGGGCGAGGCGAACATCAACCAGCTGATCGTCAGCCGGGCCGCCAAGGTCGTCGTGGTCGCCGACTCCTCGAAACTCGGCCAGCGCGCCTTCGCCCGGATCTGCGAACTGAGCGAGATCGACACCCTGGTCACCGACGCCCAGGCCGACGAGAGCCAGCTGACCGTCTTCAAGGAAGCCGGCATCGACGTCATCCGCGCTTAGCCGCATCTCGCCGTACCTCCTGTCCTGGGGAGAGCTCCGCCCTGTCTAGGGCGATCATATCTGATTGCGGGCTTGTTGTAATGAGCAGTTCTGCGCAATCTCCGCGCGGGAGGCGGGGAAACCGGACCCGGTGCCGCTAGGCTTCTCGGCAGCATGAGCAGCGCAGCAGCGGATTACCCCGCAGACCCACGGGAGGGCATCATCGCCAGCGGCATCGACCCGAGCTCCTGGGCGTACGCCGAGGACTACATCGGAGACGACGAGGTCGTCACCGGTGCCCGGGCGAGCGCCGCGGACAGTGGTGTGGGCGCGATCGGCTCCGGTTCGGCGACCGCACTCAGCCTGCTGGCCGCCACCGTCGGCGCCAAAGCCGTCGTCGAGATCGGCACCGGCACCGGCGTCTCCGGCCTGGCCCTGCTCCGCGGCATGCGCACCGACGGCACCCTGACCACGGTCGATCTGGACGCCGAGAACCAGCGCCTGGCCCGCAAGACCTTCCTGGACGCCGGCATCACCTCGAACCGCTTCCGCCTGATCGCGGGTGCGGCCCTGGACGTGGTCACCCGCCTCACCGACGGCCACTACGACCTGGTCTTCTGCGACGCCGACCGCCGCGAGAACACCGCCTACCTGCACGAGGCCCTCCGTCTCCTGCGCCCCGGCGGCATCGTCGTCTTCGCAGGCATCCTCACCGGTGGCCGAGTCCCCGACCCGGCCCACCGAGACCCCGAGACCACCGCCCTGCGCGACCTCATCCGCGCAGTCCGGGAAGACGACGACCTGGTCTCCGCACTCCTCCCCACCTCCGAAGGCCTCCTCACCGCCACCAAGCGCCTGAACTGACAAACGCGCCGCACGGGAGACCCGGCGGCGCGTTCGAAGAGCTGACGTCAGCGGTAGGTCACGTACAGGTCGAAGCCGCCCAGCGCGAACGGCCTGCACTCGTAGGTCTCGGCCCGCGGGCTGGTCTGCAGGATCCGGTTGCCCTCGCGGATGCACTCCGACTCAAGTACGAAGTGGCCGCGATGCTGCGGCGCTCCCTGCACCTGCGCGAGAGCCGGTGCGGCAGGGGCGACGGCTACGGCGGCAGCGCCAAGGCAGAGGGCAGCGATCAACTTGCGCATTCAGATTCTCCCGAGTTGTGGACTAGTCCTAAAACGAACCTATCCAGCAACCAGGTCACTACGTCGTGAGGCGGGCCAGTTCGGTGGTCAGGTCGTTGAACGGGTCTGTTTCGGGGTCTATCAGCTCGTAGTGGCCGCAGTCTGGGACTCGGTTGAAGCGGGAGGTGGGGTGGGCGGTGAAGTAGGACTCCGCTACCTGGAGGGGTACGACGGAGTCGTTGACGCCGTGCAGGATGGACACTGAGGCGATCGGGGCGGGGAGGTGGACCGGGTCCAGGTCGTTGCGAACACCGCTACCGATGAAGTCCTGTACGGCGCCGTTGTCGAGCATCAGCTGGTCAGCCAGGAGCAGGTCGGCGACCGGGGCTAGAGCGACCACGCCACGCAGGCGGACCGGGTTGAGCGTGGCGGCGGCCCAGAGCGCCAGCTGACCGCCTGCGGAGTGGCCGACCAGCACGTAGCCGGACTGTACGTCGACCAAGTCCGGGAGCCGGTCGAGCGCCGTACGGATGTCTGAGGTCGTGACGTCGGGTTCACCGGGCACGCGGCGGTATTCGAGGGAGGCGACCGGCCAGCCGAGGTCGGCGAGAGCGGCGCCCAGTGAGCGGGCGTGCATGCGGTCGTACTCCGGGCGCCAGAATCCACCGTGGATGTAGACAACCAGCGGGCGCGGGTTCTTCGCGTGCCAGTGGTCGATCACGTGGTCCGCGTGGTCGCCGTACCGGAGCTCTTCGTCAGGCTCACGGGCGGAGCGGGTCAGAACCGATCGGTCCTCGCTCATTCAGGGCCTCCCGAGGTAACGCTTCGCGTTCGTCGACAACAGCTTCTGCTGCTGCTCCACGGTCAGGAAGCCGGCTTTCCGCACCACCTCCCCGACCGGTCGCTCACCCAGTGGATAGGGATAGTCACTGCCGACCAGTACCCGGTCTTCTCCCAAGGTATCGACAAGTAGCCGTAAAGGCGCTGATTCGAACACCACTGTGTCGACGAAGAACCGATTCAGATAGTGCGAGGGTGGATGCTCTGAGCAACCACGCACGATGTCGCCACGCCGATGCCAGGCGTTCTCCAACCGCCCGAGCCAGAACGCGAAACTCCCGCCCCCGTGGGCGAAACAGATCCGCAACGACTCCGGCAGTACGTCGAACGCCCCGCCCAGGATCATCGCGATGATCGACAGATGCGTCTCGGCGGGCATTCCGGTCAGCCAGCGCGCCATCCAGCGGTCGAGTCTCGGCCCTCCCGGCATATCCCACGGGTGCACGAGAACCGGCGTACCGGTCTCGGCGCAGTGCTTGAGGAAGGCAACGATCCCGGCGTCGTCGAGATCCTTGTCGCCGACGTGGTTGCCGATCTCCACCCCAACGTGACCGGCATCCAGACAACGGTTCAGCTCGGCACAGGCCGCGTCCGGATCCTGCAGCGGCACCTGACAGAACGGGACGAACCGCTCATCACCGGCTAGTGTTTCCAGCGTGCGGTCGTTGAAAATCCTTGCCAGCTTGACCGCCTGCGCGGCCGGCCGGTCGTAGCCGAAGAAGACCGGGGTCGGCGACACCACCTGCAGATCGATGCCATCGGCATCCATATCGGCACGCCGTACGGCGGTGTCCCAGGCCTGCGGGCCGACCGGGCGGAACTCGGTCTCGCCGACCATGATCATCGCGGCCCGCTCGGAGTCCACCCGCAGCCATGGCCACCCCTCGCCCCCACAGGCGACCGCGAGATCGGGCCAGCCCTTGGGGACCAGGTGGGTGTGGACGTCTACGGCCACTTACGCCTTACCAGGATGGACGGCACCACACGAAGGGCAGGTGCGGGCTTCTTCGCTTTCGTAGAACGCGGCGAAGACCGGCGGCAGATCGGCGACGATGTCGGTCACCTGGAGCTCGACCTCGTGCACGATCGCGCTGCACTCACCGCAGTACCAGCGGAACTTCTCCAGCGTGCCCTGTTCCCGGACTCGCTCGATCACCAGGCCGATCGAGTCCGGACCGCGCTGCGGTGAATGCGGCATGTTGCGCGGCAGCACCCACATCTCGCCCGCGTTGACCTCGACGGTCGCCGGACCGTCCTCGGTCATCACGTTGACCCGCAGCTCACCCTTGATCTGGTAGAAGAACTCCTCGTACGGGTCGACGTGGAAGTCGGTGCGCTGGTTCGGCCCGCCGACCACCATCGTGATGAAGTCGTCACCGGTCGGGAACATCTGCTTGTTGCCGACCGGCGGCTTCAGCAGATGCTTGTTCTCCTCGATCCACTCCGGAAAGTTGGTCGCCTTCATAGTTCACTCCTTAGCCGGGATCGCCGCTATGGCTTGAATCTCGATCAGCAACTGGGGATGCGGCAACTGATGCACCGCAACAGTTGTGCGCGATGGACCGTTCTCGTCGAAGTACTCACCGTAGACCTCGTTGTACCCACCGAAGTCGTTCATCGACACCAGGTACGTCGTCACACTCACCAGGTCAGTGAGGTCCGCGTCGACCGCCTTGAGGATGTCGCGGATGTTCTCCAGTACGGCGCGCGTCTGCTCGCGAATGTCGAGTGTCGTCGTGCCGAGCTCGTCGACCGACGCCCCCGCGATCGTGTTGTCCGGCCGCCGGCTCGACGTACCGGACACGAACGCGAAACCGTTGCTGACCTTCACATGCGGGAACCGTCCGCGCGGTTTCGCCTTACCTGCAACAACTGTCATGACAGCTCCACGCAGACGTTGGTCGGTTCGGAGTAGAAGTCGAACGAATGCCGTCCGCCCTCACGCCCGACCCCGGACAACTTCATCCCGCCGAACGGCGTTCGCAGATCGCGCACGAACCAAGTGTTGACCCAGACCAGACCGACCTCAAGCGCCGCACCGGCTCGATGCGCGCGCCCGACGTCCCGCGTCCAGACCGTTGCCGCGAGCCCGTAATCGCTGTCGTTGGCCAGCGCGAACGCCTCGTCCTCGGTGTCGAACGGCGCGATATGGCAGATCGGCCCGAACACCTCCTCGCGGTTCGTCCGGGCATCCGCGGGCAATCCAGTCACAACCGTCGGTTGCACATAGCAACCACCGTCGCGGGCATCACCGAACGACGGTACCCCGCCACCCGCGAGTACGTCGGCACCTTCGGCACGCGCGAGGTCGTAGTACGAGAGGACTTTGTCGCGGTGCTGTTTGGAGATCAGCGGCATGTTCACCGTGGCCTCATCGGAGGGCCAGCCGTAGGTGAGTTCGCCGGCGCGGGACGCGAGCCTGGCGCAGAACTCGTCGTACACGGGGCGTTCGACGTACAGGCGCTCTGTGCAGAGGCAGACCTGGCCGCCGTTCGTGAAGGTCGAGCGGACCGAACCCTCGACCGCCGCCTCCAGGTCGGCGTCGGCGAAGATCACGCCGGCGTTCTTACCGCCCAGCTCGAACGAGACCGACTTCACCCGCTCCGCGGCCACCTTGGCGATCGCCGTACCGGTCGCGGACTCGCCGGTGAAGGTGATCGCGTCGATCCCCGGATGGCGGGTCAGGTACTCCCCCGCGGACGCCGGGCCGAGGCCGTGCACGAGGTTGAAAACCCCGTCCGGTACGCCGGCCGCCGCCATCACCTCGGCGAGAACAGTGGCCGACGACGGTGTCTCCTCGGATGGCTTGACGATCACCGCGTTGCCGCAGGCAAGCGCCGGTGCGACCTTCCAGGTCAGCAGGAGGAGCGGAAGATTCCACGGTACGACGATCGCCACGACACCGACCGGTTTGCGGACCGCGTAGTTGAGCGCCCGGCGTCCGTCCGCCAGCGTGGTCGTGTAGGACTCGGTGGGTGTCGTCGTCGCGAAGTCCGCAAAGGCACGGAAGTTGGCCGCCCCACGCGGGATGTCGAGCGTGCGCGCCTGGCTGATCGACTTGCCGGTGTCACCAACCTCAGCCGCGACCAGGTCGTCGAACCGCCGCTCCAGCTCGTCCGCCACCCGCCGCAGGACGTTAGCCCGCTCCTGCTCCGACATCCGGCCCCACGGGCCCTTAAGAGCCGCACGAGCCGCCTCCACCGCCGCATCCACGGTGGACTCGTCCGCCTCGCACACCTCGAAGATCTGCTCCCCCGTCACCGGACTCACCTTGGCAAACCTGCGGGAGCTCTCGACGAAGGAGCCGCCGACGAAGTGCCGAAGGAGCCCCACCGAGGTCGGCTGGCCAGTGAGCAGCTCAGGCGTCCAAAGCGTCACCTGCGCCTCCTCAACAACCTCAGTACGACCAGTACGAGACCCGCCGCCGCCAGACCGACGTACTGGTGTTGGCGGTGCACTCTTCGCTGGACCTCGGCGTACGGCGTGGTGCTGAAGGAGACGAGTTCGTAGCGGGAGACGTAGCGGCCCGGCAGTAGGCGTTCCAGCGTGTGTTCCACCTGTTTGGTGAGGCGGAAGACCGGGGAGGCGACCTTGTCGCGCATCTCGATGAAGTTGTTCAGAGCCATGTCCGCGATGGCTTCGGTGTTCTCGCGACGGCGTGCCTCGAAGAGCGGGAGTGCGCGGGCCCACGAACCACCTGTGTCGTCCAGGCAGCGGTCCAGCTCGACGACGTCCTCGAACGCACAG
Organism: Kribbella yunnanensis; assembly: GCF_039529655.1. Taxonomy (NCBI): domain Bacteria; kingdom Bacillati; phylum Actinomycetota; class Actinomycetes; order Propionibacteriales; family Kribbellaceae; genus Kribbella; species Kribbella yunnanensis. The sequence goes on along the minus strand of NZ_BAAANF010000010.1, from coordinate 221,850 downwards.
TTCGCGCCCTGGCCGTAGAACGGCACGATGGCGTGTGCTGCGTCGCCGATCAGACCGGTCCGCCCGTGCGCCTGCCAGGGCAGCGTGTGAACAGTGCCGAGCACACCGACCGGGTTGTGCAGGTAGTCGTCGACCAGATCCGGCGCCAACGGCAGCACATCCGGGTAGTGCTCACCGAAGTACCCGATGATCGCCTCTGCCGTGGTGAGCGCGTCGAACGACCCGGCCGGCCAGAACAGCGTGCACGTGAACGAGCGGTCCGGATTCGGCAGGGCGATCATCATCGACGTCCCACGCGGCCAGATGTGCAACGCACCTGGGTCCAGCGCGAACTCCCCGTCCACTGCCGGAATCGACAGCTCCTTGTAGCCGTAGTCCAGGAAGTCGACGTCCTCGGCAACAATGCCCTCGGTCAGCAACTGCTCGCGCACTGCCGAGCCGGCGCCGTCCGCACCCAGCACCACGTCAGCCGCGACCGACACCTTCCCGGACGGCGTCTGGAACACCATCCGCCCGGCTGCCGAGTCCAGCTCACACAACCGATGCTCGAACTCCACCGTCACGCCGCCAGCCGCCGTAGCGGCCGTCAGCAGCGCGTTGTTCAACGCGCCCCGGCTGATCGAGTTGATCGCCCGGTCGCCACTGGCCGAGTACTGCTGGAAGTCGAGCGCTCCAGCGACCGGGTGGATCATCCGGCCCTTCATCGGCAGCGCATCGGCCATTACCGTCGCATCCAGCCCGATCCGGCGCAGCGCATCCAATCCGCGCTCGGAGATGGCCAGGTTGATCGACCGGCCACGCTCGGCCGTGGCCACGCGCGGATCCGGCCGACGCTCGTACAGGGTCACCGTCAGCCCACGCTTGGCCAGGTAGCAGGCCAGCAGACTGCCGGTCAGCCCGGCTCCGACGATCGCAACCTTCATCCCGGTATCACCTCGGCCAGCGCTGCCGCCGCGCGCCAGCAGTCGTGGTACGTCGAATACAGCGGCACCGGCGCCAGGCGCAGCACATCTGGTTCGCGTGCGTCCGCGATCACGCCGTACTCGAACCGTAGCCGCTTGGCCAGCCCACCGGCAGTCAGCGCACCGCCGATCCGCAGCGACAGCTGTGCGCCTCGGCGCGCCGGGTCGGTCGGAGTGATGATCGGGACGTCGAGCAGCGTCTCCAAGTACGCGGTCAGCCGCAGACTGCGCTCACGCAGTGCAGTGATGCCCACCCGGTCGAAGATCTCCAGGGAGGTACGTACCGGACTCATCGAGAAGATCGGCGGGTTCGACACCTGCCAGGCGTCCGCAGACTGCGGCGGTCGCGAGTACGGCGTCATCTCGAAGCGCGTAGCGGCCTCCGTGCTCCACCAGCCCTCGAACCGCGGCAGGTCGCCACCCAGGTGCCGCTCGTGCACGAACACTCCGGCCAGCGAGCCGGGGCCCGAGTTGAGGTACTTGTACGAGCACCAGGCCGCAAAGTCGACGCCCCACTCGTGCAGCTCCAGCGGTACGTTGCCGACCGCGTGAGCGAGGTCCCAGCCAACCACTGCACCAGCTGACTGTCCGGCCGCGGTGATGGCGGGGATGTCCATCAGCTCACCGGTCAGGTAGTTCACACCGCCGAGCAGCACCAGTGCCACGTCATCACCGAGCTGTTCGACGACATCCGCCGTACGGAGGCAGTCCTCGCCCGGTCTGGGCTTCAGACGGACGACAGCGTCGTCGTACCCGTGGAAGCGTGCTTGGGACTGTACGGCGTAGCTGTCCGACGGGAAGGCCGAGTCCTCGATGAGGATCCGGTACCGCGTGGCTGTCGGGCGGTAGAACGACACCATCAGCAGGTGCAGGTTGACCGTCAGCGAGTTCATCACCACGGTCTCGCTCGGCAGCGCACCGACGAGTCGGGCCGCCGGTCCGGTCAGGAGCTCGTGGTACGGCAGCCAGGGCCGCTCACCCTCCAGATGGCCCTCGACGCCGAGAGCAGCCCACGAGTCCAGGTCCGCGAGCAGCTCGGTGCGCGTCGCCTTCGGCCGCAGCCCGAGCGAGTTCCCCGCGAAGTACGCGACCTCGGGGTAGGGACCCTCGTGCACCGGTGGGATGTCGAAGAGCTCCCGGTGTCCCGGGTCGGCGGCGTCCAGTGCGTGTGCCTCCGCCTCCCGGCTCATGCCTCGGCGACCTCCGGCTCCGCAACAGCCCGTACGGCGGGTGGGTCGACCACCTGGCCCTTTCCGAGCACCGTGACGCCGCCCTTGGAGACGGTGAAGCCACGCTGCCGGTCATAGTCCTGGTCGATGCCGATCTCGACACCTGGCGGGATCACCACGTTCTTGTCCAGGATGACGTTCTTCAGCACCGCACCGGCGCCGATCGTGCAGTTGTCCATGATGACCGCACGCTCCACCTTCGCACCGGCGCCGACCTTCACGTTGGAGCCCAGCACGGAGTGGTCGACGGTCGCACCGGACACGATCGAGCCCTGGCAGATGATCGACTCGCTGACGGTCGCGTTGTCGGTGAACTTCGCACCGGGCAGCTGCGGGTGCGAGGTGAAGATCGGCCAGTCGGAGTTGTACAGGTTGAACACCGGCTGGATCGACACCAGATCCATGTGCGCCTCGTGGTACGAGTCCAGCGAACCGACGTCCCGCCAGTAGGAGCGGTCCCGGTCGAGCGCCCCGGGCACGTCGTTGTCCTTGAAGTCGTAGACCCCGGCCTTGCCCTCGGCAACGAGCATCGGGACGATGTCGCCGCCCATGTCGTGCCGGGACGCCGGATTGGCCGCGTCCTTGCGCAGGGCCTCCACCAGTACATCGGCGCTGAACACGTAGTTACCCATCGACGCGAACGTCTCGTCCGGCGAGTCCGGCAGCCCAGGCGGGTCAGCGGGCTTCTCCAGGAACTCTGCAATCGTGTGGCCGTCGTCAGCCGTCTTGATGACGCCGAACTCCGATGCCTCGGCCCGCGGCACCCGGATGCCCGCGACGGTGACGCCGTTACCCCGGGCTATGTGGTCGGCCACCATCTGGGAGGCGTCCATCCGGTACACGTGGTCCGCGCCGAACACCACGATGATGTCGGGCTTGGCGTCGTTGATCAGGTTCATCGACTGGTAGATCGCATCCGCACTGCCCTGGTACCACTGCGGGCCCAGACGCTGCTGAGCCGGCACACAGGTGACGTAGTTGCCCAGGAACGTCGACATCCGCCAGGTGATCGTCACGTGCCGGTCCAGCGAGTGCGACTTGTACTGCGTCAGTACGCACAGACTTCGGATCCCTGCGTTCACCAGGTTGGACAGCACGAAGTCGATCAACCGATAACTGCCGCCGAAGGGCACAGCCGGTTTGGCCCGGTCCGCCGTCAGCGGCATCAGCCGCTTCCCCTCACCACCGGCCAGTACGATTCCGAGAACTCTGGGCGCCTTTGCCATGTGCGCACCTTAGCCCCGGCAGCCCCGACACATAAGCGGGTGCGAGTGTCGCGAGACTGAAGCATGCCGAAGCTCACCACCCCGACCGCCCCCGTTCACCACTCGTTCCTCACCGGGTGTGAGTGACACTGGACGGATGCCAACGCTCGTCGAACCCACAGTCACCGTCCACAGGTCGTTCCTGGAGGCGTGGGACGAGCTGGAGCCTGAGCTGCAGGGCCGGTGGATGGGTGCGCGGACGTACATCGGCGGCGAGGAGGAGACCTGGTCCCGCGAGGACCTGGTGGATCCGGCCGAGTTCGAGCGGTTCGTCGCCGAGGCCCGGGCCGCTGCGGATTCGGACGCCGTACTGGCACCTGGCATCGTTCCGCACTCGATTCTGTGGTTCGTCGACGGCGACGAGTGGCTGGGCCGGATGTCCATCCGGCACGAGCTGACTCCGCCGCTGCTCGAGCTCGGCGGCCACATCGGGTACTGCGTCCGCCCGTCTGCCCGGCGCCGCGGTTACGCGACCGAGATGCTGGTCCAGTCGCTGCCCTTCGTCGCCGGGCTCGGCATCGACCCAGCGCTGGTCACCTGCGACGCGGGCAACCTGGCGTCGCGGAAGGTCATCCAGGCGGCCGGTGGGGAGCTGGAGGACGAGCGACACGGGAAGCTGCGGTTCTGGGTCGCTACACACACGTCCTGATGACTTATCGTCGGACTTTATGAAGGTCGCCATTCTGACGCGTGAGTTTCCTCCGGACGTGTACGGCGGGGCGGGGGTGCATGTCGACTTCCTGGTGCGCGAGTTGCGCCGGTTGCTCGATGTCGACGTGCACTGCATGGGTGAGCCACGTCTGGGCGCGACTGCGCACTCCGAGGACGACCCACGGATCCCCCACGCCAATGCGGCGCTGCGGATCCTCTCCACCGACCTGACCATGACTGCGGCGGTCGGCGCGGCACAGCTCGTGCACTCGCACACCTGGTACGCCAACATGGCCGGCCACTGGGCCAAGCTCCTGTACGGCGTCCCGCACGTGGTGACCGCTCACTCGCTGGAACCGCGCCGGCCGTGGAAGGCCGAGCAGCTCGGCGGTGGCTACCGGCTGTCGAGCTGGGCCGAGCAAACGGCGTACGAGGCTGCTGATGCGGTGGTGGCGGTCAGCCGCGGGATGCGGGACGACGTGCTGGCCTGCTACCCGTCGATCGACCCGGCCAAGGTGCATGTGATCTCGAACGGGATCGACGCCGACTTCTACCACCCGGACCCGTCGACGCACGTGCTGGAGCGGCTCGGGGTCGACCTGAGCCGGCCGTACGTGACGTTCGTCGGCCGGATCACTCGGCAGAAGGGTGTGCCGCATCTGCTCCGTGCAGGGCTGCGGCTGGACCCGTCGGTGCAGCTGGTGCTGCTGGCCGGTGCGGCCGACACTGTCGAGCTGAAGGCCGAGACTGACGCGCTGATCGACGACCTGAAGGCTGCGCGTGACGGCGTCTTCGTGGTGTCCGAGATGCTGCCGCGCGAAGACGTCCGCCAGGTGCTCACGCACGCGCTCGCCTTCTGCTGCCCGTCGATCTACGAGCCGCTCGGCATCGTCAACCTCGAGGCGATGGCCTGCGAGACAGCCGTCGTCGCCAGCGCGGTCGGCGGTATCCCGGAGGTCGTCGACGACGGGGTCACCGGGACGCTCGTCCGGTACGACGAGAACGACATCGACACGTTCGAGCGCGAACTCGCCGACGGCATCAACGAGTTGGTCGCCAACCCGTCCAAGGCCGCGGCGATGGGCAAGGCAGGTCGCGAACGCGCGGTGTCGCAGTTCGGCTGGGACGCGGTCGCCGAGCGAACGGTCGAGCTGTACAACTCCTTGGCAGGGTAGGGATATCCCTACCCTGATTCGGGGGTTGGCCTGATGGTGGCGAGCGACCGCTGACGGTTGGCTGGATGCATGACATCCCGTGCGATCCGCATCATCCCCGCCACGCTCGCCATCGGCGCGCTGCTCGCGGCGCCACTCACGGCGTTCGCCGTCACCCAGCCGTCCCTGGCCCAGGCCGCCGTCGCCCAGGCCGCCCTTGCCGAGCGGACGGCGGTGCGCGGTTCGCTCGTCTCCGCAGTCGAGGTCGCCAAGCTCAAAGCCGCCGACCTCGACGCGGCCGCCACCGACGCCGGTTTCGTCGGCACACCGAAATCCCGGTACGACGTCACCGTCTACCGGCTCATCTACCGCACCATCGACCCCAACGGCCGGCCGACGACCGCCAGCGGCATCGTCGTACTGCCGGACGGCCGGCACGGCGCACTGACCGTCGCGGAGTACCTGCACGGCACCACCGCCACCAAGGCCTACGCCGCCTCCGTGGACCCCGAGTCCACCGACCGCCTCATCACCGCCCTCTTCGCCGGCACTGGCCTGGCAGCCATCGCCCCCGATTACCTCGGCCTCGGCCTCGGCCCGGGCAAGCACCCCTACATCGACACCAACACCGAGACCAGCGCCTCGATCGACCTGTTGCTCGCGGCCCGCACCTTCACCGCCCGACACGGCGTCGCCCTCAAACGCGACGTACTGGTCACCGGCTTCTCCCAGGGCGGCCGCGCCACCCTGGGCGTCGGCCGAGCCCTCACCCGCGGCGAAGCAGGCTCCTTCCGCCTGGGCGAAATCCGCGGCGTAGCCGGCCCCTACGATCTCCTCGACGTCGAGCTCCCCGCAGTCTTCACCGGCGAGGTCGAGCCCCACGTCGCCACCATGTACCTCGCCTACTTCACCACCGCCTGGGATCGCACCGTCGGCCTCTACAACAACCCGCGCGAAGCCTTCCGCCCGCCGTACGCCGACACCGTCGAAGGCCTCCTCGACGGCACCCACACCGAGGGAGAAATCGTCGCAGGCCTCCCCGACACTCCGGCGAAGCTCTTCACCAACCAGTTCCTGGCCAAGCTCAAACACCCCACCGCCCACTTCCGCCAAGCCCTCCAGGACGCCGACCAGATCTGCCACAACTGGACCACCCCCGCCCCCATCCACTTCTACACCGGCACCAAAGACACCGACGTAGTCCCCACCAACGCCCCCGCCTGCGCCACCACCCTCCGCGCCACCGTCACCACCCACTCCATGGGCCCCGTAAACCACTTCGGCACCGCCCACACCGCCTACCCCCAAATCCTCCGCACCTGGACCCCGTAACCCTCCCCATCTGGTGGGTAGACCCATCGCAGGGTGGGTTGGCCAACCGGATTCTCGTTGGCCAACCCACCTTCAGGCGGGTCAACCAGCGCGACGCATCGCCCTGGCTCGTGCGAAGCCCTCCCGGATGCGTCGCGCCGTTCGGGGCGGTTGGTTCAGGTCGGCCCAGGTGGTCCGGACGACCTCGAACCCGAGAGCACGGAGACGATCTTCCCGAACCTTTTCGCGGATCAGGCCTTCCCGCGATCCGTCGGCGTACTTCTGCAGGCCATCGAATTCGACGATGGTGCCCTCTTCGACGAAGAAGAAGTCAGTCCTGCCGATGAAGCCGTCCTCGTTCTCGAACGTCGCCTGCAGAATCGGCGGCGGCAGACCCTGATTGTGCATCAGCACCCGCATCCTCGACTCACCGACTGACTCGGACAGCGGATTCGCAAACGCGAAGGCAGCCCGGATCGCCGGCCCACCCGGCCAGAACTCGGTCTGCTCCACGAGGCGGTCGAGCTCACCGGGCGCGATCCGACCGTCCCGTAGGGCGGCATCCACACTGACCACGCCGGACTCCAACGACGTACAGGCCGCCGATTCGGCAACAGCACGCGCGACTGTGCTCCCCATCAGGCCATCGACCTCGGTCAGATCGGCCGGGTCGAACAGACCACGGTGGTGCCGAACTCCAGCGTTCGATCCAGTGCGGAGCGTCGTCCGCGTCAGCTGAACCTCGGACAGGTCTACTCCCCACACAGGTACGCCGTGCAGCACCAAGGCGGAGTGATGCGAGACGACCGCAGAATCCGAGCGCATCGAGTTGATGGCAGCATGAACGAGTTGCTTGTGATGGAACAACTGACGTTCCCATGGCGGCATGTCACCGAGGTCGACGCGATCGGCGTACTGCCCGTACCGCACACGCCTCCAGCGCCCATCGGCCAGCCGCTCACGGATCTGCTCGCGGGTGTACCCGGCCTGCGCCGCCTGCCGGCTGCTGACGACCCCGCCTTGCTGGTCGGCGATCCTTCTCAACTCTGGGTTCACCACCCCAGCATCACCCGTCCATCCCGCCCAGCGCTCCCCCTTCCCGCCGCCTGTGGATAACTCCGATGGGTATACCCACGAGATGGTGGGTTGGCCAATCGGATTCTCGTTGGCCAACCCGCCATGCGATGGGTCTACCCATCAGATGGGGTAGCTCGGGGGGAGCGGGCGAGGTGGGTGGGGGTTAGGCGATGCCGGCGGTGGGGGAGTTGGTGGTTAGCCAGGTGGTTAGGAGGCGGGCGCCGGCGCCGGTGGCGCCGGCGGAGTATTCGTGGCGGTCGGCGGGGGATTCGGCGATGGAGGAGAGGTCGAGGTGGGCCCAGGGGGTGGTGCCGGTGAAGGCTTTGAGGAAGAGGGCGGCGGTGATGGAGCCGGGGCCCTTGGAGGAGTTGACGGCGTCGGCGATGGGGGTGGCGATGAGGTCCTGGTACTGGTCGGCCAGGGGCATTCGCCAGAGCTCTTCGCCGGAGACGCGGCCGGCTTCGGTGAGGTTGTCGGCGAGGGCGTCGTCGGTGGCGAACAGGCCGCCGTACAGCATGGCGCCGAGGGAGACCTTGATCGCGCCGGTGAGGGTGGAGATGTCGACGACGACGTCGGGCTTCAGTTCCTGTACGGCGTACGCGAGGCCGTCGGCCATCACCAGGCGGCCTTCGGCGTCGGTGTTCTTCACCTCGGTGGTGCGGCCGCCGTAGTGGCGAATCACGTCGTCGGGGCGGTACGCCGAACCGGACGGCATGTTCTCGGCCGAGCAGATCAGGCCGGTGACCCGGACCTTCGCGCCCAGCTCGCGGAGCGCCGACAGGGTCGCGATCACCGAGCCGCCGCCGGTCATGTCACGCTTCATCGACACCATGCCTTCGCGCGGCTTCAGCGACAGGCCGCCGGTGTCGTAGGTGATGCCCTTACCGACCAGGACGACGTACGGCGTCTTGTCCGTGGCACCGTCGGGTACGTAGTCCATCCGGATGAATCGGGGCGGGCGGGTCGAGCCCTGGCCGACCGCGAGGATGCCGCCGAACCCGTCGGCGGCGAGCTTCTTCTCGTCCCAGACCGTCACCTCGAGGCCGGTGGTGTTGGCAAGCTCGGTGGCGCGGGCGGCGAGCCAGGCCGGGTCCTTCTCGTTCGAGGGGGTGATCGCGAACTGGCGGGCGAGCCAGCCGGTCCGGCCGATCACGATGCCGCGGTCGAGGACGGCCTGCCGCTCGGCCGTAGAGCCGTCGGTCAGAGTGACCCGGCCTGCTACCGGCTTGCCCTTGTCGACCGTCTTCAGGGTGTAGCTGAACGAGCCGAGTACGACGCCCTCGGCAAAGGCCTGCAGCGCCTGGTCGTCGATGCCCTCGGCAACGACCGTGGTGAGCTCGTCCTTGCCGCGGCCGAACCGGGCGATCGCCGCGCCGGCGTGCCGCAGCTCCTTCGCGGTCCCGTCACCGGCGCCGACCAGCAGCACCTCGCTGACCTCGCCGGACAGCAGCGGGTAGGCCACGGTCGAACCGGCCGACGCGCTGAAGCCGGCCTCCTGCTGCACCTCGAGCAGTCGGGTCAGGTCGACCCCGAGCCGCTCGCTCGCCTCCTTCGCCGCCGCCGGCAACCCGCTCGACCCGACGACGACCACCCACGTCGGTGCGCCGTGCACCGGCAGGCCCGGCTGCCAATCCACGGCCGGAATCGTCGGGTACACGGAGGTGCTGGTGCGGCGAGCCACTGGAGGGTCCTCACTGGTCAAGTGTCAAAGAAACTGCTGGCCAACCGTAACGACCCCGGCCGGTACCAGAAAAGGCACCCACCGGGGTCGTAGGAAATGACAGAGGTGCGGAAGGCACCCCGGAGAGTCGGTCAGCCGACGACGGCCTTCAGTGCGTTACCGAGCTCGGTCGCCTCGTCGGCGTTCAGCTCGACCACGAGCCGGCCGCCGCCTTCGAGCGGAACCCGCATCACGATCCCGCGGCCCTCCTTGGTGACCTCGAGCGGACCATCGCCCGTCCGCGGCTTCATCGCCGCCATGCGCGCACCCCTTCCCAGTTCGGTGTTGAGCGACGACACCGCGCGGACAACCGTCGCCGGCGCCGTGCGGTGATGCGCCGTCGGCGCGTATCGCAGTGTGTATCCGGACCCATTATCCCCGATCACAGGCCGAAGGCGCGCACCATACGGCAGACTCGGGTTTTGTGCACGCCCGTTCAGCCCTCTTCGACCTGTACGGCGACCACCTGCGCGCGCGTGGAGCGCGCGCACCGGTGGCCGCGCTCGTGCGCCTGCTCGCACCGCTGGGCGTTCATCCCCCGGCTGTCCGGACCGCGGTGTCGCGGATGGTCCGGCAGGCCTGGCTGGAGCCGGTCCGGATCGACGGTCAACCCGGATATGCGTTGTCGGCCCGGGCGCGCCGCCGCCTCGACGACGCGGCCGCGCGGATCTACCGAACCGGGGCCGACGGCACCCATCCGGACGGCGTACCGGGCGGTGTCGAGGCATGGGACCGGCACTGGCATCTGGGCATCCTGCACGAGGTCCCGAACGCCCGCCGCCGTGATCAGCTGGCGAGCCAACTCGCCTTCCTGGGTTGGGCTCCGCTGTCGGACGGCGCCTGGGTCGGATTGCGCAACGACACCGAGGTCGACCAGATCCTGGAGGTTGAAGGGATCACCGCCGACCGCTTCCGGGCGCCGGTCGACTCGTCGGCGATCGAGTTCGCCCGGCGGGTCTGGAAACTCGACGAGCTCGGCGCGTCGTACGACGCCTGGCTGATCGAAGCCAAGGCCCTGGTCGACGCGGCCGGGGACGGCACGACCGACGAGCAGGCGTTCGCCGTCCGCTCCGAACTGGTGCACGAGTGGCGCAAGTTCCTCTTCCTCGATCCGGGGCTGCCGGACGAGCTGTTGCCGGCCGGCTGGGCCGGCACGCGGGCCGCCGCATACTTCGATTTCCACGCGGAACGACTCAGCCCCGCGGCCGGGCGTTTCGTCGACGACTGCCTGACAACGCACTGAATTTCCTCACCCACCGTCAAGGAGCTGACCACGATGAGTGACTCTGTCACGTACGGCGTGTCCGAAGGTGTCGCCACCATCACCCTGAATCGGCCGGACGCGATGAACGCGCTCGACACCCCGACCAAGGTGCTGCTGCGCGACACGATCCAGGCTGCGGCCGCGGACGACGCCGTACGGGTCGTGGTGCTGACGGGGACCGGGCGGGCGTTCTGCGTCGGGCAGGACCTGAAGGAGCACATCGGGCTGCTGCAGGCGAACGACACGGACGCGCTCTGGAGCACGGTGCCGGATCACTTCGCGCCGATCGCGCTCGCGCTGGCCGAGATGCCGAAGCCGGTGATCGCTGCGATCAACGGGGTGGCGGCCGGGGCGGGCGCGTCGATCGCGTTCGCGTGCGACTTCCGGATCGTGGCGGATACGGCCGGGTTCAACCTCGCGTTCACCGGGATCGCGCTGTCGTGCGACACCGGGATCTCGTGGACGCTGCCGCGGCTGATCGGTCAGGCGAAGGCTCTGGAGCTGCTCTACTTCCCGCGGACCGTGCCGGCTGCGGAGTCGCTCGAGCTTGGCCTGGCGACGTCGGTGGTGCCGGCTGAGGGCTTGGAGGCGGCCGCTGCTGAGCTCGCCGCGAAGCTCGCTGTCGGGCCGACGGTTGCCTACGCATCGGTGCGCCAGTCGCTCGCCTACTCGGCGACACACACGCTGGCCGAGGCGCTCGTCTTCGAAGCCGAGAAGATGCAGCTGACCGGCGACACCGAGGATCACAAGAACGCGGTCGCGTCGTTCGTCGCCAAAGAAAAGCCGACCTTCAC
>NZ_BAAANF010000010.1:127265-210395 GCF_039529655.1 Kribbella yunnanensis | reverse complement strand
GGACTCCCCGGCCGCTTTCCGGTCGGGCGAGTCACGACCGGACAACCACCTGACAGACGGGGAGTCCGCTGAACACCACATCACGTTCCGTGCCCGGAACACAACTCGTTCAGCCGTTTGTCTTTCAGTCAACGCGAATTGCACGATTTCGTGCGTTATGCACGTGCATTTGGGGTATGCAAACGCCCTGGTCAGCGGGCGATACAGGTGGCTAGATGGTCGTTCACAATGCCTGTCGCCTGCATCAATGCGTACGCCGTTGTGGGCCCGACGAAGACAAATCCGTTCTTCTTCAGGGCCTTCGACATCGCGACCGATTCCGGTGTTGTCGCGGGCACGTCGCCAAGCTTCTGCGGCACCTTCTGCGTGGCCGGCCGGAAGCTCCACAGCAGCTCGGTGAACGCTCCCTCGTCGAGCTCGAGCAGGGCGCGCGCGTTCGAGATCGTGGCGTTGATCTTGAGCCGGTTGCGCACGATCCCCTGATCGGCCATCAGCCGGTCGAAGTCGTCGCTGCCGAACTTCGCGATCACCTCGGGATCGAAGTGCGCGAACGCGGTCCGGAAGTTCTCCCGCTTGCGCAGGATCGTGATCCACGACAGCCCCGACTGGAACCCCTCGAGTGTCATCCGCTCGAAGAGCCCGCGGTCGTCGCGGATCTCCTTACCCCACTCGGTGTCGTGATACTCGACGTACTCGGGGGCCGAAGTCGCCCAGCCGCAGCGCGGTTGCCCGTCGTCTCCGATGACCGTCATGCCGCGACCTCCTTGACCAACCGCTTCAACGAGATCCGCATCATCACCTCGAACGCGGGGCGCACGATCGGCCAGACGAGCCGGCCGAGTTTGCCGAACGGCGGGATCACGTCCTCCGACCAGGTGAAGACGCTGGATCCTCTTGACGTCTGTTGGACGGCGAAGGTGCCGGTGCCGCGGACGATCTTGCCGAGGTGTTTCACCGTGCACTCGTTCGGCGGATCCCAGTGTGTGATGACCATGTCGTCAGTGAACCCGATGCCACCGACAGAAGTGCGCGCCGAGACTCCGCCGCCGATCCCTCTGCCGTCCTGCTCGGTCGCCCACACTCGCGTGAACAACATCCAGCGCGACTGTCGCGGCCAGTCCGCGACGACGTCCCAGGCGTCCTGCAGGTCCAGGTCGAGTTCGATACTCGCCTCGGCGTGACAGGTGCCGTCGGGTGTCATCAGCTAGGACGCTGGTACGCCGACTGCTCCGGAGGCGCGCTGTGCCGCCCCTGAGCCCCCGGATCGCCCGCAGGTGGTTCCCACCTCTGCCACCCTTCCTGCTCGTCTCCCGACCCCTCCTGCTGCCCGTTCCCACCCGGCTGCACCCAATGAGGCACCGGCGGTCCCTGCGGAGGTGCCGCAGGCTGTTGGCCGGACTGCTCGTACGGCGAGGTCTGCCCCTGCGGCTGCTGGCCGGACGCCTGGTACGCCGAGGGCTGCCACTCCTGCCGCTGATACGGCGACTGCTGCTCAACACCCTGGTACGGCGACGACTGCCCCTGCTGTCCCGGAACGGGCTGCCCCTGCTGCGCCTGGTACGGCGAGGGCTGTCCCTGCGACTGCTGATAGCCCGCAGCCTGTCCCTGGCTCTGGTGGTCAGCAGCCTGCTCGCGCGCAGGAGCCTGGTGCGGTGCCTGAGGTGCCTGCTGGGGCGCAGCGGCCTGGTGCGGTGTCTGGGCCGGCTGCTGGTACGGCGTTGGCGCGGACGAGCCCGGGCTCGGGAACTGCTGCCCCGGAGCCAACGCCCCCGGCTCCGGCTGCTCGTACGGCGCGGACTGCTCGTACGGCGCGGACTCAGCCGACCGCTCGTACGGCGCGGGCTGAGACGGCTGCTCGTACGGCGTGGACTGAGCCGACTGCTCGTACGGCGTGGACTGGGCCGGCTGCTGGTACGCCGACTCGGTCCGGCCGGGCTGGAACTGTTCCGGAGCGGGCGCACCTTGTGCGGGCGCGGTGGGTTCCGGGAACTGGTCGGGAGCGGGAGCACCCTGTGCGGGCTGCTGGGAAGCGGGGGCACCTTGTGCAGGTGCTGTGGGCTGGTCGGGCTGCTGATAGGCCGCCGGCTCGGTATCGCCAGGCATCTGGAATCGCAGCGGAGCCGAAGCACCTTGCGCGGCGGGATCCTGGAACTGCTGAGTCGCGGGCGCACCTTGTGTGGGTGCGGTGGGCTGCTGCGCCGGTGGGGCGGGCTGCTGGAACCAGGAGTCTTCGGCTGCCGGGGCCGGGGCGCCGAGGGCGTCGGGCGCCTGCGGGGCCGACCGCTCGGTTCCCGAGGCGGACTGATCAGTCGCGGGAGAGGCAGGCGGTTCCGTCGCCGGTGCGGCCTGCTCGTCCGCCGGAGCGGGCTCGGTCGCCGACCAGGCGCGGGACTCGGTCGTCGGAGAACCAGCTTGCTCGGATCTCGGTGCGGCGGGCTGCTCGGTCGCCGACCAGGCCGGTCGCTCAGTCGCGGGCTGGTCGGTTGGGGTGGGGCGCTCTGTGGCTGGGCGGATGGTGGGGAGGCTGCCGGTGGTGGCTTCCAGGAGGGCGCGGGCCTCGGCTTGGAGGCGCTCGTACTCATTGGCCGCCTCGGAGGCGGCTGTGGAGGGCGCAGACTCCGAAGCTGTCGGCTCGGTGGCAGGCGGGGGCGCGGCTTCGGCGGTCGGCTGCGGTGCCGGGATTCCGACTACTGGCAGCGTGACGCCGGGGGCGGCCGCGACTGGTGCAGGTGCCGGTACGGCGGACTCGGCCGGACCAGGCGCCGGTACGGCGGGCTCGGCCGGGGCGGGCGTCTCCGGCTCGGCTGGTACGGCGGGTTGTTCGGCGGTGTCGCGTACCGACGGGAAGTCGCCGCCGACCATGATGGGCGGCGTTGAGCCGGTGTCGTCGAAGTCGGCGGGGGTGTAGCGGGTGCGGGAGGCGAAGCCGTCGCCGTCGGGGGAATCGAGGATGGGGGCGACCGCCCGCTCCAGGTCGGCGATGCGGCGGTCGCGTTCGGCGACTTCGCGGGCTACTCGTTCGAGGAGGGTGTCGACCTCGTCCATCCGGTAGCCGCGCAGGCCGACGGCGAACCGGACCGACTCGATCTCGGTCGAGGTCAGCGCCTGCCGCGCGGGCACAGTCATGTCGGGGCGGTCGTCGTACGCCGGGCTCATGGCACCCCAACGTCCCGAGGCCACGACGGCGACAGCCCCGATCAACAACACCACGATCAACCCGAAGAACCACATCACGGGTCCGATCGTGCCATGCCGATCCAGTCACCCGCACAATCGGCGGGTCCCCGAGTCTCGATCCGCGGACCCCGGCTAGCTCCCGTCCGACCCGAGACGGCGCTCTTCACGACGTTCGCGAGCCGCCGGGTTCTCCGCCTCGGCGACCTGTTGCGCAGCGGCCGACGCGGCTTCCTCTGCGGCCGCATCGGCGAGCTCGGCGGCCTTGATGATGTAGCTCACCGCCTCGTCCACCGAGTCGGTGATCGTGAACATGTCGAGGTCAGCGGCCGAGATCTTGCCGTCCGCGAGCATCGTCTCGCGCAGCCAGTCGGCCAGCCCGCCCCAGTACGACGACCCGAACAGCACGACCGGGAACGACGTCACCTTGCGGGTCTGCGCCAGCGTGAGCGCCTCGAACAGCTCG
Source organism: Kribbella yunnanensis (assembly GCF_039529655.1). Lineage (NCBI taxonomy): Bacteria > Bacillati > Actinomycetota > Actinomycetes > Propionibacteriales > Kribbellaceae > Kribbella > Kribbella yunnanensis. Next base: position 206,755 of record NZ_BAAANF010000010.1, on the reverse strand, counting down.
TCCAGGGTGCCGAACCCACCGGGCATCACCACGAACCCCTGCGCGTACTTCACGAACATCGTCTTGCGCGTGAAGAAGTACCGGAAGTTCATCCCGATATCGACCCACTCGTTCAGGCCGTTCTCGAAGGGCAGCTCGATCCCGAGCCCGACCGAGACCCCGCCGGCTTCGGAGGCGCCCTTGTTCGCCGCCTCCATCACGCCGGGTCCGCCGCCGGTGATCACCGCATACCCCGACGCGACCAGCTTCCGCGCCAGCTCCTCGGCGGCGAGGTACATCGGGTCGTCCGGCTTCGTCCGCGCCGATCCGAACACGCTGATCGCCGCACCGAGCTCGGCGAGCATGCCGAACCCCTCGATGAACTCCGACTGGATCCGCAGCACCCGCCACGGATCGGTGTGCACCCAGTCGGACGGCCCGCGGCTGTCCAGCAGCCGCTGCTCGGACGTGGAGTGCTGCACCTGGTTGCGTCGCATCACGACCGGCCCGCGCTGCTGGTGGCCGACCGGACGGTCGGGGTGGATCGAAGGTTCATCTGCCATGCCACCAGGTTAGGACCTAGTGGCACGCACGGGCCGGTTCACGCCGGGTCGGTCAACCAACTCCTCAGCCGTTGTTCACACAACGAGATCTCCGCCTCCGGCACGAATTCATCCTGCTTGTGCGCGTACAGCGGGTCGCCGGGCCCGTAGTTCACCGCCGGTACGCCGAGCAGCGTGAACCGCGCGACGTCGGTCCACCCGAACTTCGGCTTCGGCTCACCCCCAACCACCTGTAGGAACGCCGCCGCGGCCGGCCGCTCCAGCCCGGGCAGTCCCCCGGGTGCCGAGTCCGTCACCACCACGTCGTACCCGGAGAAGACCTCGCGCAGATGCGCCTCGGCCTCCGCCTCGGACCGGCTCGGTGCGAACCGGTAGTTGATCTCCACCGTGCACAGGTCCGGTACGACGTTCCCCGCGACCCCACCGGTGATTCCGACCGCGTTCAGCCCCTCGCGGTACTCCAGACCGTCGATCGGCACCCGCCGTGGCTCGTACGCCGCCAGTCGCGCGAGGATCTCCCCCGCCGCGTGGATCGCGTTGCGGCCCATCCACGACCGCGCCGAGTGCGCCCGCTCGCCACGAGTGGTGACCTCGATCCGCATCGTCCCCTGGCAGCCCGCCTCGACCACTGCGTTCGACGGCTCCATCACGACCGCGAACACGCCTTCCAGCAGCTCAGGGTTCGACTGGGTCAGCTTGAACAGCCCGTTGCGCTCGGACTCGACCTCTTCGCAGTCGTAGAAGACGTAAGTCACGTCCCGGTTCGGCTCGGCCAGCGTGGCCGCGAGCCGCAGCCCGACGGCGACTCCGCCCTTCATGTCGCACGCACCGAGCCCGTGGATCAGCCCGTCGGCGCGCCGCGCCGGCAGGTTGTCGTTCAGCGGGACGGTGTCCAGGTGCCCGGCGATCACGATCCGCTCGGCCCGCCCGAGGTCAGTCCGCGCCACCACCGTGTTCCCGTGCCGGAACACCTTCAGATGCGAGTACGCCGACAGCGCCGCCTCGACCTGGTCAGCCAACGGCTCCTCGGTCCCACTCACCGAGGACACGTTCACCAGCGCCTCGGTCAGGTCAGGTCCGGACAGGGTCAGGTCAAGCTGAGTCATGGGGCTAATGGTCCAAGAACACGCAGAACTCGTTGCCCTCGGGGTCGGCGCAGATGTGCCAGCCGATCTCGTTGTCCCTGGGGCGCAGCAGAGTCGCACCGGCGTCCAGCACCGGCTGTAGCGCTGGTGCGGTGACATCCCAGTGCACGCGGTTCTTCGCGGTCTTCGGCTCGGGCACCGGCACGAACACCCAGTAGGTGAACGGCAGACCGGGAACGTTCTCCAGCCAGTACCACGGGTTGTCCGGTGAGCTCCCGAGGTCACCGCCGACCACTCCGGCCCACCACTCGGCCTGTGCCTTCGCATCGACCGAGTCGACCACCAGCTCCATCAGCCGGTACGCCGGAACGCGCTCCCGCACGAAGCCGCAGAACTCCCCGCCCTCCGGATCCGTCAGCACGGTCCAGTGCGAGTGCTCGGACTGCACGGTCGCCCCAGCCGCGACCAGCTCCTCGATCGACCCGGTGTCCACATCCAGGTGCACCCGGTTCTTCTCCGCCCGCACATCGCTGACCGTGTTCATCCAGATCGTCTTCTCGGGCGTGTCGCCGAGCAGCACGGTCGGATTGTCGGCCGGCACGGTCAGCCCGAGCACGTCCGCCCAGAACGCCACCATGGGACTCGACGCGTTCGTGTCGATACACAAATCCTTGAACCGGGCCACCGTCATGCGATCAGGCTAGCCAAACTGACTTAGGGTCGTGGGCGACAACCTGGACGAAGGAGCGCTTGTGGCCCTGATCGACGTGAAGACCGCCGCAGCTCGGCTGAGCACGCTGGTCGACGGCCTGGACGAAACCACCGCCCGTGGCGACTCCGTGCTGCCCGGCTGGTCCCGCGGGCACGTGATCACCCATATAGCCAACTTCTCGCGCGCCATGACCCGCCAGGTCGAGTACGCCCTGCGCGGCGAGCTCGTCGAGGTGTACGACGGCGGCCGGCCCGCCCGTGACGCGGATATCGAAGCCGGGGCGCACCGCCCGGCGGAAGAGCTCACCGCAGACCTCAACCAAGCACTCACCGACCTCCTGGCCGCCTGGGACCGCGTCGGCCCCGAGGACTGGTCCCGGCCGATCCTGCACCGCAACAGCACCCTGGCGCACGGCATCGACGCCACGTGGCGCGAGCTACTCATCCACACCAGCGACCTGGGCCTCGCCGCCACCCCCGACGAGTGGCCGGCACCTTTCTGCGCCCACCTGCTCGACTTCCTCCGCCCCCGCACCCCCGACGGCATCCACCTGATCCTGCAGCCCACCGACGGCCCGGTCTGGGAGAACGGCACCGGCGAGGACCACCTCCTCACCGGCACCCTCACCGCCCTCACCGCCTGGTACGCCGGCCGTGCCGAGATCGAAGGCGCACCAGAACTACTCCCCTGGCCGTAAACTGTTGTGCATTCCTGCGCACATCTGAATGATGTAGGCATGACTGCGCAGTGGACGTTCGTGCTCTGCGATGCCCTGGCGAAGGTGCATCCCACCCGGGACCCGCGTCCCGTGGCCGCCGCGACCCGATTCCAGCCGTTTCTCGGAGAGCCGGCGTCCTTCCAGCTCGCCTACCGGCCACCGACCGAGTCGGCGCAGGTCGACTCAGCGCAGGTCGACTCGGCGCCTCGCGATCCCGCGCCCGGCGATCCGGCGCCCGGCGATCCGGCGCTCCGCGATCCGGGCGGGTTGTCGGTGCGGGTCGAGGGCTCGGCGGCCGACCTGGTGACGGTGTCGGCCGTGGACCTCGTGCAGTGCGACCTGCTCGCGTTCCCTGAGCACGACGACGGCTACGAGTTCGACGAGCCCGGGTTGTATCCCGACGTACTGCGCCCGATCCCGACCGGCGAGACATCAGTGCGCCCCGGCGAGTGGGCGGCGCTCTGGTTCGACGTCAGCACCACCGACCCCGCACGGGCCGGCCGCCACGACCTGACCGTCGTACTGAGTACACCCGACGGGACTGAGTTGCACCGGCAGCAGGTCACTGTCGAGCTCACCGGAATCGAGCTACCGGCACTCGACATCGTGTCGAGTCACTGGATGCACGTCGACTCGCTGGCTGACCACTATGGCGTCGAGGTGTTCAGCGAAGAGCACTGGGCGCTGGTCGACCGCTTCATGGCGTCAGCGGCCGAGATGGGCGCGACCTCACTGCTCACACCGGTCTGGACACCACCTCTCGACACAGCGGTCGATTCGTACCGCACCGTCGTACAGCTCATCGGCATCACCACCACTGACGACGGATACCGGTTCGGCTTCGACAAGCTGCGCCGCTGGCTCGAACTATGCCGACGGAACGGGATTACAGGTGTCGAGGTCGCGCACCTGTTCACGCAGTGGGGCGCCAAGGCCACGCCCGGCATCGTGGTGAACGGCCAGCGTGCCTTCGGCTGGGACGTCGACGCGATAGATCCGCAGTACCGGCAGCTGATGGAGGCCCTGCTGCCGGCACTCCAGACAGTGCTCGACGAGGAGTGGGACCGCGACCACGTGGTCTTCCACATCTCCGATGAGCCCTCAGGAGAAGAAGGTCTCGCCAGCTACCTCGCAGCAAAGGCTGTCGTCGCCGATCTGCTGAAAGGCTGGACACTCGTCGACGCTCTGAGCGAGCACTCGTTCTGGACGTCAGGAGCTGTCCCCCTGCCCGTCGTCGCCACCGATCATGTCGAACCGTTCCTCAAAGAGCGCCCGGAGCGCCTGTGGGTCTACTACTGCGTGAGCCAGAACCGCGACGTCGCGAACCGCTTCATCGGCATGCCCTCCGCACGCAACCGCGCCATCGGCCACCAGCTCTTCGCATCCGGCGTAGACGGCTTCCTGCACTGGGGTTTCAACTTCTGGTACACCCAGTACTCCGTCCGGCAGGTGGATCCGTTCACCGAGACCTCAGCCGGTGGCGCGTTCCCGTCCGGGGACCCGTTCATCGTCTACCCCGGCACCGACGGTACGCCGTGGCCGTCGCTCCGCCACCGCGTCTTCGCCCAAGCGATCTGGGACCACCGCGCACTCCAAGCTGTCCGCGCCCGGCACGGCCTCGACGCGGCACTCGACCTGATCGACCCGGACCGAACACTGCACTTCAACCGGCCAGTGCTCGACCCGGATCACTACTACCAAGCCCGTCAACGCATGGTGGCCGCACTCACTTAAGACCGGTCGTCTTCATCGCATCGACCAGTCGCTTCTGACCGGCGACGAACACCACGACAGTCGGTACGGCGGCGATCACGGCCGCCGCGAGTATGAGGTTCCAGGCGGAGGCGTACTGCCCCTGCATGCCGGAGACGCCGAGCTGGATGACGCGGAGGTCCGGATTGCGAGTGATGGTCAGCGGCCAGAGGAACGCGTTCCAGTTGGCCAGAAAGAACAGCACCGACAGTGAGGCGAGTACCGGACGACTCAGCGGCAGGATGACACTCCAGTACCGCCGCCAGTAGCCGCAGCCGTCGAGGTCGGCGGCTTCCTCCAGCTCACGCGGGATGTTCAGGTAGTACTGGCGGAGCAGGAAGATGCCGAAGGCGTGGAAGATGCTCGGCACGATCAGACCGGCATAGCTGTCGAGTAGGCCGAGCTGCTTGGCGACCAGGAACAGCGGTACCAGGATCACCGGCAGCGAGACGAGCAGCGTCGACATGATGCCGGAGAAGATGATCCCGCGGCCCGGGAACCGCAGCCGGGCCAGCGCGTACGCCGCCATCGAGTGGAAGAACAGCGCGATCACGGTCACCGCGACCGAGACGATCGCCGAGTTCAGCATGAACCGCGGCATCGGGATCTTCAGCAGCACGTACTGCAGATTGTCCAGCGTCCAGGTCGACGGCCAGCCGAAGTTGAAGACGTCCTCGGCTGGTTTGAGAGCACTGATCACAATCCAGAGCAGTGGTAACACCGCGATGATCGCGAGCACATGGGCGACGATCGGCAGGACCCTAATCCTCATCGAATCGGCCTCCTCGGGTGACACCGAACATCAAGCCGGTACAGAGCACGAGGATCGCGACGACCACGGTGGTCAGCGCGGCGGCGTACCCCATGTTGTTGAAGGTGAACGCCTGCTCGTAGATGTAGAGGACGACCGTGCTGGTCGCGCGGGCCGGACCGCCCTTGGTGAGCACGAAAACCAGGTCGAACGCCTGCAGACCGGTGACCGCGCCGATCGTCGAGTTCACGACCACGAAGAAGCTGGTCGGGCGGAGCAACGGCCAGATCACGTACCGGAACCGTTGCCAAGGGCCCGCACCATCGATCGAAGCTGCGTCCTCGAGCTCGCGAGGCACATCCTTCAGCCCGGCCAGGAAGACGAGCATCTGATAGCCCATCAGGAACCAGACGCTGATCACCACATAGGTGCCGAGGGCAAGGGACGGCGTACCGAGAAAGGACACGTCGCCGAGACCGAGTGGTGCGAGCAGCTTGGACAACGCGCCGCGCTTGTCGACCAGCAGGAACTGCCAGATCAGACCGACCACGACCAGGCTGACCACGTTCGGCAGGAAGAACGCCGAACGAACCCAGCCGATGCCTTTGAAGTGATTGCGCACCAGCATGGCCAACGCGAAGCTGACCACGAACGCGATCGGGACGAAGGTGACCACGTAGATCGCGGTCACCTTCAACGATGCGAGCAGCTGGTCGTCGCCGGCCATCAGCTTGTAGTTCGCCAGACCGACGTACTGATAGTTGCCGAAGCCATCGACCTTGAAGAACGCGACCCCGAACGCGAGCACCATCGGCAGCGCGACGAAGATCAGCAGACCGAGAGTGTCCGGCGCCAGGAACGCGTACGCCGCCAGCGCCTCGCGTCGCTTCCGTGTCATCCCCCGCTTCTGCGCCGGCAACGCCCGCGCAACCGGCTTGGACGGTGGAGCTGTTGTGGTCACCATCAGCTGATCGGCGCGCCCTGATAGGTCTTCAGGAAGGTGTCGATCCGGGCCGCCGCGTCGGCCGCCGCCTTGGCCGGGTCGGCGGCGTTCAACTGGCAGGCCTGGATGGCATCCGCGATCGGCTGATAGACCTCCGGTGGGAACCGCGGTTCCGGCTTCCCGGTCGGCGCTATCTCGCTGACGAACTTCTTCAGCGCGCCATCCGCGAAAGCACCCTTCGCATCAGCCGCTGCCTGGACCGACTTCCGCGGCGGCACGTTGGTCTTGACCACCGTGTTCCACTGCCGCTGCCGCTCAACCCCGGCCGCATCCGTCGAACCCAGCGCCCACGCGATGAACTTGGCCGCCGCCTCCGGGTTCTTCCCCTTCGAGTTGGCCACGAACGCCCAGCCGCCGAGGTCGGTGGCCGCCTTGCCACCACTCGGAGTCGGGTGCGGAATGATGCCGTACTTGAAGTTCTTCGCCTTGGCGCGCATATCCGCGACCGCCCAGATGCCGCTCTGCTGCATCGCGGCTGCGCCGGATCCGAGGTTCGAGACCACGTCACCACCGCCATCACCGAGCGCCTTGCGCGGGGCAACCTTGTTCTGAATGGTGTCCTGCCAGAACTTCAACGCCTGTACGGCGGCCGGCGAATCGAACGCGACCTTGCCGTCCTTGATCGGCGTACCGTCTCCCTGCCAGAGGAACGGATACCACGTGAAGTTCTGGTAGTAACCGGGCAGCGTTTCGAACATCACGCCGTACCGGTCCTTGCCGGTGAGCTTCTCGGCGACCGCAAGTGTCTCGTCCCACGTCTTCGGCAGGTCGGCCTCGGACAGACCGGCCTTCTCGAAGGCGGTTTCGCTGTAGTACATGGCCAATGGCTCGATCTCCATCGGCAGTCCGTAGACCTTGCCGTCCACGCTGCGCGCCTCGAGCAGTCCCGGGAGGTAGTCGGCCTTGGATTCGGGCGAGAGCGCCGAGCCGAGGTCCTGCAGAACGTTGCCGTTGTAGTAGCGCAGGAAGTCGCCCGGGCTGATCAGGAAGATGTCGGGGCCCTGTCCGGACTGGAACGCGGTCTGCAGCGTGGTCCCGTTCAGGTAGTCCTTGCCGGGGATGTAGCGCAGCTTGACCTTGACGTCGTTGTTCTTGTTCCACTCGTCGACGACCGAGACGAACCACTTGCTCTGCGGTCCTTGGTCGTCGGACGGGCCGTAGAAGTTCCAGAACGACATCTCCTTGCCGTCACCGCCGGACGAACCTCCGCAGGCCGACAACAGCGGTACGGCGGCGAAAGCGCCGAGCAGCGTACGGCGGCTCAGGCGGGCAGGGGGAAGTGTGGCGACCATCAGCTGCTCCAGGGGTGGGCAATCGATTTCTCGCAATCTACGATCGCGCGCTGAGCCGGTCAAGACCAGAGCCGCTGTCGATCCGCCCGAATCCGGACTGATTGGTCTATCGCAAGGGTTTCAGCCAGGAATCAGCCGTTGACACTCCGCAGGCGCACTCCCTACTCTGCGTCTACTCGGTGGAAATCGATTTCTCACTATCGAAGGGTTTCGGGGATGCCAGTTGTGCCGGACCGGGTCGCCCGCGGTCTCCAGGCAGCGCGGACAGCGATCGAGACCGAGGCCGCGGCCGTGTCGGCACTGGCCGACCGCCTCGACGGCGTCTTCCTCGACGTACTGATCGCTGTTGCCGCCTGCGAAGGGCATCTGGTGGTGACCGGGCTCGGGAAGTCCGGGCTGGTCGGGCGGAAGATCGCGGCCACGCTGGCAAGCACCGGTACGCCGGCCACTTTCATCCACTCCGGCGATGCGCTGCACGGCGACTCCGGCGCGGTCACTTCGCGGGATCTCGTGCTGGCGTTGTCCGCCTCGGGCGAGACGGCCGAGGTCTGCGCGTTCGCCCGGATGCTGCGCGAGCGCGGGATCCCAGTGATCGCGATGACCGGTGCCGAGAAGTCGACGCTGGCCCGGTTGTCGACGTACACGCTGGACACGATGGTGCTGCGCGAGGCCGATCCGCTGAACCTGGCGCCGACCGCCTCGACCACGGCCTCGCTGGCGATGGGCGATGCGCTGGCGTGTGCGCTCGTCGTACTGCGGGAGTTCGATCATCACGACTTCGCGCGGTTCCATCCGTCCGGTGCCCTGGGCAAGCGTCTGCTCGGGGAGGACGCATGAGGTACGACGTGTGCGTGCTCGGGTCGTTCATGAAAGACCTCGTCGCTTCGGCTGATCGGCGGCCGCTGCCCGGCGAGACGCTGCACGGGACCGGGTTCGCCGAGCACCTCGGCGGCAAGGGCGTGAACCAGGCGATCGCCGCGGCCCGGATGGGCGCGCGGACCGCGATCGTCGGGACGATCGGCAGTGACCGGTACGGCGAGGAGTTCGTCGAACTGCTCGAGTCGGACGGGGTCGACACGTCCTGGGTTGTCCGGCATCCGTCGCTGGGGACCGGGGTTGGGCTGCCACTCGTGCTGCCGGACGGTGGAAACTCGATCATCATCGTGTCGCGGGCCAATGCAGCGATCACGCCGACAGACGTTGAGGCGTTCGCCGACGTGATCACCGGCAGCCGGGTGCTCAGCGTTCAGCTGGAGTTGCCGATCGCGGCCAGCGCGGTCGCGTTGCGGCTGGCCGCGGCCGCTGGGGTCACGACGATCCTCACCCCGGCACCGGTCGGTCCGATCGATCCGCTCGTCGCGGCGGACGTCGACATCCTGGTCCCGAATGAGGTCGAGGCGGCGGCGCTGACCGGACTGGACTGCGACGACGAGACCCAGGTGCCGGTGATCGCACGGAAACTCGCGGACGAGTGGGATCTGCGGGGCTGCGTGGTGACCCTCGGAGCGCGCGGCGCGTTCGTCGTGGACCGGTCGTCCGGCGCGGAGGTCTGGGTCGAACCGCACCGCGTGGCGACCGTCGACACAGTCGGCGCCGGCGATGCCTTCTGCGGCTCACTGGCCGCATCCCTTGCCTCCGGCGCCGACCTGATCGCCGCCGTACGCCTGGCCAACGCCGCAGGCGCCCTCTCCACCACCGTCAACGGCGCCGCAGCCTCCGCCCCTGCCCGCGCGGCCGCACTCGCCTTGCTGAACCAATGAGATCCTTGGCACTGGATCGGGGTTAGAGTGCGATCCAGACGGTTAATCGATCTCCAGCAGGGGGCGGGTATGACGACGATCTACGACGTCGCGCGTAGATCCGGTGTGTCCCCGGCGACGGTCTCCCGGGTACTGAGCGGCCGGCGCAACGTCGACCCGGAGCTCTCCGAGAAGGTCCGGGCTGCCGTGGCCGAGCTCGGCTACCGCCCGAACGGCGTCGCCCGGAACCTGCGCAAGTCCCGGACGAACCTGTGGGCCGTGGTCATCTCCGACATCGAGAACCCGTTCTTCACCTCGCTGGTGCGTGGCTTGGAGGACGTGGCTCAGACCGAGGGGTACCACGTCGTCCTGTGCAATTCCGACGAGGATCCGGCGAAGGAAGCGGCGTACGCGTCGGCTGTCCTGACCGAACAGATGGCCGGCGTCGTGATCTCGCCGACCTCGACCGCCGAAGGCGTCCAGCAGCTCGCCGAGGCCAAGACCCCGATGGTCCTGATCGACCGCCGCGTCGACGGCGTCGAGGCCGACACCGTCCTCGTCGACAACGAACACGGCGCCCACGAAGGCGTCAAACACCTCATCGACGGCGGCTACCGCCGGATCGCCTGCATCACCGGCCCCCGCAAGGTCAGCACCGCCATGGACCGCCTGGCCGGCTACCGCTCCGCCCTCAAAGCCGCCGGCATCCGCTACGACAAGGACCTGGTCCGCCACGCCGACTTCCGCGAAGCCGGCGGCTTCGCCGCCATGGAATCCCTCCTGACCCTCCCCGAACCCCCCGAAGCCCTCTTCGCCACCAACAACCTGATGACCGTCGGCGCCCTCGAATACCTGGCCCAAAAAGGCCTCCGCGCCCCCCAGGACATCGCCATCGTCGGCTTCGACGACATCCCCTGGGCCGACCTCGTAGTCCCCAGCCTCACCACCGTCGCCCAACCCACCTACGAGTTGGGCCGAACCGCCGGCACCCTCCTCAAAGACCGAATCGCCTCCCCCGGCCGCCCACCCTCCACCGTCACCCTCCGCACCGAACTACACATCCGAGCCACCTCAGCCCCGAAATAAACGACACCGCTCAGCGGCGGGCTGGGTCGACTCTGGATCTCCGTTGCGTTTGCTGCGTTTATTGCGGATACTTCAGATAGACGCCGGCGATGACAGGAGGAGACACCGTGGGGTCGGCCAAGATTGCTCAAGTGCCTCCGGACCCGTCCGAGGCTGCTACCGCAGACCTTGCTCTGCGCCGCATCACGCGTTATCTCTCCATGCATGCCGATGAACGCGAGCTTCGCGTCGTCGTCGATGGCGACCCTGACGAATCCCTTTCGCTCCCTCGCAGTGCGGTCGAGTTACTCGCTCGCGTGCTTGCGCATATGGCGGCGGGTCAGGGAGTCTCCGTCGTACCTGCGCATGCCGAGCTGACAACCCAGCAGGCAGCAGACCTACTGAACGTCTCCAGGCCATACCTCATCGGCCTCCTCGACACCGGTGACATCGAATACCGCAAGGTCGGCAAGCACCGCCGGGTCCGCGCGGACTCACTGATGAACTACAAACGCAAGGACGACCAGGAACGTCGCGCCGCCGCCGACGAGCTGGCCGAGCTCGATCAGGACCTGGACCTGTACTGACGTGCCGTTCATCGCCGTCTACGACGCCAACGTTCTCTACCCAAGCAGCCTTCGCGACCTCCTCATTCGCGTCGCACAGGCCGGGCTGGTGCAAGCCAAGTGGACCGACGCCATCCTGGATGAGACGTTTCGCAACCTGAAGAGCAATCGGCCCGACCTCGACTCAGCGCGGCTTGACCGCACTCGCCAACTCATGAACAAGGCAGTCCGCGACGCAGTGGTAACCGGCTTCGAGCCGCTGATCGACGTGATCAGTCTTCCGGACGCCGATGACCGCCACATCCTGGGTTCTGCGGACCTGTGCCACTCACCAAGTGCCGTCGTGGGCGGTTCTCGGTCGGTGGTTGAGCGTGCGGGAGACCGCCTCGCGGAGGTTGGTGAGTGGGGGCGGTCCGGGTGGGGGCGGTCAGGCGTGCGGGAGGGTGAGGATTTGGGGGCCTTCGGGGGTGATGGCGATGGTGTGTTCGGTGTGGGCCGTGCGGGCGCCGGTGGCGCTGCGGAGGGTCCAGCCGTCGGGGTCGGTGATGAGGTCGGCGGTGTCTTGCATGACCCAGGGTTCCAGGGCGAGGAGGAGGCCGGGGCGGAGTTTGTAGCCTCGGCCGGGGCGGCCGGTGTTGGCGACGTGGGGGTCCTGGTGCATGGTCGAGCCGATGCCGTGGCCGCCGAAGTCGGTGTTGATGGGGTAGCCGGCGGCGGTGAGGACGGTGCCGATGGCGTGGGAGATGTCGCCGATGTGGGCGCCGGGCTGGGCGGCGGCGATGCCGGCGGTGAGGGCGCGTTCGGTGGCGGCGATCAGGGCGAGGCTCTCGGCGGGCTGGGTGTCGCCGACGATGAAGCTGATGGCGGCGTCGGCGGCCACGCCGCCTTGGAGTACGGCGAGGTCGAGGGTCAGCAGGTCGCCGTCGGCGAGGGTGTGGTTCGAGGGCTTGCCGTGCAGTACGGCGTCATTCACGGCCGTGCAGATGTAGTGGCCGAAGGGGCCGCGGCCGAACGAGGCCTCGTAGTCGGCGTAGCAGGACTGGGCGCCGGCGTCGGCGATCATCGCCTTGGTCCACTGGTCGATGTCGAGCAGGTTGGTACCGACCGTGGTCCGGCTCTTCAAGGTCTGCAGGATGGTGCCGACCAGGGCGCCGGTCCTCGTCGCCTGGGTGAGCTCGGTGGAGCTCAGGATCTCGATCATGCGGGCGTCCCTCTCACGCAACCAATAACTATACCGGTACTATAATCCCATCATGGTCAGGCTGCCCCTCACCCCCACCGAGATCGAGCGCGGACAGCGCCTCGGCGCCCTGCTGCGCCGAGCCCGTGGTGATCGTTCCATCCTCGACACCGCCCTCGACGCCGGCGTCTCCCCCGAGACCCTCCGCAAGATCGAGTCCGGCCGCGTCGCCACCCCGGCCTTCCCCACCATCGCCGCCATCGCCGACGTCCTCGACCTCTCCCTCGACGACGTCTGGACCGAGATCAACCCACCCGAGCCCACCCCCCGCCGTACCCGCGAACGCCTCGCCTCGTAGCCCGGTGCCGAAACGAGCTGGGACGCGGTTGGCTCCGCGGGTCGCCGAATGGGCGGTCTGTGTGCGTCTCGACGATGGCGGAATCCTCTTCTGGTGCGGCGAAGGCGCCACGAGGCGGAACTCCGGGTGGGGCCGGGAGTCGCAGGCGTATCGCTTTGCCGACCGCGGTAGCGCGGAGCAGTATGCAGCCGGCTGCCAGATCAACTCGCGCGCGAAGGAGTACCTCGTCGTGCGACTCCCCCAACGCCGTTAGGCGGCGGCGCTGTGGAGATCGAGCCATGGGTCGAGGAGTGGTGTGGGCGGGAGCTGGGGGCTCGGCCGGTTGAGGTGTTGTTGGCTGCTTCGGTGATGAGTGAGGTGTGGGGACTGCGGCTGGATGACGGCCGCGAGGTTGTGCTGAAGGCGCGGCCGAGTGGTGAGCGGGTGGCAACCTGTTTGGCGGTGCAGCGAGCGGTGGTTGAGGCTGGGTTGCCTTGTGCTCGCCCGTTGACCGGGGTGAGCGTGGTAGGCGATCGGGTGGTGCATGCGGAGGAGTGGCGGCCTGAGGGTGAGGTTGCCCGGGCAACGATGCCGGTACGGCGAAGCGGTCGGCCCGACTGTATTCCGCGGTGATGGAGGTGACGCGGCGACTGCAGTTGCCGCCGCCACTGCCTAATCCGGAGTGGGTCTGGTGGGATCACGACGGACCGCGCGAATGGCCGCCGAACGCGGTTCACGACACGAGGCCGGGTGCGGATTCGGTGCGGGCGGATCTGGTGGCGATCGCACGTCGGGCGCGACGGCGGTTGCTCAGAGCGGGCTCGATGCGACATGTACTCGGTCACGCGGACTGGGAAGCCCAGAACCTGCGCTGGCACGGGCACACGCCGTACGTCGTTCATGATTGGGACAGCGTCGCGTGGTTGCCGGAGCCCGCGTTGGTCGGTGCCGCTGCGGGCGCGTTCGCCAGCACCGAGATTCCCACGCTCGCCCCGCTAGCCAGTTCCGAGGCGTTTCTCGTTGCCTACCAGGAGGAACGGGAGTTCACCGCCGACGAACTAGAGGTCGCCTGGACGGCGATTCTCTGGCCGGCCCTCCACAACGCCCGCGCCGAGATCCTCTGGAACCACCCCCAGTCGCCCTCACCGCCGTACTCGACCAAGCCGAGTCCCGCCTCCATCGAGCCGCCGCCTAACCGCCTCGCCGTTCCGCGAACCCCAAGCCCGCCGTTCCGCGAACCCCCCAGCTCGATGGATATCCAGTCAGTTGGGGGGTTGCCCACTGAGAATTTGATGGGGCAACCCCCCAACTCAAGGGGCCAGCTAGTGGAGGAGTTCTAGCTGGGCCAACGTGGCAGGGGTTGGGAAGGTTAGGCGGTAGTGCTGGTGGGGAGCGGGGGTGGGGATTTGGAAGGGGCGGAGTTGGTGGGGCCAGGGGAAGGTTTCGTTGGTGCGTTCGTCGAGGGTGGACCAGGTGGTGCCGTCGGGGGAGGCTTCCAGGCGCCAGGAGGTTGGGGCGTCGGCAGTGGCTGAGGTGAGGGTGTAGAAGGCTGCGGTTGCCGGGGCTGGGAGGGACCACTCGACAACTGAGACTGCGGCCGATGTGGCGGCGGTGTTGTCGAAGAGTGGGTTCGACGGATCCAAGGGGATCAGGTCGACCAGTGGTGCTGGGACGTCGGAGGAGAGGGACGGCGGGGATTGCAGGGTGCCCCAGTCGGAGGGTTCCGGGCCTAGGACGAACTCGACGAGCGAGGCCGATTGCAGGGCGGTGTCGGTGATTGATGCCACGGACAACGGTTTGCCGTCGACGCGGAGTTCTTGGACGTACGGGTGGTCGACGCCCGAGGCCGTGATGACCAGTGGGGTTCCGCCGATGGGTGCGACGGTGACGCGCGGGAAGAGGGGCGAGCCGATGGTGTACTCGGGAGCACCGACGCGCAGGGGATACAGACCGAGGGCGGCGAAGAGGTACCAGGCCGACATCTCGCCGTTGTCCTCGTCGCCAGGATAGCCCTGGCCGATCTGTTCGCCGACGTACAGGCGGTCGAGGACCTCGCGGGCGATGGCTTGCGTCTTGTGCGGGGCGCCGGCGTAGTTGTACATCCAGGCGATGTGGTGGGCCGGCTGGTTGCTGAAGCCGAACTGACCCATCCGGACGGCCTGGGCCTCGAGCATCTCGTGGATGACAATGTCGTAGGAGCCCTTCTTCGTGGCCAGTTCCGGCGTCGCGAAGAACTCGTCGAGCTTGGCCTCGAGACCGGCCGGGCCGCCGTACAGACCGGCCAGGCCGCAGGGGTCGTGGGCGACGTGGAAGGCGAAGTTCCAGCCGTCGGTCTCGGTGAAGTCGCCGCCCCACTCACAAGGGTCGAACTCCTCCGGCGTCTGCGCGAAGGACCCGTCCGGCCGCCGCCCCTGGAAGAAGTTGATCGCCGGGTCGAAGAGCAGCACGTAGTTCTGCGAACGCCGGTACAGGTACGCCGCTTCCTCCCGCAACCGCTCACGGCGAAGCTCACCAACGCTGGGGTCGTCCGCCAGCCGCGAGGCCATCGCGGCCAGCCCGAAGTCGTTGAGGTACGCCTCCAGCGACCAGGACACACTCTCCTCGGTGTCCGTGCTGACGTACCCGTTGAAGAATCCGGTCGTCGCGCCCTTCCGCCCGACCTCGGTTTCAGACGGTACGACGGTCGCGTTCCGCAGCCCGGCGTCGTACGTCGTCAACGGATCCGGCAGCTCGACCCCACGCAAATAGGCATCGGCAAACGAGACATCCGACGAGGTCCCGGTCATGCAATCCGCATACCCCGGCGAGGACCACCGCGCGATCCACCCACCATCGCGGTACTGCTGCACGAACCCGTCCACCAGCTCCGCAGCCAGCGTCGGATAGAGGAACGCGTACGCCGGCCACGCGGTCCGGTACGTGTCCCAGAACCCGCTGTTCACATACATCTTCCCCGGCTTCACCACCGCCTGCCCGTCCACGGTCGGGATGACCGGACTGGCATACGCGTACGACGGCGCCTCCGCCGTACCGGTGTTCTCGAACTGTGAGTTCGGGTAGAGGTTGAGTCGATAGAGGTTGCCGTAGACCGTGCGCAACTGCGGTTCGGTCGCGCCCTCGGGGCGGATCACCGCCAGCCGCTCGTTCCAGATCGCGTTGGCCGCCTGCTGAATCTCCTCGAAGGAACGTCCTTCGAGCTCCAGCGACAGATTGCGCCGGGCCTGGTCGACACTGATGAACGACGTCGCGATCCGCAATGTCACCTCATCCGCGGAGAAGGTCGCCGCCCGCGCGTTCGCCCGCCCGCCATCCGCAGGACCGAACGAAGGAAGCTCTGAAAAGACGCCGTAGCAGAACATCCGGGTCCGCCCGGTCTCCGCGCCACTCTCGACCCAGCCGGTCAGCGCACCGTCGTCGTAGGCGAACGCACCGTTCTCGTCGATCGTGTCGAAGACCAGATGACGCCCAGCTGCATCGGCCGGGAACGTGAACCGGAAGATCGCCCCATGGTCCGTCGGCGCCAGTGAGGCCAGCAGGCCGTCGGTGAAACGCACGGAGTACAGATCGGGCCGAGCAACCTCGTCATCGTGCCTGAACGCCGCCGCCCGCGCCACCGGATCACCCAACGGCGTCGCCGCCGAGACCGGCATGATCGTCAGCTGGTCGCGGTCACCCATCCACGGGCTCGGCTGATGCGAGAACGTCAGCCCCTGCAGCTCGGTCAGGTTGTCGGCATTGTTCAGCCGGTGGTACTCGTACGCCCATCGGTACGTCGACGCGTCCGTCACCGGCGTGATGAAGTTGAACCCGTTCGGCCACGCGGTGATCGGCAGCGTGTTCCCGCGGGAGAAGGCGAAACTCGCGTTGGTCCCGCGCCGGGTGTCGACGTACGCGGCCAGGTCCGACCCGTCGAGCCGCGGCGGCGCCGGCCCGATCTCCACGTCATCGATCCAGCCCACGAACGTCGTACCGGAGGCCGGTGCGTCAACGGTCAGTACGACGTCCGCGACCGTCTTCCCGGCCGCGACCGCGAGGTCCACCTGGACGTCGTTCCACTGGTTGGCGTACAGGATCTTCGCGGCGCCCTGCCCGAAGGCGTGGAACGCGGTCCCGTACTGATCCTCGGCCCCGAGCTCCGACAGCCGCGTCCCGTCGGTGAAAACCAGGTCCACCGCCACGTACGTCGCGTCGTACTCGAGCCGCTCGTCCAGCTCCGGATACACCTTGTAGCGCAGGCGTTCCCCACGCTGGAGCACCCCAGCGGTCACGCTCAGCGACGCCTCTTGGCGCCCACCGGTAGTCCCGGCGTAACGCACCGCGTCCACGCTGCTGAAGCCTGCCTGCGGGCTGGTCGGGCCGCCCGGCCCTCCACCTGTCTCAAGGATCACGGCGGCAATGTTAGAACAATTAATGCGGCGGGTCAGGAGCGATGTTCCCATTCTGGATCCAGGCGACGTAGTCCCGGGCACTCTCCTCGTCCGCCCGCAGCCGCAACCCGGCCGCCAGCGCGCGGCTGTTGTCCAGCCGGAAGAGCCCTTCGTCGGCCAGGTGGAAGCGATCCACAGCGGGCGCCCAGTCCATCGGCGCCGGCTCCGGTACGACGGATTGCCAGGCGGCGGCCAGTTCGCCCATCGTCCGCGTCGGGCCGACGACGTTGATCGGACCGGACAATTCCAGCAGCAGGAAGTCCGCGAGATCACGAGCATCGACGTACTGCACGGGTTGCGAAGGCGGTGCCGCCGACTCCATCCGGTTGCCGGTGGCAAGCGCCGTACCCCAGTTGCCGAAGTCCGGGTTGTACGGACCGACCACGAAACCAGACCGTACGGCGGCGGTCCGGTCGCCGAAGGTGGCTGTGAGCAACGATTCGCACCGCACTTTCGACGACCCGTAAAGATCCATCGTGAATTCGTTGTCCAGGGCATCTACCGGCCAAGGGAGTAGCTCGCCGAATTCGTCCTGCCCCGGTGTCTTCCGGTCCGCGTAGACCGCGATGGACGACATGTACGTGTAGCGGCCGACCCGGTCCCGCAACAACTCAGCGCTCAACCGCACGTCGCGCACGAGGAAGCCGGACATGTCGATCACGCAGTCCCACTCCCCCACGGCCAGTGCCGACGGATCGGCGCGGTCCCCGGTCAGTCGGCGAACCTCCGGGAACAGGCCAGGGTTCGTCGTACCGCGGTTGAAAAGCGTGACCTCGTGACCATCACGCAGCGCGGCCTCGACGACATGCCGACCGAGGTTCTTCGTGCCGCCGAGAACGAGCAGCTTCACGACAACTGCTCCACGAGATCCGCCAGTTCGGCCAGCAGCGGGTCGATCCAGTCCGCCGACTCGGGGATCGTCTGCAACCCTTCGGCGACCACGAAGTCGAGTGCCCGCAAGCAGAAGCAGGCTCCGCCGACGAGGATCTGACGGTCGACGAGAAACGGGTCCGCACCGGCAGCTTCGACGTACTGGGCGACAATCGGACCGCGATCGTGGCCGAGGGCAACTGCTTCGCGGATCAGCGTGTACAGGTCGCTGAGGTGGGGTGCGAGGTGCGCGAGCGGCCAGTCGACCGCGGTCCAGCGAACCCCGTCGGTGACCAGGTTCTTCGGCACGAAGTCGCCGTGCACCACCCGCGACGGCTGCAACGAGTGCAAGGCCGCCAAGGCGTCAGTCAGCGGCGACACGTCGAAGCTGATCCGCCCGATCCGGGCCGCCAACTCCTTCACCCGCTCCGGCGGAAACTCGCTCGCCCCGTCGACCGGCGCCGAACGGATCTCGGCGAGCAGCCCGGCCGCGGCGACGAAACCCTCAGCCGTCGGTTCCTGCTCCAGCGTCACCCGGCCGACATCTTCGAGCACCAGGACTTCGCCCGCGCCGTACAAGATCCGCGGCGCGGGCAGTTGCAGTGGAACCACGAATCGCTCGTACGCCGCCGACTCACCCGACTGCGTGTCCGTCCCGCGCTTCACGATCACACTGCGCAGTCCGTACGACAACCGCCATACCTCGGACGACGCCCACTGCCTCAGCAGTTCACCGTGCAGCGCCTCGACCTCCGGTGCTTGCGTCGCCTCGAGGACCGCAGGAGGAAGCCAAGCTGGAAGCATCCGACGAGTAGATCACGTCTGACCGGTCTGATGTCAGCTCAGACCGCTGGGTCGGAAGGACTTGTACAGGGCCGGCATCGCATCGATCATCGCCTGTTCGTACTCGACCGGATCGTCGCGGATGAAGACCGTCGTCTGCCCATCACCGCCGAGGTCGAACTCATAGAGACCGTCCGGGGTGGCACGGACCGTGCACGGGACCTGCTCGTTGCGGATCACGGTCTGCCCGGCCGACACCTCGGCGGCCGGAATGATCGCGTGGCACCCGTCAGTACGCCGTACCAGGACTCGACCCGCTACCTGCATCCACACGGCGGTCTCGCGGACCGAGTGGGTGCGGTGGTAGATGTCGGCCATCACGTCCGCCGGCGCGTCCTCCTCGAGCGCGCGCAGGAAGTCGGGGCGCGAGGAGCCGCCGAGCGCGTAGCCGAGATAGCGCCGCAGCCACGGATGCATGTCCTCGATCCACTTCAGATCCGGCAGCGTCCAGGACGTGTTGTGGCGGTCGTACATGTCGTCGGCGGAGTGCGGGTAGAGCGAGAGCGGCAGACCGGCGTCGACGACCCGGATGATCGCCTGCGGGTCAACCGTCGTACTGGCAGACAGGTGGATCCGGGCGACCTTCTCGCGGAAGACCTCCGGCGCCCGGTTGTAGGCGACCGCCAGCGGCCGGGCCGACCCGAAGGACAGGAGGTGTACCGGTTCCGGGCTGTCCGCCAAGGCGTGAATGAGCAGCTCGATCCCCCGCTGCTGGGAGGGCGGAGCGTCACACATCCTGTCGTTCGGGTCACGCATCCGGGCGAACGGGCACCAGGCGAACGGGATCTCCCGGCCGAAGATGGCGTTCAGCTGGGTGACCGCGACAACGCCGGGATCACGCGGGCCGACGAGCCCTGGGACCGGTGACCGCTTCTCACCCAGGATCACCGCGCGCAGATCGACCTCGGGCAGGCCGTAGGCCATGAGCAGGTCGATGCCCGGATCCTCCGGCGGATGGAACAGGTCAGTGATGCTGATGACGGGGACGGTCATCTCAGCCTCGCATTCGAGTGGTCTCCTGAACTAGACGTTATGAGTCGGTAGAAAGTTGTGCGGTCGTCTGCCAGAGCGTGTAGGACCAGAGTGAGTCCGGGTCCAGGTTGGCTGAGGTATAGACCACAGTCAGCTCGGACTCGTTCGGGAGGGTGCCGTAGACCGTGCGGAGGAAACCCGGGTTGTGGGTCCGCGGCTTGCCGGTCCGGGCGCTGGTGATCGTGCTCTCGACCGTCCAGCCGACACCGGGCGTGCCCCAGAAGCCGGCTCCGGAGATGCTCGCGATCTCCACGTGATCGGAGATGTAGTCCGGCTGCGAACCACTCGGGTACGGATGGCCCTCGCGAACCATGTAGAAGCGGTCGCGCGGTGGCGAATAGACGAGGTCGAAGTTGTTCAGGCCGGTGTCGGATCCGACCATCGGAAGTACGCGCTCGAACTGGACGACCGGCGTACCGGATCCGAAGCTCACCTGCGCGGCCTTGCCGACATTCCCACTCGGCAGGCCCTGGGTCCAGGCGAGGACGACTGTCCCCTGCACCGCGTCGATCGTCGTCGCGGTCGGCTGCCCCGCGCCCCAGTCGCTGGTGTTGCTGCCCGGGAACTGGATGACGGGGTTCGGCAGCTTCACCCACGGCCCGTCGAGATTGTGGGCGACTGCGGCGCCGATCGCGTTGTGCGCCGACGCGTCGACGTCGTTGCCGAGATAGAACATCGCGTAGCTGTAGGTCTGCCCGTTGAACGGCACATTGACCCGTACGACGCTCGGGTCGCAGTTGTGGAAGTGGTCCCAGCCGGAGCCGGTCCCGGTCAGCACGGAGGTCGACGTACCGCCGATCTTGGTCAGGAAGATGTCGTCGCGGGTCGTGTTCGCGGCCTTGCTGTGGCAGCTGTAGATGCGGGTCGGGCTGCCAGCCACGACGCTCGGCGCGTACGCGTAACCGCGGCCTTGGACGTCACTGGCGGCGTACAGGCGGATGGGCGCGGACCAACCGCCGACGGCAGCGTGGGCGGCGGAGAGCGGGAGCAGGGTCAGGACGGTGAGTACGGCGGCGATTCGGCGGACCATCAGAGCCTCCGGGGTTCGAGCCAAGGGCGGGAGCAACCACAGGACCGGCGGATCACCAGTCCCACCTCGAGTACGGCGTGCAGCGGCGGAGCGTCGTGCGCGGTCAACTGGCGGACCGCGAGGTCGGCCATCTGGGTGATCGGCTGCTGGACAGTGGTCAGCGAAGGGACGGCGTACGCCGAGGCGGCGGAACCGTCGAACGTGGCGATCGCGAGCTCATCGGGTACCGAGATTCCCTCGTCGGCGGCCGCACGCAACAACCCGATGGCCTGCCGATCCGAGGCGGCGAAAATCGCCTGCGGTCGGGTGTCACCAGCGAGCAGTTCGAGTCCGCCGACGTACCCGCCGTCGACCGTGAACGGCTGATGCACGAAGGCCCCCTCCTCCGCCGCGCCGAGCGAGGTAAGCGCATGCTGCCACCCGTCCCGCCGAGCATCAGCCACCTCGTCGAGGTCAGGACCGCCGATCATCGCGATCCGCTCATACCCATGCCCGACCAGATGCATGGTCGCGGCCACCGCACCACCGAAGTTGTCCACCCCGATCGACGAGTCATCCGGCGGGGCGGCTCCCAGGAACACCCGGCGAGTCCCCGCCCGCTCCAACATCCGAGCAGCCGTGATCGGCGCCTGCGAGATGATCACCACCCCGTCGATCCGCCGCTCCAAAAACGTCTCCAGCAACGCCAACTCGGTCTGCGCATCCCCCTCCGAGTTGGCCAGCAACACAGTCCGCCCAGCCGCCCGAGCCGCATGCTCAACCGCTCGCGCCAGCTCGGCGAAGAACTCGTTCGCGATATCCGGAACGATCAACCCCAACGTCATGGTCGACCCACCGACCAACGCCCGAGCCACCCCGTCCGGCCGATACCCCGTCTGCTCGATAGCCGCCAGCACCCGCTGCCGAGTCCCCTCCGCCACCGGCCGCGGCCCCCCGTTCACCACATAACTGACCACAGCCATAGACGTCCCCGCCGCCCGAGCCACATCAGCCTGCGTAACCCTAGCCACCCCACCACCCCTCATCTATACGTATAGATACCGCCCGCCGGTCCCCCCACCAACCCCTTCGACCACCCCCGAAATGCCACCGAACAACGGACACCGCCTCCGGCGGCGACTCCCCCATTGGCGCCTCCGGCGCAGCCGCCCCCTGCGGTGAGCGCCAACCCGACATCGGCGAAACAATCTGATTCCAGGCCACCCCACCGGACCCCAGCCACTCACCAACCTCTCCGATCACGCACCCGCAACCGCCCGCCACGCGTAGACCCGACAAGCCAACTCACGTTGATGAGTGGTGGCGGTCCGCCTGCCGGCCGTCCTGAACCATCAGGGCGAGGATCTCTAAGAGGATGTCGACGTACTCGCGGTCGTACTCGTCCGGCTCACCACACTCTTGGCCACGACGACTTGCGTAGTACTTGTGATGCGCACGCTCAATTGCATCGCGATCAAGCAGAGCAACTACAGCTGCCTCTGCCTCCATGTCAGCCTCCTCCAGTGGAACAGCCAGGGCGATGGGGCAGGGGCTTGCACCTCGTGCATCACCCACCGCCCTGACGGGCTCGATACCTCCATCTCACAGCGCCGGCCGTCGGAGCGGAGGGGCCAATCTGTGGGCCATCCGGAAACGCCCTCGTTATCCTGACTCGATGGCGAAGCTGTGGTTCGACACCGAGTTCATCGACAATGGCCGGACCATCGAACTGCTGTCGATCGGCGTGATTCGAGAGGATGGCGAGTCCTACTACGCGGAGCCTTCGGAGACCGATCGCGAACGGACTGGTCCATGGGTCCGGGACAACGTCCTTCCGCACTTGACCGGACCAACCCGTCCTCGAAGGGACATCGCTCAGCAGCTCGTCGACTTCGCCGGGCCCCAGCCCGAGTGGTGGGCCTACTTCGCCGCGTACGACTGGGTTGCCCTCTGCCAGCTCTACGGACCGATGATGAGCCTTCCGGGCGGCTGGCCGGCTTATTGCCGCGACGTGCAGCAACTGGCCGACCAGCTCCTGCTCGACCTCGAAGCCGAGATGCCGCCGCCGCCAGATGCTCACAACGCGCTTCGAGATGCCGAATGGACCCGCGATGCCTGGAAACTCTGCACGACGAAACAAGCCGACGTACGCGGAGAGGACTGATGTCAGGCCGGGATAGCCATCTCGCGAATCACGGCGGCCCTTGGTGCATCGACGGAATCCAGCCTGGCCGCAGCCGCAGGGCCTCCCCTCCTGGGTCATCTCGGGCTGCAACAACCTGGCCACAGCGGACAGTAACTGTGGGGTGCCGCCGAGCCATCCGCCGAGCCCACTCTCCTTTGTTTTGTTCTTTTTTGTTCTTCTCTTTTGTTTCCTTCCCTTCTGTTTTCTCCCGTCCCCCTTTTCTGATCGTCACCGGGTGTCTGGCAGGCTGTGCTTATGACGAACGTGACCCACGCCTGGGGCTTTGGCCTTGCGACTGTTACTGCCGGCGGGATTGTGCTGGATGTCTGGTATCCGGCGCCGGAGCTGGGTGAGCGGCCGGAGGATGTGAAGGCGCCGGCGGAGTTGGTGGCGGCGGAGGGGAACGACGAGCTGCGTGAGGTACGGCGGGAGGTCGTGAGCACGCAGATCGTGCTGGAGGAGGCGCCGAGTGGGACTGCGGATGCCTACCTTCGGCTTCACCTGTTGTCGCATCGGTTGGTGCGGCCGCACGGGTTGAACCTGGACGGGATTTTCGGTGCGCTGCCGAACAACGCCTGGACGTCGGCCGGGCCGGTGCCGGTCGAGGAGATCGAGCATGTGCGGCTGCGGGCGCGGGCGGCTGGGCAGCACCTGAGCGTGACGAGTGTGGACAAGTTCCCGAGGATGACGGACTACGTCGTACCGAGTGGGGTGCGGATCGGGGACGCGGACCGGGTGCGGCTGGGTGCGCATCTGGCCGAGGGGACGACCGTCATGCACGAGGGGTTCGTGAACTTCAACGCGGGCACCCTCGGTACGTCGATGGTCGAGGGCCGGATCGTCGCGGGTGTCGTGGTTGACGACGGCAGTGACATCGGGGCCGGCGCGTCGATCATGGGCACCTTGTCGGGTGGCGGGAAGCAGGTTGTGTCGATCGGCAAGCGCTGCCTGCTCGGCGCTAACGGTGGTACCGGGATCTCGCTCGGCGACGACTGCGTGGTCGAGGCGGGTCTCTACGTGACGGCCGGGACCAAGGTCACCCTGCCGGACGGCACCGTGGTCAAGGCTCGCGACCTGTCCGGTCAGCCGGGGCTGCTCTTCCTGCGCAACTCGGTCACCGGTGCGGTCGAAGCGCGGCCGCGCAAGGGCGAGGGCATCACCCTCAACGAGGCCCTTCACGCGAACGCGTGAATCGCGCCAACCGCTGGGCGCGTTCAAGCGTCAATCACATCGTGATCTACTCCCCGGAACCAGGCCGCCGCTCCCGCACGTTGGGAGCGGTATGCCGATGAAACGAGGCGTGCTCGTCGCCTTGGGGTCCATTGGGGTGCTCAGCCTCGTCATCGGCGGAGCTGTGGCCTGGGTCGGCGGGAAGGACCTCGGCCCGCTGCTGCCTCCGCCGGAGCAGTGCGAGGCCACGGTCAACGGCGCCACCGTCCAGCTCGACCTCGAGCAGGCGGAATCGGCCGCGATCATCGCAGGCGTCGCCGTACGGCGTGGGCTGCCCGGGCGCGCGGTCACGATCGCGCTCGCCACGGCGTACCAGGAGTCCGGCCTGCGCAACCTCAAGCACGGCGACCGGGATTCGCTGGGCCTGTTCCAGCAGCGGCCGTCGCAGGGTTGGGGTACGACGAAGCAGGTCCAGGACCCGCACTATGCATCCGGCAAGTTCTACGACGCCCTGGTGAAGATCAAGAACTACCAGAAGCTCCCGATCACCGTCGCCGCCGACCGAGTCCAGCGCAGCGCCTTCCCGAACGCGTACGCCGACCACGAGGGCGATGCCCGTGTCCTCGCCTCCGCGCTGACCGGCAACTCGAAGGCCGTCTTCAGCTGCACGGTCAACCCGGACGACGTACCGGTCCAGACCGTCGGCAAGAACGGGCTGACGCCCCGCGCGGACGCCGTACGGCGGGATCTGCTGGCAACGTTCGGCCGGATCTCCACCGGTGGTTATGCGCCGGGCGGGATCCAGTCCGGGCACATGGAGGGCTCAGCCCACTACGAGGGCCGCGCGGTCGACGTGTTCGTCCGGCCGATCACAGCCGCCAACACGACCAAGGGCTGGGCCATGGCGCAGTACCTGGTCGCCCGCGCCAAGATGCTCAACATCCGCACGGTCATCTTCAGCGACAAGATCTGGACCGCCGGCGGCCGCTCGGACAGCGGCTGGCGCGACTACACCCCACCATCCCGCTCCGGCGACGAAAAGATCCTCCGGCACCTCGACCACGTGCACGTCGACGTCCTCGACAACTGACCTGAAGACTGTCTGAAGGTTCCCGCTCACCCTGTGTACATGGAACAACAGGGGGCAAGGCACCGGCCGAACATCGCGTTCAACCTGGCCGGACGCGGGGAGCGCGGCCGATCGGTTCGGGCGGCTGCTGCTCGTGATCGCCTACGTAATGCTCGGCATCGGCCTGGATGGCGGCGTGCATGCGGCGACCGGGATCTGGACGCAATCGTCCGACTCGGCCGAGGAGGCGATGATCCGCACGCTCGTGACCGTTGCGGTGTGGGGCCTGCCGGCCTCCTTGATCGGCTGGTTCGGCACCAAGCTCGCGAACGAGAAGATCCTGGCCACGGCCGAGGTCAAGGTGGGCTGACGGGGGTGGGGTAGCTGGTACCCCACCTCCGTGCCTCAGTGCTTGTTACTCGTCGTGTTCCTGCGGGGGCAGGGCGGCGATGAAGGCGTGGTCCTTGTCGATCTTGCCCATCTTGGACGCGCCACCGGGCGAGCCCAGGTCGGTGAAGAAGTCGACGTTCGCGGTGTAGTAGTCCTTCCACTGCTCCGGAGTGTCGTCCTCGTAGTAGATGGCTTCGACCGGACAGACCGGCTCGCACGCTCCGCAGTCCACGCACTCGTCGGGGTGGATGTACAGCATCCGGTTGCCCTCGTAGATGCAGTCCACGGGGCACTCCTCGACACACGCGAGGTCCTTCAGGTCAACACACGGCTGCGCGATGACGTAGGTCACTGCTACTCCTCCTATGGCAGGCAAGCGCAGCGGTGGGGCTCCGGGTTGCTGCGATGCGGTGGTGCAAGAGTCTCTAGTATCACGGTAATACTCTGCCCACTCTGCCAGGAGTCCGGATCGTGTCAGGCCTTGGTACTCGTGATATCGGACACCGTGTGGTCGTCCGGCATCGAATTAAGGGTGGCCTAACCGACGTCATCGGCGTACTCGAGGACCGTCGGGAGGGTCAGCTGGTGGTCCGGCATGCCGACAGCAGCCGGCATGAGATCGAGCTCTCGGCGATCACCGCGGCCAAACCGATCCCGGAGATGCCGCTGCGCCCGGTCGACGTCGAGCAGCTCTTCCTGACCACCGCGCTGGGCCGGCCGGCGGCCGAAACGGTGTACCTGGGCGAGTGGTTGCTGCGGGCATCCTCCGGCTGGACCGGTCGCGGCAACTCGCTGCTCCCGGCCGGCAACCCCGGGATGCCGCTCACCGAGGCGCTCAAGCGCGCTGAGGCCTTCTACGTCGAGCGCGGCCTACCGCCCCAGGCTCACATCCGCCTCGGCAGCCAGGCCGCCACGGACATCCAGGATCTGGGCTGGATCGACGCCCACCCCGACCGCTCCGACGTACTGGTCATGCACACCACGCTCGACCACGTGAACGCACTCCCGCCGTACGACGTCCAGCTCGCCGAGCACCCCGACAAGGCCTGGTACGGCGTCGCCTTCGACGGACCGGTTCCCGCCCCAGCGCCAGTTGTGCTCGAAGGCGCCCCCAAGGCGGTCTTCGCCACGATCGAGGTCGACGGCGAGGCGGTGGCGGTCGGCCGAGGTGCGATGACAGGGCACTGGCTCGGAATCGACGCTCTCCGGGTCGCACCGGCTCACCGGGGTCAGGGGATGGCAGCAGCCGTCGTACAGGGCCTCGCGCGCTGGGCAGGGCCGCAGGGCGGTCGCCGGACCTATCTGGAGGTCCTGGAGAGCAATCTGCCCGCTGTGACGGCCTACCAGCGGCTCGGGTACGTCGAGGCGTATCGGTACCGCTATCTCAGGAGCCCAGCCCAGTAGGCTCTGCCGGTATGGCGGATCACGTGGTGGAGCGCCCTGAGTACCCGGGCGATTTCGAAGGCACCGTGCAGGTCGAATACACGCCGCACCCGGATGACGGGGTGGCGGATCCGGGTGAGGTCGTCTGGACCTGGGTCCCGTTCGAGGAGGACCACCACCGCGGCAAGGACCGGCCCGTGCTCGTGGTCGGTTCCGACGGGCAGTACCTGCTGGCGCTGATCCTGACCAGCAAGGACCACGACCGCGACGCCGCCGACGAGGCCCGCTGGGGCCGGGTCTGGATGGACGTCGGCAAGGGCGCCTGGGACCGCGAGGGCCGCGCCAGCGAGGTCCGCCTCGATCGCGTATTACGGGTGGAACCGGGCCAGGTACGGCGAGAGGGTGCGGTGATCGGCGAGGACCTGTTCAACCAGGTCGCTGCCGAACTCCACACCCTCCATCGCAGCTGAAGCGCCGCCAGTTAGCTCGGTTTGCGCGGCGGGGTGGTCTGGGTGTTCTGCGGACCACCCGGTCCACCTGGCCCTGGCGGGGTCTCGGTCCCGGGCTTCGGTTCGCAGCGGATGTCGTCGGCCGCGTTGTAGTGCGTGGTGAACTGCTCGGTCTTCTGCCGTACGCCGTTCTTCGCGAAGTACCGGAAGATCGTGATGTCGAAACCGGCGGTCGGCGCCTGCGGCCGGCAGCCCGGCTCGGTGTTGTAGACCAGGCCGGGGGCGCGGTGGTTCGACTTGCCCGAGGCGCCGGCGGTGATCTGCCAGACCTTGGTACCCCAGATCTTGACCGTGATCCGGCCCTGGCTGCCGGGCTTGGACGCGGTGAAGATGGTCTGGATGTAGATGCCGTTCCCGGAGTCGTTGAGGAACTTCAGGTCCACCGAGGGCCACGCGACGGTCGCCTCGCGGCCGATCGGGTAGCGGGTGATGTAGACGCTGTGTGCCTTGTGCTCGACATCCTTGAGCCCGGCGAAGAAGGCCGCGTTGAAGGTCGTGGTCGCCGACTGGGAGACCCCGCCGCCGAGGTCCAGGACGAACTTGCCGCCGCTGATGATGTTGCCCTCGGTGAAGCCGTTCTCCTTGGTCCGCTCGCCGACGATCTTGTTCAGGCTGAACATCTCGTTCGGCTTCAGCAGCGTGCCGTTGATCTTGCGGGCCGCGGTGCCGATGTTCGTGTTGCGGTACGGCGCGTGCGGGAACTGCGTGGTGAACTCGCCCATCACCTCTTTGATGCCGAGCGCCTGCACCTGCTCGGTGGTCACCTTCGCCTTGGTGCTCGCCAGGCCGACCGCGGCCTTGCGCTCACCGGCCGGCTTCGACAGCACCGAGATGATCGCCGGGACCACCTTGGTGCGGTCGACGACCATGCCGTCGACGGCCGGTACGACGGTCGGCTTGCCGCCCGCGATCTCGAAGGTCGCGTCCTTCGGCAGCGTCTCCAGGGCCTTGAACCGCTTCTGGAACAGCGGCTCCAGCTGCTTGCCGCTCAGCGTCGGGGTGACCACACCGTCCTTGACCGTGAAGGTCAGGGCCGGCGCGAACTCGGACGGGTTGAGCGAGACCGACTTGTCGCCGACGGTCAGCTTGATCGGCGCGGCCACGGCCGGCTCGGCGTAGTCCGTGATCGCCTTGCTGATCGCGTCGGACCCGGCCTGCGGCTTGGTCACCTGCACCGGCAGGTCCGCCGCGGTGGCGCCGTTCGGGTAGGCCGCGACGACGACGTCGGCGGCCTTCGCGGTGTCCAGCTCGAGTCCCTCGGCCGGCTTGTGGGAGACCGGCTTGAGGCCGTCGAAGGTGATCGAGCCCTCGGTCGCCGGGCGGTTGACCTGCTTGGCGAGCTTCTCGACCGCGGCCTGGAACTTCGCGTCGTCCTTGGTCACCACCGGCTCGACCGCGGAACCGCCGGTCAGGGCGCGCCAGATCCGGGCAGGCGCCAGGCTGCGCCCGGCTCCGGCCTGGGCGATGGTCGCCTCGTAGTCCAGGCCGAGCCCGGCCTCGGCCGGGTTCACCGTGTACGCCGTCGCGGAGTCGCCGGCCTTGAACTTGATCGGCTGGGTCAGGCGATCCTTCAGCCCGGCCTCGAGCTTCGTCTTGGCGTCGGACTGCGACAACCCGCCGAGCGGGATGCCGAGCACGGTGGTGTCACCGGGAATCTTGTCTCCGGCGAACGCGAAGGCGGCGCCGTACCCCACGACGAACACACCTAGTCCTGCCGCGGCAATGATCCCCGCGAGCTGCTTCTTCCCCACCGGACTAAGTCCTCCTGCTCAAGGCGTGGTCAGGCTGTGCCCGCTCGGAACACAAGGGCACATCTTACGGGACGGGGCAGGCCTTCCCGACCTTTGGGGCAGGCCCCACCTGCCTCAAAAGTCCCCCGCGGGGCACTATCGCCACGCTCAGCGTCCGGGCAGCTCCCGATAGTGACTGGCGTGGTGGATCAGCGCACCGCGCCCGTCGGTCTCGCCGAGGCCCAGACTGAGCACCTCGCCGACCACGATCGTGTGGTCACCGCCCTCGTACGTCGCCCAGGTCCGGCACTCCAGCCACGACAGCGAGCCCGTGATCACCGGGCAGCCGGACTTCGGGCCGGCCTCGGTCGCCACCCCGTCGAACTGGCTGTACAGATCGCGCCCCGACCGCGCGAACCGCGCGGCCAGCGGCTGCTGGTCCGCGGCCAGCACCGAGATGGCCCAATAGCCGCAGTCGAGGACGGCGTCGTGCATCCGGACGCCCTTGTCGACGCAGACCAGCACCAGCGGCGGGTCCAGCGACACCGAGGTGAACGCGTTGGCCGTCATCGCATGGGCCACGCCGTCCTGCAGCGTGCTCATGATCAGGATGCCGGCCGCGAACTGGCCCAGTGCCGCCCGGAACTCCTCGGGCGGCACGATCCCACTGGGCTCGGGCGTCGACACCTCAGCAGCCTATGCCCGGCTCATGAATAAGGTCTGAGGTACTCGCATGTGTGAACAGTCACTCCAGGCCGGCGAACAGGTCGTCCTCGACGCCCTTCGGACCAGGGGCGGCCGTGCCCTTGACGAGCCGGTAGCCTTCGTCGCCGAAGATCGAGCTGCCGTTGTTGTTCGACAGGGCGAAGAACGGGCCGTCCACGGTGATCTGGGTGGCATGCGCCTTCATCGCGTTCATCTTGCGGTCCAGATACTGCCCGCCGTCGATAATCGCGTCGATGAACCGGTCCGGGGTGATCATCGGCGGCATCGGACCCTCCGGGTCCATCCCCTCGAAGGTCGTGGTGTCTCCGGCCGCGCGGAGCTGCCGCAGGCTCTCCCGCATCGCCGATTCGACGATCGCGGTCCAATAGATCTTCGGGATGTCCCAGGCCGGCCCGAGATCCTCCCGGTACGACGGAGCGGCGGCCAGCGCGGCGGCGTACATGGCGACGCGGTGTGCCTTGATGTGGTCCGGGTGGCCGTAGTTCCCGTACTCGTCGTAGGTGACGAGGACCTGCGGGCGGATCTCCCGGATGACCGGGATCAGTTCGTTCGCCGCGGCCAGCAG
Source organism: Kribbella yunnanensis (assembly GCF_039529655.1). Lineage (NCBI taxonomy): Bacteria > Bacillati > Actinomycetota > Actinomycetes > Propionibacteriales > Kribbellaceae > Kribbella > Kribbella yunnanensis. The sequence goes on along the minus strand of NZ_BAAANF010000010.1, from coordinate 176,105 downwards.
ATCGGCCTGCCAGAAGCTGTCCTCGCGGGTGTCCGGCGGGACGTCGGCATTGCCCTCTTCGTTGTAGATCATCCCGGTGTCGCGGTACTTGCCGGGGCCACCGAGGAAGCGGTGGTCGGTGACGCCGAGCTCGGCCATCGCGGCGTCCAGTTCGGTGATCCGGTGTGGTCCCAGCTGGTCGGTCTGGTCAGCGGCCAGATGGGACAGATCCGGAACGAGCACCTCCCCCTCTTCACCGAGGGTGCAGGTGATCAGCGTGACGTGGGCGCCTTCGTCCACGTACCGCGCCATCGTTGCGCCGTTGTTGATGGTCTCGTCGTCCGGGTGGGCGTGCACCAGCAACAACCGCCGGTCAGGGAGCTCAGCCATGTCCAAACACTACGTCGCAGCCCCGACAGTTATTCCCGATCAGCCGAAGCGGCGAACCAGCAGGCACCCCGCCTGGAACCGGGACTTGGCACCCAGTCCGACTACCAGTGCGCTGACCTCGGCCCGGACGGTCCGCAGGGACAGCCCGAGCTCCCGAGCGATCGCGGCGTCCTTCGTCCCGGTGGACAGCATCCGCCCGATCGCGATCTGACGGCTGGTCAGCTCCTTGACCGCCGCCGGCGTCTGCCGCCGGGACCCCAGTTCGTAGATCTCGCAGACATCCTCCGTGACGACGTCTTCCCTCCGGACGGAAGGGACGACCTGATACACCGACATTCCTCACTCCTCCCCAGTAGCTTGCAGAAGGATTCTCGCGGTCGGTGTAGACCACTCACCAGGTACAACCCATACAAACGACCCATACAGTTGCGGTCGGGGCCGTTTTCTCAGCGTGATCCGCCGCCTCCGGAACGTCGCCTGCGGAACGATGTGACTTCCGCCACTACAGCTGGTCGCGCAGCGCCCTGACGAACGGTCGATCCGGTACCAGCCAGTCCGCCTCGACCAGTTCGGCGGCCGCGAACCACCGCAGTTCGGCGTGCTCCCGCCGTACCGGCTCTCCCCTGACGATCGTCGCCCGGTAGACGTGCAGCCGGTACTTGTCGGAGATGTCCACGCCCGGTCCGAGCGAGGCGCCGATCTCAACCTCCAGGTCGAGTTCCTCCCGCAGCTCCCGGACCCCGGCCTGCGCCTCGGTCTCCCCCGGCTCGACCTTGCCGCCCGGGAACTCCCAACCGCCCTCGGGACCCGGCCGGTACGCCGCCAGCACCTGCTCGCCGCGGACAACGGCCACTCCCACAACAATCTGCACAGGACAACTCTGTCAGACATGTAACGAAAAACCGTCGGTGGCGTACGGCACGATGAGCCGTATGCCGTTGCAGAACAGGGTTCTTCCCACCCAGGAGATCGTGGCCGAGGACGGCCGCGGCCTGCTCATGGGCAACCGCGGCACGCTGCACAGCCCCGATCGCCGCCTCGGCACGACGCGCTGGCGCTCGAAGGCGTGGATCTGCTGCGTCCTTGACTGGAAGGGAGTTCAGCGCGATCCGATGCCGGCCGGACGCTGGACCGCCTTGTTCTTCTTCGACGAAGCCGTCGCGCTCGCAGCCGGTCATCGACCTTGTCATTACTGCCGACGCAGAGACTTCCTGCGGTACGCCGGAGCTTGGGCGCAGGGACACGCGCTCGACGAGCGCCCACGCGCGCCCGCGATGGACGCCGTACTGCACAGTCAACGAGTCGAGCCGCGCACGCGCCGACAACGCACCGCCGTACAGGCACTGGCCGATCTCCCGGACGGCGCCATGATCCGGTACGACGGCCGCCCGGCGCTGGTGCTGGGCGGGCAGGTGCTGCCGTGGTCGTGGCAGGGCTACGAAAACGCGCGCCGACCGCCGGGTCTGATCGAGGTCGAGGTGTTGACCCCGGCGGCGAATCTCGTTGTGCTGAAGGCCGGATTCACTCCATTACTCCACTCGTCGGCCGTCGGCAACTGAGGCAACCCTAAGTAGAAACACGCCGTACCGAGAGGTCTTCCGTTGCATGCCCGGGCGCGGCAAAGTGTGCCCATACTGACAGCTACAACACCATCACTGGAGTCGGCATGGGTGCTGGATCAACTTCCGGGGCAAACGGCGCCGTCGCGCCCGTAGTCCGCGCGCTCGAAGCACTGCATGCGGCCGTCGGAAAGCTCAGCCAGGAATACGGAGACACCCTCGGCGTCCGCCGGCTCGTGTCCGACGTAGCCAGGTTGAGCGACGATCTGGCCGAGCTCGGCCCTCCCGACCCGAAGCACAGACCCGGACCGGTTCCGGAGGACCTCGAGGAGATTCCCGACGTGGAGTATGACGCGTCCATGTGGACAGACGCGGAGCACGAAGGCTTCGGCGCACCTGATCGGCGTGCCCCCTGATGGCACATGGAGTTGACGCCTCCGGGCGTGCACAGGTCGGGCTGAAGACCGCACGGACCGATCGCTGGTGGCTGGCGCCGCTGCGGATCGGGGTGATCCTGGGCTTCTTCATCGTCTACGCGACGATCCGGATCTTCATGAACAAGTGGTACTGGGTGGATGCGCACCACTACCTGACCCCGCTGTACTCGCCGTGTGTCACCGAGTCGTGTGTACCGGGGTCGAGTCACCTGGGTACCTGGTTCCCGAAGTTCCCGGTGTTCATCCCGTTCAGCATCATCACGTTCGCCGTACTGGCCGGCTTCCGGGGCACCTGCTACTACTACCGCAAGGCGGGTTACCGGTCGCTGTTCTTCGCGCCGGCCGCGTGCGCGGTGCCCGAGCCGCACAAGAAGTACACCGGTGAGAGCAAGTTCCCGCTGATCGCGCTGAACCTGCACCGCTACTTCTTCTACGGCGCGCTGGTCTTCGGCATCCTCAACGTCTACGACGGCGTGCTCGCCTTCCACGGCAAGGACGGCGGCTTCGGGATCGGCCTGGGCACGCTGATCATCTGGATCAACCTGGTGATGCTCTGGCTGTACACGCTGTCCTGCCACGCCTGCCGGCACATCGTCGGCGGCCGGCTGAAGAACTTCTCCAAGCACCCGCTGCGGTACCGGTACTGGACCTTCGTGTCCAAGCTGAACCCGAAGCACGGCACGTTCGCGATGGCGTCGCTGTTCACCGTGATCCTGACCGACTTCTACATCATGGCGCTGTCGGCCGGCTGGTTCTCCGACCTGCGCTTCTTGAACTGAGGATCTGCGAGATATGACTGAGCTGGAACGACACACCTACGACGTCGTCGTGATCGGGGCCGGCGGCGCCGGTCTGCGCGCGGCGATCGAGGCCCGCGAGCAGGGCAAGCGCACCGCGATCGTGTGCAAGTCGCTGTTCGGTAAGGCCCACACCGTGATGGCCGAGGGCGGCTGCGCGGCCGCGATGGGCAACGCGAACTCCAACGACAACTGGAAGACGCACTACGTCGACACCATGCGTGGCGGCAAGTTCCTGAACAACTGGCGGATGGCCGAACTGCACGCGCAGGAAGCCCCCGACCGGGTCTGGGAGCTGGAGACGTACGGCGCCCTGTTCGACCGGACCCCGGACGGCAAGATCAGCCAGCGCAACTTCGGCGGTCACACCTACCCGCGGCTCGCGCACGTCGGCGACCGCACCGGCCTGGAGCTGATCCGCACCCTGCAGCAGAAGATCGTCTCGCTGCAGCAGGAGGACTTCGAAGCCACCGGCGACTACGAGGCCAACCTCAAGGTGTACGCCGAGTGCACGGTCACCGAGCTGCTCAAGGACGGCGACGCGATCTCCGGCGCCTTCGGGTACTGGCGCGAGTCCGGCCGCTTCATCCTGTTCGACGCCCCCGCGGTCATCCTGGCCACCGGCGGCGTCGGCAAGTCGTTCAAGGTCACCTCGAACTCGTGGGAGTACACCGGTGACGGTCACGCCCTCGCGATGCGGGCCGGCGCGACCCTGATCAACATGGAGTTCATCCAGTTCCACCCGACCGGCATGGTCTGGCCGCCCTCGGTGAAGGGGATCCTGGTCACGGAGTCGGTCCGCGGCGACGGCGGCGTACTGAAGAACTCCGAAGGCAAGCGGTTCATGTTCGACTACGTGCCGGACGTGTTCCGCGCGCAGTACGCAGAAACCGAAGAAGAGGCCGACCGCTGGTACAAGGACGCCGACAACAACCGGCGCCCACCGGAACTGCTCCCCCGCGACGAGGTCGCCCGCGCGATCAACTCCGAGGTCAAGGCCGGCCGCGGTACCCCGCACGGTGGCGTCTTCCTGGACGTCTCCTCACGGCTGCCCGCCGAGGAGATCCAGCGCCGGCTGCCGTCGATGTACCACCAGTTCAAGGAACTGGCCGACGTCGACATCACCGCCGAGCCGATGGAGGTCGGCCCGACCTGTCACTACGTGATGGGCGGCGTCGAGGTCGAGCCGGACACCGCACAGTCCTCGGTCAAGGGCCTGTACGCCGCCGGTGAAGTAGCAGGCGGCATGCACGGTTCCAACCGCCTCGGCGGCAACTCGCTCTCCGACCTGCTCGTCTTCGGCCGCCGCGCCGGAGCCGGTGCGGCGATGTACGTCGAGTCACTCGGCACGGACCGGCCGCAGATCTCCGAGGCCGATATCGACGCCGCCGCGGCCGAGGCACTGGCGCCGTTCGAGCTCGAGGGCGGGGAGAACCCGTACACGATCCACCAGGAACTCCAGCAGTCGATGAACGACCTGGTCGGCATCATCCGCAAGGCCGACGAGATCGAGCAGGCACTGGGCAGGCTGGCCGAGTTCCGCGGCCGGATCGCGAAGATGACGGTCGAGGGCCACCGCCAGTTCAACCCCGGCTGGCACCTCGCCCTGGACCTCCGCAACATGCTGACCGTGTCCGAGTGCGTCGCCAAGGCCGCCCTCCTGCGCGAGGAGTCCCGCGGCGGTCACACCCGCGACGACTTCCCCGGCATGAACGCCGAGTGGCGCAAGCTGCTCCTGGTCTGCTCCCTGCAGAGCGACGGCGACGGGGTCACCGTGGTGAAGAAGGACCAGATCCCGATGCGCGACGACCTGCTGGAACTGTTCGAGCGCGACGAACTCAAGAAGTACCTCACTGAAGAGGAGCTCCCTCGTGACTGAGCGAAGCGAAGGCACCAATATGCACAGCGAGTTCCACTCATTGGCGCCCGCAGCGAAGCGAGGACGACGATGAGTTACCAGGCCAAGTTCCGGGTTTGGCGTGGTGACGCCGACGGTGGTGAGCTGAAGGACTACGAGGTCGAGGTGAACGAGGGCGAGGTCGTCCTCGACGTCATCCACCGCCTGCAGGCCACGCAGACCCCCGACATGGCGGTCCGCTGGAACTGCAAGGCCGGCAAATGCGGCTCCTGCAGCGCCGAGATCAACGGCATGCCGAAGCTGATGTGCATGTGCCGGATGAACACCTTCGAGGAAGGGGAGACCGTCACGGTCACCCCGATGCGGACCTTCCCGGTGATCAAGGACCTCGTCACCGACGTCTCCTTCAACTACCAGAAGGCCCGCGAGATCCCCGCCTTCAAACCCCCGGCCGACGTCAAGCCCGGCGAATACCGCATGCAGCAGGTGGACGTCGAACGCTCACAAGAGTTCCGCAAGTGCATCGAATGCTTCCTCTGTCAGGACACCTGTCACGTCATCCGTGACCACGAGGAAAACAAGGAAGCCTTCTCCGGCCCCCGCTTCCTGATGCGCATCGCCGAACTCGACATGCACCCCCTCGACGCCGCCGACCGCCAGCACGCCGCCCAAGAACAACACGGCCTCGGCTACTGCAACATCACCAAGTGCTGCACCGAAGTCTGCCCCGAACACATCAAGATCACCGACAACGCCCTCATCCCCATGAAGGAACGAGTAGCCGACCGCAAGTACGACCCCATCGTCTGGCTAGGCAACAAAATCCGCCGCCGCGCCTGACAATTTGACTGCCTAGCCACCGAAATTGGGGGTTCTCCACCGTGGTTAACGGTGCAGAACCCCCAATTTGCATGCCCAGCCAGCCAAATGCGGATCACGGGGTCGCGGCTGGTGATGCGAACCTGCAGCACTCCACAACTGCGCTCAAGACCTGGGCCCAGGCGTGGAGACCGACCGAGCAGGCAAGTTGTTGTGGCCCGCAGGTCCGCGTTCCTCCCGACAGTTCGGAGTCAAACCTGCCGCGAAGCGCGCTACCAGACAGATCCGCCCGCAGGACAACTCTCCCGCCACCATGTGCGCTCCGCCACGGGTCGACCGCGCGATAAGCGCCGCACGACCGGCTGGCGGGTCGGCGTACTGGGGTTTGGGGAGGTGGGCGGACCGCTGCCACTCATCAAGTGCGTGCGAGCGCGGATTTCGGGTGGTGAGTGAGCCTGGGCGGATGGGGCCGTGAGGGGTTGGTGAATGGGGCGGTCCGGCCTTGGGACTGACCCCTCACCCGGCGTGCGGCTTGGCCGTTGGTGAGTGACCCCAACGGATCAAGGCTGCCCGTGCAGCATCCCCCGCCCCTACCTTTCCCCATCTGCTGGGTTCACCCATCCGCTTGTGGGTCCTGTACTCGCATGCGGGTGCAGAACCCACAACCTCATGGGGGAACCCACGAGATGCATCGGGACCGGAGGCGAGTCAACTGCCAACCCGAGTCTTTCCTGCACGGCAGCCACAGGCCGGTCACCCCAGGCAACGGGGAGCCGTGGTCGCCGGCCTCGCCATCCGGCTCAGCCACCGCGGCGCCCCGCCGTGCTGTCTTTCAGGTCGGCCGGGAGCGGTGAGCAGCCACCGCGCACGTCCCCGGCCGAGAGCCTTTCGGCCTGCACCCCCGACTCGACCGCCAAAGGCGGCCGACAAAGCAAGAGGGCGAGCCGAGCGAGTGGCTGGGCCGGATGGTGAGGCCGGCGATCGCGGTTTCACGTCGCGTGGGGCTGACGGGCTGTGGCTGGGGTGCGTGTGCCAGAGATCTGCGCTGTCCGAGGGATTTTGGGGACTCGCTGACGAAAATCCATCGGCTAACCCACGGGACAGCCCCTGGGGGCCGAGATCGCGGGCCGACGGCTCACCTTGAGTACCCGTTACCCGCTGTTCGGCCGCGCACTTGGTTGAGCCGTGCGCAACGTCGTACCGGATCGAGTGGAGAGCGCGCGGTAGCGCGCGAAAGGCGCGGTGGCGCGGGAGGGGGCGGTCCGGGATGGGGTCCCCCGTGTGGGTGAATCGGTGGGCGGGGTGAAAGGCCTAGGGTTCCCACCATGGATGTTGCGATCGCTGGGTTGTTCAGCCTGGTTGTGTTCATGGTGCTTTTCATTCCGGTGGCGCAGCGGTTGCTGGGGGTGCGGTTCGGGCTGGTGCGGTTGGGGTTGGCGGCGGCTTTGACGTTGTCGACGTTCAGTCCTCTTGCTAACGCGTTGGTGGGGCCGCCGCCGTTCGAAGGGTCTAATGCGGCGGCGTTGGCGTTCGTGGGGTTGACGACGTTGTGTGCGACGTTGTGTGGGCTGGTGTTTCTGGTGCTGGCGGAGGCGTTGGTACCGACGGGGTCGTTGCCGCGGGCCCGGGATCTGCGGCGGGATGTCGCCGGGCGGATCGCGCGGACGCGGCGGTACCTGCAGATTCTGCGAATCGCGATCAAGCACGGACTGGGGCCGTATCTGCGCGGCCGCCGACGCCCCGGCCGGGAGAACGCAGCAGGACAGGCGGAGTTGGCGCGGTCGCTAAGACTGGCGCTGGATGATGCCGGGGTTACGTTCGTGAAGCTCGGGCAGGTGTTGTCGACGCGGAGCGACATCATCCCGCTTTCGGTCGCCAACGAGTTGAGTCGCCTGCAGGATCAGGTGTCGCCGGCTCCGTGGGCGGAGATTGAGCAGGTACTGACCGAGGAGCTCGGTGCGCCGCCGAACCAGGTGTACGACGACTTCGTCATCGAACCGCTCGCCGCGGCCAGCGTCGCCCAGGTCTACGCAGCAAGCCTGAGTAGCGAGCGGGTGGTCGTGAAGGTCCAGCGCCCAGGTATCGCGAGTGTGGTCGACCGCGATCTCGATATCGTACGGCGGCTCGCGCGGCTGCTGGAGCGGAACACGGACTGGGGTCGCTCGATGGGCGTCCGGGCACTGGCGGACGGGTTCGCGGAGGCGATGCGGGAGGAGCTCGACTTCACCGTCGAAGCGAACAACATGGCGTCGGTCGCGGCAGGTCGATCAGTTGCTGCCAGCAACGACATCGTGGTGCCAACACTCCATCAGCGCCTGTCGACCCAGCGTGTCCTCACCATGCAACGGCTGGACGGGGTCGGTCTCGGCAACGCCGCACCGACGATCGCCGAACGCGGTCTGGACGCCGTTCAGCTCGGCCGCAGTCTGTTCGACTGTCTGCTCGGCCAGGTCGCGATCGACGGCGTCTTCCACGCCGATCCGCACCCCGGCAACTTCCTGCTGCTCGCGGACGGCCGCATCGGGATGCTCGACCTCGGTTCGGTCGGCCGGCTCGACCCGGCGACTCGGGAGGCGCTGCAGCGGTTCCTGCTCGCCATCGACCACGGGGACCCGGTCGGCGCCACCGATGCACTCCTCGAGATCGTCGACCGCCCCGATGTCATCGACGAACGCGGTCTGGAGCGCGCAGTCGGGCAGTTCATGACGCGGCATCTGACCGGTGCGGTGTCGATTGGTCCGGCGATGTTCAACGACCTGTTCAAGATCATCACGTCACACGAACTCGGGGTTCCGCCTGAGGTCGCGGCGGTGTTCCGGGCGCTGGCCACGATCGAGGGCACGATCAGCCGGATCTCCCCCGGGTTCGATCTGGTCGGGGCCTCGCGACAGTTCGCCTCCGCACACGTCACCGACCGGCTGACCCCGGAGGCACTTCGCCGTACGGCGACCGAGGAGCTGGCCTCGATCCTGCCAATGCTGCGCCGTCTCCCACGACGCATCGACCGAATCGCCGCCGCAGCGGAGAGCGGCCGACTCGGCCTGAACATCCGCCTGCTCGCCGACGAACGCGACCGCCAGCACCTGACCGGCCTCCTGCACCAGGTCCTGCTCGCCGTCCTCGGCGCAACCGCCGGCCTGATGGCCGTGCTCCTCCTCGGCATCGACGGCGGCCCGCGCGTCAGCGCAAGCATCACCCTGTACCAGTTGTTCGCCTACAACCTCCTGGTGATCTGCGCGGTCCTGGTGCTGAGGGTCCTCGTCCTGATCTTCCGCATCCCCGAGAAAACCGGTGTGCGGTAAAAGTTCAGCTGTGCCAAAATAACCGCCATGGCTACCTACGTCCTCGTCCACGGTTCGGGCAGCAACTCGTTCCTCTGGACGTCGGTCCAGCGCGAACTCGCGCTCCGCGGACTCCCGTCATACGCGGCCGATCTCCCCGGCCACGGCCTCGACGCTCAGTACCCGGCCGCCTACCAGGCCCCGCAGGACCTGGACGCCTGGGCGACCGAACCCTCCACGCTCGCCACGGTCACCCTGCAGGACAACGTCGACAGCCTGCTCCCCGCCGTACGGCGCTTGGCCGCGAACGGACCGGTCATTCTGGTCGGCGCCAGCCTCGGCGGTGTCACGATCACCGCACTGGCCAACCAGGCACCGGAACTCGTCAGCCACCTCGTGTACATCTCCGCCTGGGCGCCGGTCTCGAAGCCGAACCCGATCGAGTACATGGGCGAACCGGAGTTCGCCGAGAGTCTGATCCCGACCGTGGCCGGCTTGTCGGTCGGCGATCCCGCCATAGTCGGCGCCGGCCGGGCGAACTACCGCACGGCCGACAAAGCCCTCCTCGAAGCGTTGAAGGCAGCCACGATGGCCGACGCGACCGACACGCAGTTCCTTGCCCTGCTCAACATTCTGCAGCCGGACGAGTCGCTGCAGGTGATGATGGGCGACGCCCGCGCCGAGGCTGCGACCTGGGGCACGGTCCCGCGCACGTTCGTCCGGCTCACCGCGGACCGCTCGCTCCCGATCGCCCTGCAGGACCTGCTGATCCGCGAGGGCAACGAACTCACCCCGGACAACCAGTACGCCGTACAGTCGCTCGACGCGAGCCACGTCGGCTGGATCCACCAGCCGGACCGGATCGCGGACATCCTGGCCGGAGTTGACCTCAAGTCCGCTTGAACTCCCAGGATGACGGGATGACCGACGCCGCGACGACGACCCCCGCCCCGAAACTGCTGAGCGGCCCGCACCTGCCGCTCGCGCTCGGGGTGATCGGCCTGGTCACCCTGAGCGCCCTGGAGAACCGCGCAGTCGGTACGGCGTTGCCGACGATGGTGCGCGAATTCGACGCACTCGGCAGTTTCGGCGTGGCCAACGCGGCTCCGAACGCGAGTTTCGTGTTCGCCCTCGCGGTCGCCGGGCTCTGGTCGGATCGTCATGGACCGACCCGAACATTGCGACTCGGTGCGATCGTGTTCGGGCTGGCTCAGTTGCTGATCGGGTTCGCGGTGGCGATGCCGATGGTGATCGCCGGCCGGGTACTGAGCGGGATCGCGGAAGGTCTGCTCGACGTCTCGCTGCTCGTCCTGGTCGCCCGCACGCTGCCCGCCGCATTGCGGCCGCGGATGATGTCGCTGATCTCGGCGATGTGGGTGGTGCCGTCGATCTTCGGGCCGCTGCTGACCGGAGTGATCACCGAGCAGTTCGGTTGGCGATGGGTGTTCCTGGGCGCCGTCGTACTGCTGGTCCCGACCTGGTTGCTACTGCAGCCCGCGATCCGGCAATCGCAGAACAGCCCCGAGCCCGAGCGCACGGCCGAGCACGTCGCCGAACTTGCAGCCTGGCGTACGGCGCTGCCGTGGGCGGCCGCGATCTCGGTCGCGCTGTTCACGTTGACGCTGACCGGTGATCACCTCGGCGACCATCGCGTCATCGGCGGCACGGTGATCGCCGTCGCGCTCGTCGTACTGGCGGTTGCGGCGATCCGAGTGATGCCGCGCGGGGCGTTCGTTGCCGAGCGTGGATTCCCGGCGGTGGTCGCGATGCGCGGGCTCGTCGGCGCCGGCTTCACCGGCGTCGGTGTCTATCTGCCGCTGCTGCTCACTCTGCAGCACCACTTCAGCCCGGCGCGGGCCGGCGTGAGCTTGTCGGTCACCGGAGTGTTCTGGGCGCTCGGCTCCTGGTTGCAGGGACGCGAGCACAGCTTCCAACGCGTCACCGTATTGCGGACTGGTCTCGCCCTGATGACCGCTGGAATCGCGATCACTTCGTTGCTGGCGTGGACCGACGCGACCGTCTGGTTCGGACTGACCGGCTGGGCGATCGCGGGGATCGGCATGGGCCTCAGCTCGTCGAGTCTCTCGGTGCTGATGCTCGACCTGTCCGACGCCGGCAACTCCGGCCGCAACGCGAGTGCGGCCCAGATGGCGTCGGTGATGAGCATCGCGACCGCAGTCTCCGTCACCGGCACCTTGCTGGCGCTCAACGCCGCCGACCCACACCCCTGGGTCTTCGGCGTGATCACCAGCTCAGGCGCCGTACTGACTGCTCTCGCGCTCCTCTGTGCCGGGCGGGTGCGTAAGAAGGTCTAGGGCGTGTCTCTTCAGTCCGCGCCGTAGCGAGCATGTGCTCGGTGCGGTGCATCGGTGCGCTGGAGGGGAGGGCTCGATGCTTTTCCATCGTGGCCTTTCCTCCAGTGCGGCGAGGTGCCGTGCCGAGTGCAGCGCAGTAGGCGTGGGCTGGAGAGACATGCCCTAGAGTGACGGACATGGCTGAGCTGCTGACGGACGACCAGATCGATCTCGCGCTCCGCGACCTGATCCCGCTGTGGAAGGCCGTGGACAAGACGCTGGTGCGAACCGTCGAGCGGGACACCTTCCTGGACGGCATTCGCTTGGTCGCCACCGTCGCGCAACTGGCCGAGGCCACCGGCCACCACCCGGACATCGACATTCGCTACAAGAAGATCACCTTCCGCGTCACCAGCCACGACGCCGGCGGTATCACCGAGGACGACCTCGTCCTCGCGCACCACATCGACACCGCGGCCGAATAGCTCCGTCAGCGCGGCCAGGATTGAGCCGCGACTGCTCCCGAGCGCGGATCCCAACTGCTACCGCCCTCGAGCGGGTCGAGGTGCCGGAACCAGCGGAGGGTTGAGCCGGCGTCGAGTGTTCGGAGGGTTGCCCACGGGCTGGTGAAGCCGGCTCGGAGTGAGGTGGCGAGTTGCCAGCCGTCGTCGTCGATGACGCTGCCGGAGTTCGGGTGGAAGCTGCCTTGGCCGCTCCACGTGTCGGTGTACTGGTACCAGCGCAGCACTCCCGATGGGGCAGCCGCGTAGATGATCCCGCCGGCGGCGGCCAAGGCGTGCAGGTCGCTCCAGCCGTCGTCGATGATCCGGCCGGATCCGTCGGCCCACGTTGCCGCGCCGCCGGATGGGTCGGTGTGCCGCCACCACCGCAGATTCCCGGCACCGTCGACCGCGAAGAAGATCCCGCTGCCTGCGTAGGCGACCTTGGCCATGGTCTGCCAGCCGGAGCCGATGACGGCCCCTGACCCTGTGGCCCATTGGCCGTCGCCGGTGCTCGGGGCGGAGTAGGAGTGCCAGCGCAGTGCGCCGGAGGCGTCGATCGTGTAGATCGCGATGTTGTCGGCGAAGAGGTGGACGAGGCCGGTCCAACCGGTGGCGATGACCTTGGGTGCCGACCACACGGTGCTGCCGTCGGCGCGCAGGATGTCGAACTTGTTCCAGGTCAGCTCGCCGGTGTCCCGCAAGCCGTACAGAGCGCCGAAACCGGTCCGCGCGCCCTGGTCGCCAGCTACCTCGAACGCGGTCGCAAACCTCGCGTCAGGACCTGGCGCGGAGGCGCCGGTGGCGACCCTCGCGTCGGGCCCTGGTACGGCGGCGGTCGCGGCCGCGGTTTCGACACTGACGAGCCCAGCAGCGGTGAGCGCCGTACCGGCTGCCAGTGCTCCGAACTGCCGGCGGGAGATCGGTATCTTCGACATTTCGCCTCCAAATCTCGGATTTCGATCATCATCCGCCGAGTCCACGTCGCCCGGAACCCTTTCCACCGTGTCCAAAGGCTGTCCGGTAAGTCGGTGGCCAGTTGTGGATCGGATACCGTTGCCGAGTGACGACTGCTGACGAGTACCGGCTGCTGGGTTTCTCCGACGAGGACCGGCAGGACGCCGAGAAGTTCGTCGCGGATCCGGCCGCGGTCGCGGACCTCGTCACCCAGTTGCGAGCCGGAGTCGGCCTGCAAGGCACCGAACCGCAGCTCCGGATGCCGGAGGACACGCGGAACACGGTCGCGGCGTTGCTGGAGACGATCCCGGAGATACGGAAGTACCACGCCGAGCGCGGGATCCCGGACGACATCAGCTGGGCGACACTGGCTGATCTCGGTCAGCAACTGCAGGTCAGCAGGCGAACGCACGGTGAGTACGGCCTGGCCACGCACTGGTGGATGACGATCCACTGGGCCGGGCAGATCTACGCGCTCGGCCGCTTGCAGTACATGCTCTACCAAGTCACCGAGGACAAGCCTGTGCCCGGGACCGAGCCGGGCGACTGGGTCGTCGGCGTCCACATCCCCGAGTCCGGTCCGCTCCCGCCCGAGCTCGTCGACGCGAGTTTCGCGCGGGCCCGCGACTTCTTCCCGCGGTACTTCCCGGAGTACCCGATCAAGACCATGACTCTGCACTCGTGGCTGCTCGACCCTTACCTGCTCGACAACCTTCCACCTGAGTCGAATATGGTCCGCTTCGGCCGACGGTTCACGCCGTACGGGACGCCGGTCGACAGCCAGGACAGCGCGATCTTCTTCACGTTCCGCAGCCACGACCTCGGCCGCCTGGACGAGTTTCCGCAGGACACCAGCCTGCAGCGACTCGTCGTCGGCCGGATCAAACAGGGCGGCACCTGGCAGAACGCGAGCGGCTACACCGAGTTCTAGGAACGGCGGCCACTCGGCACACCGGCGTACTTGGCGAGCCAACCGGCCAGCTCGATGTTGCTGACACACCGTACGTCGGGCTGCTTGCAGGTCTCCTTGACGAACGCCGTCAGCGCATCGGAGTAGACGCTGTTGTTCCAGCGGTTGAAGTGGTTGCCGAGGAACAGCGGCGGGTTGCCCTTCGCCCGCGACCGCGCGAGTTGCTGCCGGTACGTCGCCAGCACCTGCGCGCGTAGTTGCGGCACCTGCGCGACCGGTGCCTTCTTGGCCTTGGTCTGCGCGTACCAGAGGTTGTAATCCATCGTCAGCGTGTTCTTCGTCGTCCCCGCGAGCCTGACGTCCTGCAGCGGGAAGTCCCACAGCCCGTCAACCTTCTTCGGCCACCGCAGATATCCGGTCGCAGACGCGTCGTACACCATGCCGCGATAACCCATCGCCCGCCGGTACGCCGCTCTGTTGCCCTCCAGGCACGGGGTTCGCATGCCCTTGACCGTGGCCGGGTCGAATGGCGGTGCAACTGTTTTGCCGGCCGCGAGTCCGGGGCCGGTGCGCACCATCTGGTCGAACGCGTTCAGTTCGGCGGTCCACTGCGCGGTGGTCCACTCGCCGACGCCCTTCGGGCCGCAGAAGTGGCCGTTGACGTGCGTGCCGATTTCGTGGCCCTCGGCTATCGCGTCGTGCAGGATCGTCGTCCGGGCCAGCACGCTGGCCGGCGTACTCCAGCCGATGTCGGAGGCCCCGGGGCGTTTGAACGGCGGTTTGTAGTCGGTGCGGTGGTCGGCCGGGTACAGGTACGGGCCGGACAGGAAGAACGTCATCCGCGCGTCGACCTGATGGGCCACGGTCCGCCAGTGGTGCCAGAGGGCGAGATCACCGGCGCCGTCGAACGAGATGACCACGAACAGCGGCGGCTTGCCGTTCGCGAGCCGGGCCGGGAAGTTCCGCGTCACCGGAGCCGCGGCCACTCCCTGCGGCCCGGTCGGCTTCGGGGTGCTGCTAGGCGTGGGTCTCGGGGTCGGCGTCACCGACGGAGTCTGCGAAGGAGTCCGGGAGGGCGTCTTCGAAGGCGTCTGGGTAGGCGTCGCGGGCGGCGTACTGGGGTCGGCCGACGGTTGGCCGTTCGGCTGCCCGCCTGGCTCGATGTCGGCACATCCGACCAGCACCGCCGCGACTACCACCGCGGCGGCAAGGAGGTGCACCCCAGGCCTCACCACGCCTCTACTGACGCACGGAGTACTGCGGAGGTTGGCCCGGGACACGCAACTACACGGAAACCCGGCCGGGGATCGTTAGACCGCTGTGATCTTCGCCGCGCGCCGCCGGTTCGCGATCCGGCGCGAGGTCTCGATCACGAAGCCGATCACGAAGGCCATCCCGAGACTGAAGCCGAGCGCCTTGAGCGAGTCGTGCTCGAACGCGTCACCGCCGAGGTAGCCGATCAGAGCGACGTACGTGTAGGCGATCGTCACGCCCGCGAAGGTGAAGATGACGAACTTCTTGAACGAGTACCGGGTCGCGCCCGCGGTCAGCGTCGCGACCATCCGGGCGCCGGGGATGTAGCGCACCGTGACCAGGATCAGCCCGCCGCGCGAATGCAGCGCTCGGGAGACCTTGTCGTACAGCCGTTGCCGTCGCTCCTGCCGCTTCATCCAGCGGTGCAACCGAGGGCCGGAACCGCGGCCCATGAAGTAGCAGGCGGTCTCGCCGATGACGGATCCGACCATCGCGACCACGATGACGAGCAGCAGATTCTGGTGACCGGCGGCCGCGGCCATCCCCGCGGTGACGACCATGCCTTCACTCGGGATGATCGGGAAGACGGCGTCGACCGCGGCGGCGAGGAAGAGGACCAGCAGCAGCCAGTGGGACGCCATGGCCAAGCCCAACAACTCTCGGGCAAGGTCCAGGATCTCCGTCACCCGGCCCAGGATGCCAGGTCCGGCCAAGGGACTCACAATCCCACCGCTGTGATTCAGCGGTGGTTCATACGTTGTTCAACCCCGGACACTGTCGGTGGTCACAGCAGAACAGGCAGTGCCTGGATCCCGTTCAGCAGGAAGCCTGGCGGCCTGTCCGGCTCCACGTCCGGCTCGGCCAGGCGGAGATTCGGGAAGCGTTCGAACAGTACGTCGAACGCGACGCGGGCCTCGAGTCTGGCCAGCGGAGCGCCCAGGCAGTGGTGAATTCCGTGCGCGAAGGCCAGGTGACCGGAGTCGGGGCGAGTGATGTCCAGCTCCGCCGGGCGTTCGACCTTGCGCGGATCGCGGTTGGCCGGCAGCAACGCGAACACGAGGACCTCGCCGGCCTCGATCCGCTCACCGGCGATGTCGATCGGCGCCCGCGTCACGTAAGGGACGGTGACCTGGAGCGGACCGTCGTACCGCAGGAGCTCCTCGACAGCAGCCGGCAGACGCTCGGGTTCGGCACGGAGCAGCGCGAGCTGGTCGGGGTGCTGGAGGAGCGCGTAGGTGCCGTTGCTGATCAGGTTCGAGGTCGTCTCGTGACCGGCCGACATCAGCAGGAAGATCATCGAGGTCAGCTCGTCCTCGCTCAGCCGGTCGCCGTCCTCCCGGACCGCGATCAACGCCGACAGGAGGTCATCGGCCGGCTCTTTGCGCTTCACCTCGATCAGCTCCCGGATCAGAGCGACCGTCCGGACATTGACGTCGATGTACTCGTCCGGGGTGCGCAGATTCGCGTTCGCCGCGATCGTCGACCAGCTCCGGAACGCTTCCCGGTGCTCGACCGGAATCCCCACCAGCTCGCAGATCACGGTGATCGGCAACGGGTAGCTGAACATCTGCACGAGATCCGCACCGTCGCCGGCGACCGCGATCTCGTCGAGCAGCTCACCCGCGATCTCCCGGATCCGCGGTTCCAGCGCCTCGACCCGTCGCCGGGTGAACGCGGAGGTGACGAGCTTGCGCAGCCGCGTGTGATCCGGCGGATTCGCCAGCAGCATGTGGCTCTCGGTAGCACGCACCAGCTCCGCGGACACGAAGTCCCGATGCGGGCCCTCCATCGCCGACCGCACCACGTCCGGATGCGCGAGCAGCGCCCGCGTCTCGGCGTACCCAGTCACGAGCACCACAGGCACCCCGGTAAACAGTGTCAACCGAGTGATCGGCCCCTGAGCGGCAAGCTCGGCGAACCCTTGCTGGCGGGCAGTTCCCTTGGGCAAAAGAAAAGGCTGCGTCACCCCAAAAGCCTACGTGCCACCCCAACACCACCGCCTCGATCCGCGCGCCCCAAAGGTGCGCCGCCTTCTCTTTGTGCACGAGATCCATCTTTGTGTACCCACCAACCACTTTCACGGGCTCCCCGTGGTCGGTGGCTTCCCAAAGATGCGCCGGGTGCACAAAGAGCGGCGAGGTTGTTGGGGAACGGGGGGCTGCTCTTTGGGTGCTCGGCGAGGGGTGGGAGAAGGGGGTGCGGCGAGGGGGCGGGTTGGGGGCGGACCGCCCTCGCGCCACCCACATGGTCGAACCGTGCTCAAAGCCCACACGAACAACGACTTTGTGCGCCCACCAACCATCCCCACCCCGTCGATGTGGTTGATCCGTGCTCAAGGCGACCTTGGGCACGGATCGACCATCCCATCGGCGCCTCCGTGGTCGAGGCGTGCTCAAGGCGACCTTGGGCACGGGTCGACCGTCCCGCCGGCGTCTCAGTGGTTGAGGGGTGCTCAAGGTGGGTGCGGGCGACGACCTTGGGCACGGGTGGACGGTTTCGGGGGCGCTCCGGTGGTTGATCCGTGCTCAAGGTGGGCTCAATGCTCGACCGCTCGCCCTCGTAATCGATCCAGGGTGAAGACGACCAGGACGGTGGCGGTCAGCAGCACGAGGGCTTCGGCGGCGGCCGTGAAGGTCTGGCCGCGGTCGGAGAGGGCGAAGATGCTGACGGGGACGGTTCGCCAGGAGGCTGGGTAGACCATGATGGTGGCGCCGACCTCGCCCATCGAGAGCGCTACCGAGAGACCGGCGGCCGAGGCGATGGCGGGGCGGAGCATGGGGAGTCGTACTTGCCACAGGACTCGGGACGGGGAGGCGCCGAGGGACGCGGCGACGTCGGCGTACGAGGGGTCTACGCGTTGGAGGGCCGCGGCGACGGTGCCGTAGCTGAAGGCGACCATCAGGACGAGGTGGGCGATCACCACGATCCACTTGGTGCCGTTGAGCAGGATCGGTTGCCGGGAGAAGGCCACGAGCAGGCCGAGGCCGACGACGACCGACGGTACGGCGATCGGCAGGTGATGCAGGGCATCCGCGACTCGCACCCAACGACTGCCGTGGGCCGCGAGCGCACCCCACGTGCCGACGACCACGGCGAGCAATCCGCCGAGGAAGGCGGTCTGCAGACTGACCGACAACGACGCGAGCTCGTCACCCGACAACGCCTCCTGCAGGTGCCCGGTGGTCGGGTTCGACGGCAGGACGCCGTTCCACGAGCCGGCGAACGCGGCCGCGATCACCACCACGAACGGCGCCAGCACGAGCACGCCGAACACCACCGCGAACGCGATCCAGGTGACGGCCTTCCCAGGCCTAGTCCAGACGAGCACGACGACCTCCAAGAGCCTTCCGCAGCAAGGCATAAAGACCGAGCGACAACACGCTCTGTACGACGGCGATCGCGCACGCGGCCGGGTAGTCGAACATCACGATGCCCTTGGTGTGGACGAGCATCGGCAACGTGGTCGTGCCTTTCGCGCCGAGGAACAGCACGATGCCGAACTCGTTCAGCGTGAGCAGCAACGTGAGACTGCCACCCGCGATCATTGCCGGGCGAACCTCGGGCAGCACGACCTGTCGCAGTACTCGCCACGGCCCGGCACCGAGGCTCGCGGCGACGTCCAGCTGGGCGCGCGGCAACCGGCTCATCGCGGCCAGCAGCGGCCGCATCACGAACGGCGTGTAGAAGGTGATCTCGGCCAGCACGACAGCCCAGGGCGTGGTGAGGAATCCACCGGTCCGCAGGATCCCCGCCGTACCGTAGATGAAGGTGAACGACAGCGCGACCAGGAACGACGGCAGCGCGAGCATGGTGTCCACGAGGCTGGCGACCACCCGCGCACCGGGGAACGGGACGAAGCTGATCACCACGGCGAGGAATGTCCCGACCAGCAGGCACCCGATCGTCGAGCAGACCGCGACCTGCACGGTTCGGATCAACGCATCGCGGAACTCGACCGACCCGAGCACGTCACCCCAGGCGGGCGCCGACTCGACCGCGACCAGTACCAACGGATAGACGACCAGCACCGCGATCAGCAGCAGCGGCGGGATCAGCCACAGCGACCGACGCTCACCACGAAGTTGGTTGCTGACGGCAACCGCCGTACCGAGCACTCCGACGGCCATCAGCGGCGCTCCGCGGGAACCAGGCTGCAGGCCTCGGCCGGGAGCACCATCGACACCTGCGCTCCGAGCGCCGGCACCTGGCGATCCGCCGGAAGATCGATCCGCACCGACACATCCGGCAGGCCCTCGACCGTGCACGTCAGCTGGTTGGACGCGCCGCGCCACTGCGTCGCGATCACCCGCACCGGAACGCCGTCGGAGCCGAGCCGGATCGCATGCGGGCGGATGCAAAGCAGCTCCTTACCCGGCGTCGACCGCACGCCCGGCAACACATGACCGGCCACCTTGACGTCCTCGCCAACGCTCTCGACCGGCAGCAGATTCGCGCCACCAAGGAACGACGCCGTGAACGCCGACGGCGGAGTCGCATAGAGCTGCGCGGCCGGGGCGATATCGACCAGACGCGCATCGCGCATCACCGCGATCCGATCCGCGAGCGCGAGCGCCTCGGACTGATCGTGTGTCACGTAGATGATCGCCACGTCCGGCACCTCGCGCCTCAGCTTCTGCAGTTCGCCGAGCATGTCCGCGCGCAGCTGCGCATCCAGCGCGGCCAGCGGTTCGTCGAGCAGCAGCACCTTCGGCTGGATCGCCAACGCCCGCGCGATCGCGACCCGCTGCTGCTGCCCGCCGGACAGCTCGCGCGGGAACCTCTTCGCGTACGACGTCATGCCGACCATCGCGAGCATCTCGGCCACCCGCCGGGTCACCTCGGCCTTCGGCTTCCGCGCCGCCCGCAGCCCGAACGCGACGTTGTCCGCAACTCTCAAATGCGGAAACAGCGCGTACTGCTGGACGACCACCCCGATCCCCCGCTTGGCCGGCGGGAGATCGGTGACGTCCTGACCAGCAAGCCGAATCCGCCCAATGCTCGGCCGGACAAACCCAGCCACGGCCTTCAGAGCGGTCGACTTCCCCGAGCCCGACGGTCCGAGCAGCGCAACCGTCTCACCGGCCGCGACCGTCAGGCTCAGTCCCTCCAGCGCACACGTCCGGCCGAAATGCACCGAGACGTCATCGAGCTGGACAGTCATCCCTGGATCGCCTTGTTGTACGCGGCAACATCCGCATCGAGGTCGGCCAGTACGGCGCTCCAGTCCGGCGACCATGCCTCGACACCGGCCATCGACTTCTGCACAGCCTGGAAGTTCGCATCGGTCGGCTTCACATCGTCCCGCGCCGGCAGACCGAAGGCGTCACTCGCCAGTGTCTGCTGGGATTCCGTGGTCAGCAGGAAGTCCATCAGCTGCTTGCCACCGTCGGAGTTCGGCGCACCGGTCGCCAGGCCCATCACGTACGGCAGGGCGATCGTGGCCTTCTTGCCGTCTGAGCCGGCGGGGAAGAAGATGCCGAAAGCAGATTTGTCGACAGAGATCGACGCCAGGTTCATCTGAACGTCGCCGTTGGCAACCAAGATCTCGCCCTTGCTCACCTTCGGCTGCAGCTTGCCGGTCGACGCCGACGGGCCGACGTTGTTCGCCTCCAGCTTGCGCAGATAGTCCAGCGCGCCCTGCTTACCCATCAGGTGCTGAAGCAGCAGCAGTACGGCGGTTCCGTCGCCCGCCTGTCCCGGAGTCGAGTACTGCAGCTTGCCCTTGAACTTCGGATCCAGCAGTTCCTCGAACGACTTCGGCGTACCGGCCTGCTGGTTCGCGATGAAGCACAGGTAGTTGTTCGCGACGGCGACATAGTCATCCGCCTTCACACTCTTCACCTGCTCACTACCCGGTACGGCGTACTTCTGCAGCAGACCGTCCTTGGACGCCTTCTGGATGAACGGCGGCAGGGTCACGACGACATCGGCCTGCGGATTCGACTTCTCCTTGGCCAGCCGAGACACCACTTCACCAGATCCAGCCTCGACGGTCTGGACCTTGATCCCGGTCTTCGCGGTGAAGGCCTCGAAGCGGGTCTTGTACCAATCGGCAAGGCCGTCGGCGGTGTAGACGGTCACCGTCTTGGCACCTTGAGTTGAAGCTGCGCCGGTGCCACCGCACCCGGCAACAACGGCAGTGATGAGAGCAGCAACGAGCAGGGTCTTGAGCTTCACTGGTCCTGGCTTTCAGCGAGAAGGAGATCCGGGAGGTCCCGGACCGACGAGAGAACGTGCGTCGCACCCGCGGCCTGGAGCTGATCCTTGCCATGGGCACCGGTGAGGACGCCGGCGACGATCCCGGCACCGGCCGCGATCCCCGTCGTCATGTCATAAGCGGTGTCGCCGGCCACGGCGACGTTCGCCACCGCGTCGGCCTTGAGGTCCAGCACGGCCCGCAGGACCATGTCGGGATACGGTCGGCCGCGACCCGCCTGGGCCGGGCACAAGATGAGGTCAGCCAGCTCGCGCCAGCCGAGGGCGGACAGGATGCGCTGCTGCGTGGTCTGGGCGAACCCGGTGGTCAGGCACACCTTGATCCCCGCGTTCCGCAGTTGCCGGATCGCGTCTTCGGCACCATCGATCGGTGCGCAATGACCTTCGTCGACCAGAGCGCCGTACGCGGTCTCGAAGGCCTTGTTCGCCTGCTGGGCGGCTTCCTCATCGTTCAGCAGGGCACGGAAGACGGTGATCTTCGATTCGCCCATGGTGGCGCGGACGTGGGCCAGCATCCGGTCGTAGTCCGGGCTGCCGAATTCGATGCCCTGGGCACCGATCGCGGTCGTGAAGGCGCGCTCCACGAGCCCGTCGTCGGCGACCGTCGTACCGGCCATGTCGAGTACTGCCAGCTGAATCATCGGTCGATCTCCTCGAAACTCATCTCGGCGATCGCCGGGGACATCGTCATGCCGCGACCGCCCGGGCCGGTGACGAGATGGACGCTCTTGGCCACCTCACGCCGTACGACGATCTCGTCACTCGTCGCCTGCGAGTAGACGCCGGCCCAGCGCCGGGTGATCTTCGGCATCGGACGGCCGAGGATGTCCTCGACGGTCTGCGTCAGGTAGTCGTACGGGTCGGACTGGACGTCGAAGTTGAAGGGCTCCGCGTATTCGTGGGTGTCGCCGATGGTCAGCCCGCCGTGCGTCCGCTGGACCATCAGGAGCTGCATCGCGTGCTGCTGCGCGATAGTTGCCTGCGGCGCCAATGCGTCGACCGACGGTCCGCTGTACGCCGGGTAGTAGCGGAAGCTGTCCGCGTCCGCGACCGCGGTGGTCAGCGGTACGTCGAGGGGTTCGGTCTGCATCATCTGCAGCCGGACCCGCCGTACCGGCAGGTCCTCGGTGAGCTCGCGGATCAGGCCGCTGTGCCAGGCACCGGTGCAGAGGAACACCAGGTCGGCGGAGTGCGTCTCGTGGTGATCGTCGGTGATCTCGCCGCTGTCGACGGTCCGCACCTCTCTCCCACCGAGGAACTGGTAGCGCCCGGACTTCTCGAGCTCCAGGCGGAGTGCGGGCAGCACCTCGCGGGGTTCGACGATCGCATCGCGCGCACACCACAACGCACCCTGCAGCTCGCCGCGCAACGCGGGGTTGCGCTCGCGCGTCTGCTCCGCGTCCAGCACCTGAAAGCCGCGCTGCACCGCGTCGGGGCGGGCCGCGGCCTCCTTCGCGACGGCCAGCTCCTCCTCGGTCCGGCAGACCGTCAGCGAACCGTGCGGCCGGAAGCTGATCCCGGGAACCTCCGCCCACAGTTCGCGGGCCCGCTGGGCGACCGCGATCTCCGCGCCATCGGCGCGGCCGCTGACCCAGACGAGACCGAAGTTCCGCACACTCGCTCCGCGCGCGTCGGCTTCCCGCTCAATCTGGAGTACGTCGTGCCCTCGTCGTACCGCCTCGCGGGCGTGCATCGTCCCCAGCACTCCGCCACCCACCACAACCACCCGCACCGGCATCTCCCATCACTCGACCTGACCCCAGATTGGTCCGGACCAATGAAGACCCCGTGCGTCATCGGCAACCACCCGGTGAACCGCGAGCGAACACTTCCCACCGCACCCCATTTGGTGGGTGAACCCTCTGCGCCAGGCTGGTCGTGAGTCGGTTGGTGATTGGTGAGGAGCATGGGTGATGACGGTCGGTGTGGGGTTCACGGCGGTGGAGATTCGGGAGTTCGTGCACGAGTATTACGTGCAGCCGCGTGGGCAGAAGTTGTCGTGGCTGGCTGCGCAGGGTGTCTCGTACGACCGGTTGAAGCGGTGGCGATCGACGGTGTTCGAGGGTGATCTCGACCGGGCTCTGGTTCCGCGAGAAGGTAGTCCTATGACTGTGCCACCGACCAAGCGGACTGCGTTGGAGAAAGCGCGGGCGGCGGAGCGTGCGGCGCATGCGGCCGAGGTCGCGAAACTGACCGAGCGGATCCATGAACTGGAGGGCACGAACGACACGCTGGGAAAAGCTATCGGGCTCTTGCATGCGATGAACG
Source organism: Kribbella yunnanensis (assembly GCF_039529655.1). NCBI lineage: Bacteria > Bacillati > Actinomycetota > Actinomycetes > Propionibacteriales > Kribbellaceae > Kribbella > Kribbella yunnanensis. Next base: position 152,586 of record NZ_BAAANF010000010.1, on the reverse strand, counting down.
AGCAAGAGCCCGGCGACGACCCGCAGACCAGCGATCCGTCGACTTCCTGATCGCCGAGAACGAACTCGTCGTCGACCTGACCGGTTGGCTGGGGTCACAGCGTGAAGCGTTGAAGATCACTGGGGTGTCGCGCTCGACGTGGCATTACCGGACCTGCCCGCGGGAGCCGGTGGCTGATCCTGTTGCGCACAAGGACCGGGCTTATCGGTCGCGGATCTCGACGGCCGATCGTGGCCTGATCGCGGACAAGATCACGCTGGCCTGGGCGGCCGGGAATTCCGTCGATCACGCGTTCGCAGTTGCGTGGGACGACGGTGTGATGCTGGCCTCGCGGCGGTCGTGGTGGCGGATCGCAGCCGACATTCATGACCAGTCCCAGCGGCCGGTCGCGCCGACGCGCCGCGGCTCCACGACACCGCGTGAAACACCTGTGCTGGAAGCGACCGGGCCCGGTCAGGTCTGGTCCTGGGACATCACCGATCTGCGTTCCCCGTGGCGCGGCAAGGCGTTCAAGGGCTACTCGATCATCGATATCTACTCCCGCAAGATCGTCGGCTGGAGGGTCGAGGACCGCGAGGTCGACGTCCTGGCCGTGGAAATGTTCCAGCACGCGTTCGCCTGCCACGGAGCGCCGCGGGCAGTGCACGCCGATTCCGGATCTTCAATGCGCTCGAACGTGCTCAAAGAGCTCCTCGCCGAGGCCGGCGTTGCTCAGACCCACAACCGGCCCCGGGTGTCCAACGACAACCCGTTCTCCGAATCAGAGTTCCGCACGATGAAGTACCGGCCGAACTACCCCGGCACCTTCGAAGACCTCGAGCAGGCGCGTGCTCACATGGGCACCTACGTGCCTTGGTACAACAGCCAGCACAAGCACTCCGGCATCGCGCTGTTCTCACCCGACCAGGTCCACGACGGCACCTGGCTCCACCGCTGGAACCAACGCGACCAGACCCACCAGGCCTACTACGCAGCCCACCCCGAACGCTTCCGACACCGGCCCCGCACCCCCGCACCCGCCAGGACCGTCGGCATCAACCTCCCCCAGACCAACCCCCCAGCAAAACCCACCCAACGACTCCAAGCAGCTTGACAACGCCCGGAACCCATCAGCTCGGAGCTTCCCCAGCCGAATTCGGGGGTGGGAACCTCCCATTTGGTGGGTGCACCCCAAAGCCGGTTAGTTAAGCGTTCGGGGGTGGTGTCAAGAGCGGTGCTGTACGGCGAGGCTGGGGAGCGCTACCCCACCGAATTGGCGGGTAGGGGCTCCCCGGTCGTGTGGAAAGCGTGGTGGGTCCTCCCCAAACCGGTTTGGGGAGGATGTCGGCCGGGGTTGAACTGGTGTGGGGTGGATATCGGTCGTATTTGGGGGGTGGATCCTCCCCGAATGGCTACGGGCGGTGCGCTGGCGCTCCCCGAACCGGTTTGGGGAGTTGGGTCGCTGCTGGCTCGGTTAGCGTCGCCCGAGCCGCCTTAACTAACCGGCCTTGGGGTCAACCCACCAAACGCGGGCGGGATTAGGGGCGGAGGGTGGCGCGGAAGCCGACGCGGTCGCCGCGGTAGAGGGAGCGGACCACCTCGATGGGGCGGCCGTCGGCGTCCCGGGTCTGGCGGTGCAGGAGCAGCATCGGGAGTTGCTGGGTCGCCTTCAGCAGCTCGGCCTCGCGCGGTGACGCGATCACGGTCTCGAGCAGCTCCTCGCCCTCGCCGAAGACCACGCCGAGCTGATCGGTCAGACAGCGGTAGAGCGAAACCGTGGGGTCCAGGACCTCGCGCAGGGTCGGGAAACGCTTGACGGACAGGTACGTCGTCTCGAGCCCGATCGGCTGCTCATCCGCGAACAGCACCCGCTCCAGCTCGAACACCGGATCACCGGGCGCAATCCCCAACTGCCCGGCCAGTACGTCGTCCGCCGCAATCTCGTCGAACTTGACCACCTCACGCGCCGGCGTGTGCCCCTGCGCGCGCAACGCCTCGGTGTAACTCACCAGCGCCAGCGGCTGCACGATCTTCGGCGTCGCCACGAACGTCCCCTGGCCCTGCCGAGCCCGCAACCGCCCGTCCGCGATCAACTCCCGGATCGCCTGCCGCATCGTCCACCGCGACACCCCGAAGTCCTTCGCCAGCACCCGCTCAGGCGGCAGCCCGGCACCTTCCCCCAGCTCCTCGACCAACTCGATCAGCCGAGTCTTGACCACGTAATGCAGCGGCACACTCACCTGCTGAGAATACCGGCCAAAAGAGTCGAGCCCTGGGCGTGGACCCAGGGCTCATTCGGATGGATGGACAGTTGGCGGATCTCAGCTGCCGGACTTGCGCCGGAACTGGCGCTTCTGCTTGTCGTTGTGGGCTTCGCCGACGCCTTCCTTGCGGTTGCCCGAACCCGGGTGTGCCGCGTGGTTGGCGTTCTTCTTCTCCAGCGCTTCCCTGAACTTCTTCTGCAGATCGTCCGCCGGCTTGCTGGCCTTTTCGCTCATAACCGTCTCCTTCAAACCGTCAGGCGTACTCGCACACGCTATCCGAGTTCGAGCACTGTGAGCGACCGGATTACGGTCACACCCCCGCCGGACACCCCGGCTGCCCGCAATCGGTCCCCTCGGCGACCGCGCCGTACAGGTCGTGCTCGTACGCGAAGTGGAAGCAGTCCCAGTGCATGCGCTCGAACAGCTCGTAGTCCTCCCGGCTCCCCTCGACCGGTTTCCCGCACCGCATACACTCCTGCTCCTCCATTCCCGCAAGGTATCCCAGCCCGCGAAAATCCCCGGTGCCGCGGTCCTCGACGCTGTTAGGTTCTCGATGACTGGAGAGGAGCCGGTATGCCGGTGAGTGGTGAGGCGTTGATCGGAATCGCGCTGGTGGAACTCGGGCTGGTGGTGATGCCCGGACCGAACATGATCTACCTGATCTCGCGGTCGATCGCGCAAGGCCGCCGGGCCGGACTGACCTCGCTTGCCGGGGTCGGCGTCGGATTCCTGGTGTACTTGCTGGCGGCAAGCGCCGGTCTCGCGACGCTGTTCGCGCTGGTTCCCGAAATCTACGTGGTACTGAAGTTCGCCGGCGCCGCCTACCTGCTCTGGCTCGCCTGGAACGCCCTCCGCCCCGGCGGCAACTCGGTCTTCGCCACCCAGGAGCTCGAACAGGACAGCTCCCGCAAGCTGTTCGGCATGGGCCTGCTCACCTGCCTACTGAACCCGAAGATCGCCATCCTCTACATCTCCCTGCTACCGCAGTTCCTCGACCCGGATCGCGGTCACCTCGGCCTCCAGAGCCTGATCCTCGGCATGACCCAACTGGTGGTCGGCGTCGCGATGAACGCAGTCTTCATCATCACCGCCGGCTCAATCGCCGTCTTCCTCACCCGCCGCCCCACCTGGATGCGAATCCACCGCTACCTAACCGGTACGGCGCTGGCCGTCTTCGCCATCCGCCTAGCCACCGAACGCACCCGCCCCCTGGCCACCCCCTAATGCACGCCGGCCAACTAGAAATCACCGTCCCCCTCGTCGAAAACCTGATCCGAACCCAGTTCCCCGCCTGGTCGGACTTCAAGGTCCGCGCAGTCCCATCCCACGGCACAGTGAACGCCCTGTTCCGGATCGGAGACTCCTTCGTCGCGCGGTTTCCGCTTCAGCCTGGTGATCCGGTGCAGGTTTGCCGGGAGCTTGTGGACGAGGTGGCGGCGGCTCGGCGGTTGCGGGCGATCTCGCCGTACCCGACTCCCGAGCCGATCGCCCTCGGGGAACCGGGCGACGGTTACCCACTCCCCTGGTCGGTCTACACCTGGCTCGACGGGACGACCGCGTACGACGCCGATGTCGCCGGTTCGGTCGGGTTCGCCGAGGACCTCGCGCGGTTCGTGCTCGCCCTCCGCGCCGAACCGACCGAGGGCCGCGTGTTCACGGGTTCCTGGCGCGGCGGCGTACTGACTTCACACGACGAGTACGTCGCCGACGGCCTGGAGCGCAGTCGCGGGATGATCGACGTCGACGCACTGGCCAAGTTGTGGGCCGCGCTCCGGGAGAGCCCGCGCACCGAGCCCGACGTGTGGACGCACCGCGACCTCATGCCCGGCAACCTGCTCGCCGCCGACGGTCGGCTGGCCGGGATCATCGACGTCGGCACCTTCACCGTGTCCGACCCAGCAATGGACCTCCAACCCGCCTGGAACCTCCTCGACCCCGCACCACGCGAAGCCTTCCGTACGGCGCTCGGCAGCGACGACGCGGAGTGGGCGCGCGGCATGGGCTGGTCACTCGCCCAAGCCATCGGCTGTCTCTGGTACTACGTCGAAACCAACCCCGTCATGTCCCAAACCGCCCACCGCACCCTGACCGCCCTACTCACTGCCGCCTAGCAACAAACACGAACTCCCGCCCCGGCCGATCCGGCGCATCGCGCACTTCCTCCACCGCGAAACCGTCCAGCGACACCTCATCCCGCTCCCGGAACCACAGCGTCGAATCCGACGTAAGCACGGCACCATCCGAGCTGAAGACATACGTACCGCGGAAGCTGACATACGGCAGCTCGACCCGAGTCAGCTCACCCCAGTTCGCCACCGTCTCGCCGCTGGGCAGCAGCACCTCCCGGTAGGTCGTCTCCCGCGTCCACTCCGCCCACTGCTCCCAGGCCCGGTACGCCGGATCGCGCGTCTCGAAGACGAATCGCCCACCCGGCTTCAATGCCGCTCGGATTCCGGCCACCGTCGCCGACCACTCCTCCTCGGTCAGGAAGACCTGCGCCACGTTCCCCGTCATCACGGCCAGGTCGACCTCCAGCGGTGGCAACGTCGTCGCATCACCGTGCAACCACCGCACTCGATCCGCAAACTCCTTGCCCTTGGCAACCTCCAGTGACGCCGCCGCCGGATCCACCCCGATCACCTCAACACCACGCCCAGCCAGCAGACAAGCCAGCTCTCCCGTCCCACAGCCGACATCCAGCACCCGCTCGGCGCCGAACTCGCTCACCATCGCCGCGTACGGTTCCAGGTCATCACGCGTCGCCGGCTCCAAGACGTCGTACACCGGCGCCAGCCGCGGGTCCGCAAACAAGTTGTCAGCCATACCCACGCACGCTACCCACGGCGGCTACGACGTCGCACCCGTATATCGCCGCAGCCCCGCCCGCCACGCAATCCCTGCCAACCCGCCCGCGACCACCGCGATAACCAACCAACCGGTTAGTTGTGCCAACCCCGCCCCGTTGAGCAGCGCCGACGAGGGCACCGCCGCGATCAACGCCAACGGAAAGACATAGGTCAGCGCGAACCGAATCGGCCGCGCGAACACATCCGTCGGATACCGCCCGAGCTGCCAAGCGGAGTGGTAGAACACGTCAAGCTGCAGCTTCGGCGCCCAGAACGCCAAACACGCCAGCAACACACTCAGCGCCCACGTCACCACAAGCGCGGCCCCCATCAACACCAGCCAGCTCAGCACACCTCCCGCACTCGGGCTCGTGGACGCAGAGCTGATCCCCCACCCCAACACCGATGCGCCGAGCACACACTCGATCAACGCCAGCGGCGCAGACAACGACAGGCTCGCGAGAAACAGACTCGGCGCCGGCTGCAGCAGATAGCTGTCCAGCTTGCCGTTGCGAATCCCGTTGTCCGGGAACCACGAGAGATTCGGGTCGATGAACGCCGACCGCAGCCCGGTGATCAGTTCATAGCTCCCGATCAGCACCAGGAACTCCGCCTTCGACCAACCACCCACGGCATCGGTCCGCGTGAACACGATCAGTACGGCGGCGATCGTCGTACCGAGACCGGTGAACGCCAGGATCACGTCGAAGAGCAGGTTGATCCGGAACGCGACGCTCCGGCGCAACGACATCGAGAACCCCGCTCCGAACAGCCGCAGCAGTTTCACGATCCCACCGCCGTGTACCGCCGCACGCCGACTCGCCACACCATCGAGACCGCCACCACCAGAACCACCACCCAACCAAGTTGATATGCGAGCGAACCGTCGTACCGGCCGCCGGACGCGATCTCGGCCGGCAACCCGTGCATGCCGTAGAAAGGCAGCGCCTCGGCGATCCGGGCCCAGCCGTCGGGCAGGAGCGCGATCGGAGCCGCCGTACCGCCGAGCAGGAAGCCGAGTTGGCTGCCGAACCCAACGACCGAGTGCACGCGATCGGTCCAGAACGCGGTCAGCGAAAGCAGGAACGTGAAGAGAAAGATCAGTACGGCGGCCAACGCGATCCCCGGAATCGCCAGCAACACGGATCGCCAGGCGAACGTGGTGTGCAGCGCGAACGCGGTCACCAGCACGATCGGTGCCCCGAGCAACGTCAGCCAGCCACGGATCGCGAGGTTCTCGCCGAGGACACCGAGCACGACCGGTTGCGGACGAAGCAGTTCGTGGCTGAGCGTTCCGTCGTACACGCGGTTGGAGAAGGTGTGTTGCTCGAACGACTCGGTCATCAGCGTGACCAGGATGATCGCTATGTAGTACTTCTTGATCGTTTGATCGTCCGGGTACACAGCTGACCAGATGAACAGACCGATCAGCGGCGCGATGACCGCTTGAACAACAAGCGTCAGCAGGAACCACCAAGCTCCCGACCACTCGAGCACCTGCTGCCGGATGCGGAACGTGAGCAGGGTCAGCGTTCTCATCACACGCCTTCCCGATACGCCTGGTCGATGACCTTCTCCAGCGGCGGCTCCTCGACAGCCAGGTCGATCACGTCGCCGGTCTGCAGCAGCTTGGCCGTCGTCTGCGCGACCTCGTCCCGCGGGACCCGCAGGTCCTGTACGCCGTCCCGCGTCGTGATCCGGATCAGCTTGTACGGCGAGAGTCGGGCGGACAGTTCGGCGAGCGGACCGTCGTACCCGATCCGGCCCTGGTCGATCAGGATCAACCGCGGGCACAGCGATGCGACGTCGGCCATGTAGTGGCTGGTCAGCAGCACGGTGGCGCCGGTGGTCGCGACGTACTCGGCGACGAACTCGCGGATCTGACCGCCCGCGGTGACATCGAGCCCGATCGACGGCTCGTCGAGGAACAGCACCTCGGGCCGGTAGATCAAGGCCATCGCGAGCCCGACCCGCATCCGCTCTCCAAGACTGAGCGCGCGGAGCTGCCGATCCAGTTGCAGGTCGAGGAGTTGCTGGAGTTCGTCGAGGGTACGACGGAAGTCGGGGCGGGCGACGTCGTACAGGAGCCGTTGGTATTCGAGGCTGTCCATCACCGTCAGCTCCTGCGAACCACCGACCGGCTGACTACCGCGCACGAACGCGATCCGCTTCAGGAACGTCGACCGCCGCTGCCACGGGGTGTCGCCGAGCACGCTGACGCGACCGGCGGTCGGGTGCAGGATCCCCGACAGGATCTTCATCGTAGTCCGCTAGCCGAACAGACTCCCTACGTGACATCGTTGAGTTACTGGGGAGGTTGTTGATGAGCAAGAGTAAGAGCACTCGTCTTGTACTGGGTTTTTCGGCATGGGACGACAAGGTTTCTTTGATGATGGGCGGCGTAAAGGTCCGCTACTTGATCTATGGCCGTTCAAGTAAGGATAAGAAAGAGCTTGAGTACTCGATCAAGACTCAAGCGCGCGAGGGTAAAGAGTTCGCCGATCGGTTCTCCTGGCTGAACTGTGGGATCTATCTCGACAACGACATTTCAGCTTCTCGATTTGCCGCGCTAACCGCGATTCGCGGCAACTATGACGAGATGCTGGAGGTTATCGAGTCCAGCGGTGTTGATGTTTTGGTGATGCAGGATCTTTCGCGTTCATCGCGTGACCTTGAATTCTATGCGCAACTGCGGAAACTGTGCATGGTGAACGGCGTGTTCTTCTGGATGATCGACGGGAACATTTTTGATCTCCGGGTAACGGCGGACCGGAACAGTCTTTCACAGCAGGCGGTTCACGCGGAAACGTGGTCTGACTCGATCCACGACAAGACTTCATCCGGTCTGGAAAGTCAGGTTCTGGACGGTCGCCCACATTCACATGTCCCGTATGGTTATGAGCGGTTCAAGAACCAGAAGACTGGGGCTTTCGAGAGTCAGACATTCGACATGTCCGAACACGTCGCATTCCATAAGAACGGCAAGACAGAGGTTTACACACCGTATGGGATCGTGAAGTGGATCTACAAGCGGTTTGCGGAGTTGGCGTCGCAAACCGCGATCGTTGACGAACTGAACGAGCGGGGCATTCCCTCGCCGGGTGGAAAGTTATGGTCGCGGCAAACTGTCAAGTTCATTGCGACGAACCCGACCTATATGGGCAAGCGCACCAGTGGCGGAAAGGCGGTCTCTGAAGGGCAATGGGAGGGCATTGTCGATGCGCAGACGTTCCGCGATGTCCAAGCCCTTGTTAAGCCGGAAGCCCGCCGCACCTACCGGAAGAACGGCCGGAAATGGTTACTGTCCTACGCGAGTCGTTGCGACCATTGCGGCGGTTGGTTGAGAAGCGTTCCGCGATCAAACAAGGATCTCACAAAGAAGCCCAATTATAGATGCGCGAACCTAGGTTGCGGAAAAGCCGGGGTAACTGCGGAACACTTCGATAGCTTCATCGAATCATGCTTGGTCGCTTGGCTCGCACGCAGGGATGTGTTCGAAAAGCTGGTTTCGTTCCGGCGATCAGCGGACACCAGCATCTCGCGCTGGGAAGATGACATCGCAAAGGCCGACTTGCAGCTAGAGGAGAATAAGGCATTGCGTCTCTCAGGCGAGATGGACGCACGCGATTTCACGGACATGCAAAAGGCATTGCGTAAGCGGATCGAGACGGCACAGAAGGCTATCCGGCGCGCTGCGATTCCTCAGGTGATTGTGGACCTGGTCGGGCCGGACGCTGCCGAGCAGTGGGAAGCGATCGCGGAACTAGACACAAAGCGCGACATCATCAAGATGGTATGCGCCCCGCGCCTACGTTCGGCGAACAAGAATCCACGCGCCCCCTTGGTGGATCGAGTGATCTTTTGTGGTCTCATGGCAGACCTGGAAGAGATATAGGCCCGCACGAAACCTACAAGTGCCGGGTAGCCTTCTGATGGCTACCCGGCACTTTTGCTTTGATCTTATCTGTCGCCGGTCCGGTCGAACTTCAGTGTTCTGAATAGCATGCGGGCTAGGCTGTCGTCGGGCAACGGCCAGTCTGCGACCAGGGCGATGATTTCGGGATCGGTCGGCTTGTAGGATTTGTCTTTCCAGTAGTCACTGAGTGGGAGTTTCAGCATCTGCCCGGCGTCGGTGGGCATTTGCTGTTTAGCGCCTGGCTTCTCCTTTCTCGCCGTGGGATCGGCGGGGTTGTATGGTCGTTTTCGGTTCGGCGTTGGTTATCGCCTCCCAAGTGTTGCAATTCTTCGGCCGGATGTTCCTCGGGGTTAGGGTGCGGTGGTCGCAGGCGGTCTGCTGGCTGGGTCACCCCGGCTCGTTGCTTGTGGCAACGGCCGGGGTGTTGCGTCTACCCCTGCGTGGTGCCCCGGCCACCCCGTTGCCGGTCACTGGTTGTGATGCTCACCGTGTTGTCTCCGGTGTGTGCACAGTGCCTGGATGGGTGCCTCTACGTGCGGGCGCGCGCGAGATCTGCGCACAGTGACACAACCCCTGCACGGTCACAGACCGTGATCCCCGGCGGGGTCCTGGGTTGGCTCGGCGGGTGGTGCTCCTTCCTGGTCGACCGGCCCGGTGTCCAGTTCGGCGGGGGCGGGTTGCTGGCGGGTCATGGTGGCTCGCCAGCGGCCGTAGCTAGGGCTGGTGACGGTACCGTCGGCACGTCCGGTTTCGAGCCGCTTGTAGACCCACCGGCGGCCCCTGCCTGTTGCCGCCTGCAACGACCCGACCGGCACGCCTTCGGGTGGGGCGTCTCGCAGCGCGGACCACAGCGCCATCTCCGGCCCTGAGACACCCGGGGGTGTCCCGATGGCCTCCGGGCCCCCGGAACGGCCGTCAAAGCCGCTGTCAGCGCCGCCGGTGATGATCTCGGCGGCCTGTCGCATGGTGACCGAGTCGTGCCGTGAGTGGGTGATGGCGGTTTCGGTGACGTCGGCGTCCGTGATCAGGTAGGCGCGTCCCCGTCGCGGTGTCTCCATTCCGGCAGCGGAGACGAGGAATTTGCCGGGCCCGTCGAATCCGGTGGTGTCCCATCCAGCGCGGAGTTTTCCCGCACCGAGAATGAGATCAACGTCCGGTGCTTCGTTGACCCTGAGGCAGAACCGGACGTTCATTTGCCCACGCAACGCCGACCCTTCACCCATCGCTTTCTGTGTCGGTCGCTGCGTCGCAATCAGCAAACAGACGGCGACGGCCCGGCCGCGCCTGGCGATCGAATCCGCGAGCTTTTGCCCTTTCCTTGAAAGCTCCGCGTATTCGTCGATCATGATGAACAGTTGAGGTTCATCAAATTTCGGGTACCACTCCCGCCGGCCTCGCATTGTCAGAAATTCCGCGCGCTTTTCCAGTTCATCAACACCGGCCTGCAACAATGCTTCCGCGGACTCATTATCGGTGGCCAATCTTTGCAGGACGTTCGACCAGGGCGCGAGCTCCATTCCCTTTTTCAGGTCGATACCCCAAACGGCCGTGTCGCCGCATTCCGCGATCCGCGCGAGGATCACGTTCAGCAGACCGGATTTCCCGGAATCGGTCGCGCCACCGATCAGCACATGCCGCCGGAGAAAGGACACGGTTACCGGCGCACCATCCTCGAAGATTCCGACCGTGACCGGATCGGTAATCGACGCCTTGGCCGTGGCGGTGCGGGGTTCCCACGGGATCGGTGCTGCGTGGGGGTCGGTTTCGACCAGCCGCAGCAGGAACTCTGCGGCATCGTCGGCGACCTGTTCGACGCGGACCGAGCCAACCCGCGAACCCAGCGCGGATTCCAAGGCTGGAACGGCCGAGACAGCGTCGGCGTAATGCTGACCCCGGCGCATCTTGACCCGCCCGGACCAGCCCCACTTACCGATCTGTGCCGACACCATCCGGGCACCACCGAGTCCGGCCTGTTCGGCGGTGTCGGCGAACCGCTCCCGGATCAGCCGGACCCGGGTCAACCGGCGGCGGTCCTCGCGCCACCACCACGGCACCGCAAACACCAACCCAGCAAGAGCGGAGTAGGTCGGCAGATCACCGGCCGACGGGCCGTAGACGGCCGCCAGAGCGACCGTGGCGGCTACGGCAGGGGCGAAGCCTGCCGCCCACAGCCGGACCCGCCAGCGGGCCAGCAACGGCCACCGGCGCATGAGCCAGCCAGGCCGCCACGCCAGCACCCCCAACGCGACCCCGGCAGCCACGACCGGCACCGGCCACCAGCCGGGGTGTGAGGCGTGCAGCCAGGCACCGGTCAGGAGTGCGCCGAGCCACCAATACGCCGGTGCCAGCTCGGAGCGGTATCGATAGAACGACCCGAGGCCCATTCCCAGGACCCAGAACATGTCCGAAATTCCACCTTCGGGGCGGCCGTGATAAATCACCAACCCATCCCGCCGGTGACGGCGGTGGGGAGAATCCCAGCCGCGTATCCGTGCCCGCGATCCCATTAATCATCACCGCCCGAATCACCGGAATCCTCCGGCGGGCGGCACGACCACAGCGGATGCGTGACCGGCACGGGCGGGAGTTCGTCTAGCACGAACTGCCACGACCCCATCCAATCGGCGTCGCCGTTCTCGATAGCGAAAAAGACACCGGCCCTGCACGCGGCCACCAGATCGGCATACCGCATCGCGACTCGCTCAACCTCGGCAATCAGCCGGGGAACATCGCACGAACTCAGAACAGCAGCCTGATACAAAACATCAACGTCCGGAGCCTGCACAACCGCCCGGAACCGGGCGCGCATCTCGGACAAGTCAACAGAAGTCAATCCGTAGCCGTAACGACGGCCATAGTTCTCATTCACAGTAACGTCACCACCCATCTAGGCAAGAACTTGGGTCATAGGCGTTACTCCCTTCTCTGAGCTTCCATGGATACTGCGCTTGGTTTACTGTCCGCCGAACTTGGACAGCAGATCCTGAACGAACGGGCTGTACTGGCTCTTAGCCACGAAATACCCGAACAGGAAGAAGACCACCGCGTGGATACCGTTCGCGCTCATCCGCATCAGCAGGAAGAACCCCAGCGCTGCAAAGATGAACAGTCCAGAAATCGCGAAAATCAAGATGCATCACCCCCTCTCCCTCGCTAGTGACGAAAGGGGTTCAGCAGAACCCGCCCACCTCCCGGGCCGGTCCCTGTTGAGTACTTAGCGCCGCTGACGCTGCTGCCAGCGGAAACGCAAAGCACACTTACGGCAACACGCCAGGCCGCGTTCCTTCTGCGCACCGCACGCGCATCTTGTCCGGAACACCGACCGCTCTCTACCGCCGTTGTTTCTCAAAGCACACCACCTCTCCCCAGTCGTGAATCTGTCGGGTGGCCACTGGAGTAGTCCAGTGGAACAACCATAGCTGGTGTACACCAGTGGAGCAACCAGCTAGTCTGTCTACAGATGTAGACAGAGCGCAGGCCGAACCGCCCGTGAAGAGCATGGATCGGCGCGCCACAAACCAGAACCTGGAATAGCAAATCCAGGACTCTCGGACCCGACTCAGGGAGTAGCTGTGAACGCCAAACCCACGCCAGGCAAGGCCGACGAAGCACTCAGCGAGACCGCCGCCCAAGCACTCCATGAGGCCGCGACGATCGCCGGAGTACCGGCCGCCGGGAAGACCGAACTCATCGCCGGGATCCTGCGCGAACAGATCCTGTCCGGGAAGTTGACCCCGGCAACCGTTCTGCCGTCCGAACGCACCCTGAGTGCCGAGTACGGAGTCAACCGGCTGACCGTCCAGCGCGCCATAGCCATCCTGCGAAACGAAGGACTCGTGCAATCCATCCACGGCAAAGGCGTATTCGTCCGCCGTGCCGGGGACTGGCCCAGCCGCACCCACCACCGAACCATCACAGTCGATGGTGACGGCAACTACGTGGACTCCGAATCCACCGGTGGTGAATGGCGCGACATCGAACCACCAAACAAGTACAACACCAATGCTGAAGGGCCCTTGGCGCTCGCATTCGGCGTGGTCGAAGGAACCCCGTTCTATGCATCAGACCGCCTCCTCGAAAATGACGCGGGAACCCGCATCTTTGTACGGAATTATCTGCCTGCCTCGATCGCAAAGAAGCTCCGCAGCATTACCCGCAAGCCCTATGTATCCGCCCGCGAAACCTTCAAGGCAGCCAAAGCCGCCGGGATGAAACTCGACTTCAACGACTACGTCGCCGCACGCAACCCCACCCCGAGCGACGCACATTCCCTGCGCATCCCTGACGGAATCCCCATGCTGATCACCCGCCGAATCACCACCAGCAACGGGGAGCCGATCCTCATGCAAGAAACCCGCCGCAGCGCCGAAGACACCCAACTGCACTACCGGCCTCGCTAAAAGCAGTAATAGCCCGCGACCGCTACGGACGAGTCCTAACCACCAGAAAGGCGGTTAGGGCTCGTCCGTGAGTTGCGGTCACGGGCAGGGTGTTCGTCAAAGCCAGTTCAGCTAGACGGCGTCTTTCGCGGGCTCGCTGGGCACGTCCGGCAATTCAGGTTGCTTCTCCGACGAGGGGTTCTTGAAACCGAGTTCGCGATCCGTTGCGACGTGCAGAACATCGCGGAATCCCCGGCGGTAGTCCGCCGTCGGCCAGCGGACAACTCCACGTTCCAGTTTGGCGATGTAATGGGCGTCTAGCGCCCTTTCGCTGCCTGTCCTTTCCCAGATCAGCGCACAAACAGCCTCCGCAAGTTCGACGCGGGACAACGACCGGCCGGGATAGTCCGGCGACTCGACCCGTTCCCGCGCTGCCCGGAGAAGCCAATTCGGCTCAGTCGGCGATACTTCACTGTCCTTCACCTGATCCCCGTATCGGACGTTCACGCAAAACCTTTCTTCTCTGGATTGGAAACGGCGGGGCGCGGGGCGTGGTTCACTTTCCCGCTGAGGAAGCGGAATGGACTCGCGACACCGCGCCCCACCGACGCCAGGGCAACCGGGCGGGTGAAATGACGGCCCCCGCTCACCAACCACCCTGACGGGCTCTTATTCGACGTGTCCCGCAATGAGCACTTGTACGCCATCGGCATTGAATGCCGCGAGGACCGCTAGAGGGGGATCCCCCAAGCCTGCGAGATGATGAATACCAGGCACGATTACGACATGCTCGCCTGGGCCGGATAGCTTCTCTGCCATCCGCGCGAAGGCATCCGGAACCGTCTCGCGCTTCTCGACAAACATCTCGATCTTGTCGAGGTCGTAGCCTTTCCGCTCGGCGAACGCCAACAAACCTTTCTGGGCTCGGGCCATTTCGCCAGCGGTCATCATCATGTGTTCGCGCAAGTAGATTGCGACGAATGTTCTCGTTGGAGCGTCTGCTTCCATGTCTACCCCGTTGGTTATTGTCATTCGCCCTCCTGATGGATTCGCGTCCGACGACCTTTCTTGCTTTCTGTGTTCCAGCCTGGTGGAGGGGTGTCCGCTCTCGTAATGGCCAACTGCTGCCCTTTTGCCGCCCTTCAGTCGCCCAAGTGGCCCTGACCTGCGACAATGAGGGCCGGACGAGGGAGGGCGAGGAAGCTGCACGAGCAGTGGACGGGCGAGACGGCTAGGTTGCTTCGTGAGAGGGCCTTGCGCCTCAGCGTGCGCGATTTCGCGGACCGGCTCGGCGTGCAGCACAGGACCGTGTCCAAGTGGGAAGCAAAAGGGGCGAACCGAACGCCACAAGGGCATATGCAGGCGATCCTTGACACCGCGCTGGCGCAAGCCGACGACGACGCGAGAACGAGATTTGAGCTAGCGCTGCAGGCCAGAAATGTTGCCGACAACGCGCCAGCATTGGTGAATCCGGCTGCTGGCTCACAAGTTGATACCGCCCCGCAAATCGCCACCCCGGATCAATTCGACCGCGCGGCCGATCCCACAATGCTGTGGCTGCCAACGAGTACGGCTCGCGATGTTCGGGATTTTGCAATTAGAGACCTGATGCTAGATAGGCGAAGGGTGCTCTCTGGTGGCCTGGCGGCACTCGCGGTCGGCAGTCGATTGACTGAGCCGATCGACGGGTGGGCAGCAGGCATTCCCATGTACTTCTCCGCTAACAAGGCAGGCACCGTTACCGAGGAAGAAGTCCACCATATCGAGCTGACCGGCCGCGCGCTCCGGGGGTGGAACAGTCGTTTCCGGATGGGGATTAGGCGGAAGGCGGTTCTAGGTCAGCTGGCAGAAGTAGCCGAACTGATAGAGCTAGGACAACCGGCAGAGCTGGAACGCCGCCTGTTTCGGGTGTCGGCAGAGCTAAGCAAAGTGGCTGCCTCTATGTCATGGGATGCAGGGCTCAACGCCGAGGCACAGCATTACTACTTGCTTTCTCTGAGAGCGTCCCATGCCGCTCACGATCAACTCTTCGGAATCAACGTCCTAGCGGCAATGGCACGCCAGATGGTCTACCTAAACAGAGGCACGGACGCCCTCGATATCGTCAGGGCAGCGGCCGACAGTGCGGCGAGAACAACGCCGCGCGTCTACGCGATGCTGCGGGTACGTGAAGCCTGGGCGCATGCCCGATTAGGGCGCTCTGAGGCATTCCGAAGAGTGACAGGGAAGGCTGAGGAGCTTCTGTCGTCAGAATCATCGAACACCGAAGATCCATACTGGATTTCCGGATTCGACCGTGCGGAGCTGTCGGGCACCACCGGCGGCCGGTATCTCGAACTAGCCACCATCACCGGCAAGCCTCAAGCATTTGCCGATGCTGACACTTACATTTCAGAAGCTCTGCGCCTGCGCGACGGCGGTAACCTCCGGAGTCGCGCACTCGACACCATCAACCTCGCCAGAGCCAGACTCGGCACACAAGAACCCGTCGAAGCGGCGCGGATAGCCCTTGACGCGATGAGCATTGCCCGACGAACGAATTCCGGCCATGTGGACCGCAAGCTCAGGCGTTTCTCCGAAGAGAGCGCGCGGTATTCGAAGAACCCTAACGTTCGTCAGGCACGACAGGAACTCGGCGACTACCTCCGCAAGCTACCGCAGAAAGAGAGTCAGAAGGCGCGATGAGGATTGGCATTACAGGGCACACTAACTTGACGTCAGCTTCTGAGTCATTGGTCTACGAGGCGATACGCGTAGTGTTGGGCGGACACGCGGACATCAATGGCGTGACATGCTTGGCCAAAGGCGCAGATCAGATATTCGCGCAAGCGGTCCTCGACAGTGGCGGGCAACTTACGGTCGTTCTTCCTTCGCTGAACTATCGTGAAGCGAAAGTGAAGCCTGCCAATCTTGCGAGATTCGATGACCTGCTGTCCCGAGCTGACGTCGTGTATATGCCGTTCGATGAAGCGGGCCGGACCGCGTACATGGCCGCCAGCGAGGAACTCGTATCCCGCAGCGAATTACTGGTTGCTGTCTGGGACGGCAAACCGGCAGGGGGATACGGCGGAACCGCCGATGTAGTCGAGCACGCCCGCACGCTGGGCCTCCCGGTACACATCGTGTGGCCCGAGGGAGCCGAGCGCGAAGCGGGCTAGGAGCTGCTCCGGGCTGGGTCCTTAGGACAGTGCAAGGGGGCGACAGGCGGGCGCTGTCGCCCCTTACACTTGCCCCCTGACCTGCGGAAACGTCAAGGGTGTCCCTACGGCCACTTGACTGTGGTCGTCTTGCCGGCTCCATTCGGCCCGATGAAGCCGACCACCTCACCCGGTTCGATCGTGAACGACACCTGATCGAGCGCCTGCACCGTCTTGTACTCGCGGCGCACCAGCGACCCGAGAGCAGCCCGCAACCCGCCTTTGCGCACGGGAGCTCGATAGGACATGGCGAGCTCATCCACTTCGACAACAGTCATCCAGCGACCGTAGAAACAAAACACCACACTTGATGTCTTATTTAGCTGGCATAGTTCGTCGCATGCGCGCCGAGCGGCTCCTGCGACTCCTCCTCCACCTGCAGACCCGCGGCCGCTCCACGGTCGCCGACCTGGCCGCCGTACTGGATGTCTCGCACCGAACCGTGCAGCGCGACCTCGACGCCCTGTCCCTCGCCGGCGTCCCCGTCTACTCCACCCGCGGCCGCGGCGGCGGCTGGTCCCTGCTCCCCGACTACCGCAGCCGCCTCACCGGCCTCACGCCGTCCGAAGTCATGTCCGTCTTCGTCGGCGCCACCGCCCACGTCCTAGCCGACCTAGGCCTCGACGTCTCCGCCGACCAGGCAGTCCTGAAACTCATCGCCACCCTCCCCGACGCCTCCCGCCGCGACGCCGAGTACGCCCGCCAGCGCCTCCTCATCGACCACGCCGGCTGGGACGACCGCGGCAGCGTCACCTCTTTTCGGCCCCGCTGGCTGGACCTCTGCCGCCAAGCCGTCTGGGAAGAACGCACCCTGGAAATCACCTACGCCGAAGGCACCACGCCGTTCCCCATCGCCCCGCTCGGCCTGGTAGCCAAAACCCGCACCTGGTACCTAGTCGCCGCCCGCCCCGCCGGCCACGTCCGTACCTACCGCCTAAGCCGCCTAACCGCAGCCACCCTTTTGAGCGCGACCTTCACCCGTCCCCCCGACTTCGACCTAGCCACCTACTGGCACCAGTCCCAGCAAGCCCTCAAAGCCTCCCGCCCCTCCTACCTCATAGTCCTCCGCGTCCACGAAGACTCCCTCCGCCGCTTCCGCCCCACCACCCCACCCATCCCAGCCGGCAACGGCTGGTGGATCATCCACGCCGACCTGGAAAACCCCACCGAAGCCACCGCCACCGTCCTAGCCCAAGCCGGCACCGCCATAGCCCTCTCCCCACCAGCCCTGGTCACGGCAGTCCGAGAAGCCGCCCAATCCCTCACCACCCTGCACAATCCGGGCTAACCGAACGCGGTGCGCATGCCCTCGAACGTCTCCTTGAACTGCATCAACTCGCCTTCGGACACTCCGTTGCGGACGGCAACTTCCCGCCAGGACGACACCGCTTCCGCGACCTCCCGGAGAACCTGGTTCGCTTGGTCGGCAGTCAGCCGGAAGGAACCGGCGTACGTCATCAATCCGTCGACCTCCTCGGTACGCCGGTACGCTCCGCCGATCCCCGTCACCCGCGACGCGGCCGGGTCCGGATTCGGATTGATGTCGAAGGCGGGTGCCAGCCGCCACCCGGACGGGTCGGGGTGCACGAAACCGTGGTTGCGCAGATGATCGTCGGTGTTGTGGACCGCGACAGAGAAGGCCATCCGGCGCCACAACTGCGGAAGATCGATCCCGACCTGCGAGCCGAACTCAGTCAGCGTCTCGGCCACCTCCAGATAGTCGGCCGGGTCACCGTCCGCTCGCTGGATCAGCGTCATGGCGCTGACATAACCGACCCGCCGGCCGCCTGCCCGATCGAAGCGGTCGAGCACGAGCACGGGCCGGCCGCCCACTCCGACGAGTTGCCGGACGGGTACGTCGATGCCGGCGCGCTCAGCGAGGTCGAGTGCCGTCTTCTCCCAGGCGATCACATTCCAGTCGTCGCTGTGATGCGGAAACTTCGCTATGCACAATCGCTCGGAGTCGCGCACGGAAGCCTTCGGCCGGGCACCACCCAGCGATCCCGAGCCCGCGTCCAGCAAGTCCTTGAGCGCCGACACATCGTCGGGATCCCGGGCAATCGCATCGGCGGCTCGGAGCAGGCGAGGCAGTTCCACCAGCTTCGGAACATTCAACTCCGGATCCAGGTAGGGACCGTCGCGATCGGTCTGGAAGCGCAGCGCTCCCTGCCGGGTGAAGTCGCTGACGCCCAGCAGGTAGTCGACCTCACCGATCGAGGGGATGGTCCTCCCCGCTCCCCGCGCCTGGCCGCGCAGGAGTTTGGCGATCAGGTTCCGGCCCCATCGATCAGGGGAGCAGTCGGACAACGCCCCCGGTAGTCCGGAGATGTTGTGCGTCCCGTCGATCAGCGACATCGCGGGATCGATCGCGTACGCCGTCGGCATCGCGAGGTATCGCTCGTCGTACCGGAAGGTCGTGGTCAGCACGTTGCGGCGTCTGCGGAAGTACGCCGTACCGACCGGCACGGTTCGTCCTTCGAGCTCGACCGACACCAGGACCTGATCGCTCACCTCCGCACCCGCTTCGGCAGCGCCTGGTCGGCCCGGGCCCGGCCGAGATCGGTCTCGTACGGATCGAGGGCGTCGACGAGCCGGTCCAGCGCGCCCAGAACCCGGGCCACGTTCAGAAACGGCTCGAGACCGACGGTCGGATCACCGTGCTCGAGCTTGCGCAGGGTGTCGCGCGTGATCCCGGCCCGATCCGCGACCTGCGCCGCCGTCAGGCCGTTCAGCTTCCGCCAGGCGGTGAGGTGCGCACCGAGCTGCTCAGCGGCGAGCCGCGTACGCACGGGCACCGGGGACCGAGCCATGCCACCCACCTCTAACGCCGACCATGCTCGCCAATAAGTCCTTTAAAGGCTAACACAGACGCCTTTAGCTACTCCAGGAGGAATTCGGTCTCGTCCGGGATGTCGGGCTCGGGCGGGAGAGTGCGGACCCAGATGTTGACGACTGTGGGCGGCAGGTTGAACGAACCGCCGGTCGGGCTCTGGTCGGTGACGGTGTTCTCCTCGGCCGGGCTCGTCCACTCCCAAACGGTCTTCACGCCGTACCCCTCAGCCCGGAGCGTGTTGAACGCGTCGACATGCGTCATGCCCACCACACCCGGCACACCGAAGAACTGTTCCTTTTTCGCGAACGCACCGACATCGGCGCGACGCAGCACGAACCCCTCCGGCAGCCCCAGATTCAACCGCGCAGCCGCCTCGTCCAACACCTCGACAAGCCGCACCTGCAACGCCGAATCCGTCACCTGCCCGACAACCTCCTGCAGCCCACCCAACTCCTTGAGCTGCCCCTTCAGAACCTCATCAACCTCAGGATCCACCGGGACGTACAGGTCATGACAGATCTCCTCACCATCCGCCCCGACATAACAAAACCGCCAGTACGACTCAGACATAACTCCCCCTAGCTCCAAGAACGCCGACAACACAACTCTCCCGACGAACCTTCAGCCAGCCTTCAGGAACAGCTATCCAGTCAGCTGTACGGCGCCTGTGCGTACGACGCCCCAGTCCGTCGCCTGACGGCGTGATCGGGCGCGGGTCAGCCAGCCGACACGGTCGTGGTGTTCAGTGCGCAGGTGTTCGAGGTCCAGTGCGATGCCTGACGGCGGAGCGCCCTCGACTTCGGCGACGCGGCGTTCCATCGCGGTCATCAGTGCAGCATCGAATTGCTCGATGGCAGCGATGAACTCGGGGACAGCGATCGTCGTTCGCAAGGCTCGCGGTTCGGCGAAGTTGGCCGGCGCACTCCAGTCGACGACGATCTGGTCTCCGGTTCGCCAGCATCGCAGCGATGGTGAGTCGCGGAGGTACCCGAAGTAGAGAGACCGTGAGGCCCAGCAGTCCATGGCGGCCTCGGCCGCGTCGGACTCGACCTCATTCCAGCCACCGCCATCGGAAGCTGTGAAGCCGAGCAGATCAGCCGGCACCTCCTCCAGCGCCACCGGAAGCAGTTGGAGCAGGTCCTCCCACAGCCGGACCACGTAGTAATCGACGTACGGGACCTCGTAGTCAGCAGCGAACTTCAGCAGCCGGACATCGCCGAGCTCGATCCAGTACCAACCATCGGTCAGACCGAACCAGTGCAGGTTCGGCTTGTCACCACCCCACGGCGCGACCTCCGCCACGGGCCGAAGCTCGAACCCGAAACGCAGCAAGGAAGGCTCAGACATCTGAGGCAAGTTGCTGCATGAGGCGTTTGCAGTGTTCGCGCAGGGCCGGCAGGATCCGAGCACCGACCTCGTCGGCTCCGGGAATGTCCTGCGCGTCGGCTACCGCTCGTTCGAAGGCATCCGGGTACTGCTCGGCACGTGTTTTGGCGCGGCTGACGAGAAGGTCCGGATCCAGGCCCAGAGTTCTGGCGGCCTTGTCCCACTGCTTACGCCGTACACGGCTGAAGATCCGCCGTATCCGACGTGGAAGGGGCTCGATCACTGCCCGATCGTTCCACAGGACAGGATTCGCCGGAACAGCCCTACGGAACACCACGAGGGACGGATCGCCGACGCCGGCCGGCTGGGCGTAGCGCATCGTCCGTCGTCGCTGCGGGACATTGGCGACGGCGCGGGAATTGCGTTTGCTCTTACTCCTTTCGAATTGCGCTTTCAGGGTTCGAGATGGCGCGGTGTGCGCGCAGGCCGCCGATCAGGCACAGCGCTACTCCGAGTGTGGCCCAAAGGACCAGGACGGTGACGGTGGCAGCAGCGCCTCGACCGTCGAAGAAGGCGGTCGATCGCAGTAACCGACCGCCGGCTCCGGGCGGCAGCAGCTGCCCGAGTGCGCCGGACCAGCCGGGCAGCATTTCGGGGGCGGTAGCGGTCCCCGAGAGCGGGTTGCCGATGAGCATCATGATCACGGCGCCGATCCCGATCCCGGCATAGCCGAACAGCGATTCGAGCCCGAGAACGGTCAGAGAGACCGCCGCGATGCTCAAGGCAACAGCACCGGTATTGGCCGGGTAGGAGCCGCTGAGCGAGCCGAACCAGAACTGCAGGATCCCCGCCACGGCTAGGCCGGCGGTGACCGCGAAGGCCAGTGTCCCGGCGATGCGGCGACCGGTGCCACGCACGAGCCTGGTCAGCAGCACCGTGGCGAGCAGGCCACCCATGACCAGCGGCAGGGCACCGGCGGACAGGCCGGCCCCGCGCGGGTCGTCGGCGGGCAGGGCCGCGAGGTCGCGGACCGCCACCGGCGGTCCGGCGTTGCCGCGCTGTCCGAGTCCGGTCGCCATGGTCTGCAGGGTTTGGGCGACCGCGGTGCTGGCGGCGGAGGCGATGATGACTTGCGGGGTGCCGGAGCTGAGATCTATGGCTCCGTACACCTGCCGGTCGCGGATGAGTTGCTCCGCGCTCGCGGTGTCGGCGACTTCGGTGATGTCGAAGCCGCCCGGCGCACGCTGCTCGAGCGCGGTCCGGACCTGGGCGACCGCGGCGGTCTGCCCGGCGACGGCGATCGGCACATCGTGCACCGAGGACCGCACCGACGGCCAGGCGAAGGCGATGAGTAATACGCTGGTAAGCGTCGTGAGCAGGACGACCGCTCCGGCCACGGTTGGCCATCGCGACGGAAGCGCGTCGGTGGTGAGCGATGCCCGCGTGGTCATGGAACTCCCTTGAATGGTTGGGTCGTGGCTGATGTCAGCGCAGGGTGAGTGGAGTTTCGGTGTCGATGTGGGTCAGTTTGTGCGGGTTGCGGACGAAGTAGAGACCGGTGATGCGGGTGTCCTCGACCCGCACCGCGATGACACCGTCGAGTTCCCCGTCGACTTGCAGCGCCAATGCGGGGCTGCCGTTGATCGCGGTCGGTTCGACGGCGAGCACGACGTCGTGCTTGGTGAGGCCCCCGACCATGAACCGCGCCGCCTTGTCCGCGCCGATGACCGGCCGGGTGCCGGCCTGCTTGATGCCGCCGCCGTCGCTGATCACCACCACGTCCGGGGCGAGTACGTCGAGCAGGCCCTGCAGGTCCCGGGTCTCGAGTGCGCGCCGGAACGCTTCGACAACGGCTTGCGCCTCGCGCGCGGTGACCGCGCGGCGCGGACGGCGGGCTTCGACGTGGCGGCGAGCGCGGTGGGCGATCTGGTACACGGCGGCGGGGGACTTCTCCACCGCGTCCGCGATCTCGTCATAACCCAACCCGAACGCTTCGCGCAGCACGAAGACCGCTCGTTCGGTCGGGGCCAAGGTCTCGAGCACGACCATCAACCCCATCGACACGCTTTCGGCGAGTTCCACATCGTCGGCCACGTCCCGAGTGGTGAGCAGCGGCTCCGGCAGCCAGGAGCCCACGTACGCCTCCCGCCGGCGCTTCGCCGAACGAAGCCGGTTGAGCGCCTGCCGCGTGGTGATGCGCACCAGGTAGGCGCGCGGGTCGTCGACGTGCGCCGCGTCGACGCCGACCCAGCGCAACCAGGTTTCCTGCAGCACGTCGTCGGCGTCTGCCGCGGATCCGAGCATCTCGTAGGCGACGGTGAACAGCAGATTGCGGTGCGCGACAAACGTTTCCGTCGCCGCGAGGGTGGCGTGGTCACCGTCACCTGTCGTGGGCATGAATTCCTCTCCTGGAGGGCGGGTCGTGAGTACGGGCATCCAGCGCGGCCGTCCTCGTTTCGGACGCTGCCGCACACCGTGCCACTGGTGACAACGACGAAACGGTGTCTACGCGCTCGGTGTCGTCACGTTCTCGTTCCGGGCTCGTAGCAGGGCCGGCCGGTGTCCACCATCCTTCGGCCAGTGGTGCGAGCCCGGCTTGTGCGCCTCGGTCGCAAGGTGCTTGACGCTGGCTGCGCAGGAATACTCCTTGAGCTTGCGGCCCATGAACCCAGGAAAGTACACCCGCTTTGCCGTGTCGTCCTTGTGGAGGAGTTGGAAGATCCCGGTACCGCGGCCGAAGCTGAAGCACATCGCCTGGAAGGCCAGGTCGATCGGCGCCGGCGGCTCATCCGCGATCCGGGCCAGCACTGTGTCGGCGGCGTGGGCGCCCAGGCATCCAGCGATGTAGGCACTCATCCGGAACGGCAGGTCCGACGGCGCCGACGCGTCGCCCGCCGCGATGATGCGATCGCTGTCGATGCTGGTCAGTGTCTCGTCGGTGAGCAGCCGCCCGGCGGCATCGGTGCGCAGCCCGCTGCGGTCGGCCAGATCGGGCACACCGAAACCCGCAGTCCAAATGGTGACCTGACTCGCCAGCGCGCGGCCGTCTCCGAGTTCGACGCTTCCCGCTCGCACGGCAGTGACCGACGTATCCGGGCCTTCGATCACCTCGACACCCAGTTTGGTGAGGTATTTGCGGGCTGTGCGCCGAGCGCTGGGGTGCAGGTTCGGGGCGAGGACGCCGCCGCAGACCAGTCTGACGCTGCGCCCCTGTTCGGCGAGTTCCGCAGCGGTCTCGGTACCAACCGGACCGCCTCCGACGACCGTCACCGTCGCCGTGACAGGCGTGTCCAAAAGCACCGACCGCAGCCGCTGCGCGGCCTCCAGAGTCGCGACCGGATAAGCGAATTCGGCAATGCCCGGCACCTGCGGTCCGGCGCTGAGGCTGCCGACCGCATAGATCAGATAGTCGTAGCCGATGCTGCCACCCTCGGCGAGGCTCACGGTTCGCCCGACCGCGTCGATGTGCGTCGCACTGTCGACCACCAGTTCGACGCCCTCGGCGAGCACCTCCCGGTAGTCGACGACCGCATCATGGGTTCCGCCCACCAACTGGTGCAGCCGCAGCCGGGGTACGAAGACCTGTCGCGGATTGACCACGGTCACCTTGACCTTGTCGCCCTGCCTCAGACGGTTGGCCGCCATCACTCCCGCGTAGCCGCCGCCGAGCACGACCACCTCGATGCTTCTGCCCATGGTGTCTCCTTCGATCCGAGTGGGGTCGGGAACAAGACACCGCAGCGACGAAGGTTCTGACAGGTTGTGAAGCAGATCACCTTGCCGTGTGGCTCGTCGCTTGCCCGGCGCCGCCCTGGTTCCGGCCGGGAGATCATCGATCGGAAGCGACGCGAGAAGTGGTCCGTGTCACAGCACTGGTCGAAGCTGTCAGGAAATCGCGGCCGCCGGTGTCTTTCGACCATCACCTGAACCGGACAGGAGTCTCAACCATGAAGCACCGCATCGTTGTTCTCGGGGCCGGCTACGCCGGAGCCTTCTCCGCCACCTTCCTCGCCCGCCAACTGCACCCCGACGACTTCGAGATCACCGTGGTCAACGCCGAACCCGATTTCGTCGAACGGCTGCGCCTGCATCAGCTCGCCGCCGGCCAGCAGCTGCGCGACCGCCCGCTGTCGAAGGTATTCGCGGGCACCGGAATCCAGCTGCGCCTGGCACGGGTCACCGACGTCAACGCCGAGCACCGGACCGTCACCGTTACCGACGGCGACGGGGTCAACCGGCTCGAATACGATACCCTCCTCTACGCGCTCGGCAGCACCACCGCCGACCACGGCGTTCCCGGCGTCGACGAGCACGCCTTCCACGTGGCGGCGCGGCCTGCCGCGCTGCGCCTGCGCACACGCCTGGACGACCTGGACGAGGGCGGGCACGTGCTAGTGGTCGGCGGCAATCTGACCGCGATCGAGACGGCCACCGAGCTCGCCGAATCCCGTCCGGGACTGCGGATAAGCCTCGTTACCCGCGGTGAACTCGGCGCCTCGCTGGGTCCCAAGGCCCGCCGGCACCTGCAGCGTGCCTTCGACCGGCTCCACATCACCGTCCACCAGCACGCCACCATCGTGC
>NZ_BAAANF010000010.1:65458-127226 GCF_039529655.1 Kribbella yunnanensis | reverse complement strand
GATGCGACCGTGTGGTGCGCCGGGTTCGCCGTCCACCCGATCGCCGCCGCCAGCGGCCTGCAGGTGGAACCCAACGGACAGATCACGGTCGACCGGCAGCTGCGGTCGGTCTCCCACCCGAACGTCTACGCCGCCGGTGACAGCGTCTTCGTCATCGGCGACAACGGCCTGCCCTACCCGATGTCGTGTGCTTCGGCGGGACCCACCAGCAAGGCGGCGACGGCCGCGATCATCGGGGATCTGACCGGTCGCAAGGTCACGCCGACCACCTTCTCCCACATCGGCAACCACATCAGCCTCGGCCGCAACGACGGACTCTTCCAACTGGTCGACAGTGACGCGCGCGCGAAGTCCGGAGCCCTCCGCGGCCGCACGGCCGCACGCGTCAAGTCGGCAATCATCAACGCCGCCGCCTGGGCCGTGAGCCACCCGACCCTCGGAAAGCCGAACCACAGGTACCGCTCGGTCGCCGGCCGGAAGCACACACCCAACCGGGCCGCCGCATAGAAGCCTGCTCATGGGCAGTGCCACCGCGACGCGTTTCGACGTGTGCAGCCAGGCGTGGACAGCGGATCACAGGATTGTTCGGTCGGTGAGCTCGCCGTGCGATCCCGACCAGCGGTTCACGCCTGGCGGTGTCGAGAACGATCCTGAATCGGTCCCGCCTGCGGCCTGCGGGCCCCCGCCGGGATCGGGCGGGGCTGCCTTGCGTGCTTGTGCCGGAGGCGCCAAAGGGAGCAGTCGCCGCCGGAGGTGGTGTCGTTTAGACGTTGAAGCGGAATTCGACTACGTCGCCGTCTTGCATGGTGTAGTCCTTGCCTTCCATGCGGACTTTGCCGGCGGCGCGGGCGGCGGTCATGGTGCCGGCTGCTACGAGGTCTTCGAAGGAGACGATTTCGGCTTTGATGAAGCCGCGCTGGAAGTCGGTGTGGATGACGCCGGCGGCTTCGGGGGCGGTGGCGCCGCGCTTGATGGTCCAGGCTCGGGCTTCTTTGGGGCCGGCGGTGAGGTAGGTCTGGAGGCCCAGGGTGTCGAAGCCTACGCGGGCCAGGACGTCGAGGCCTGGTTCTTCGATGCCCATTTCGGACAGCATCTCGCGGGCTTCGTCCTCGTCGCCGAGTTCGACGAGTTCGGCTTCGAACTTGGCGTCGAGGAAGATGGCTTCGGCGGGGGCTACCAGGTCGCGCATCTGCTGCTTCAGTGGTTCGTCGGCGAGTTCGTCGGCGTCGCAGTTGAAGACGAAGAGGTAGGGCTTGGCGGTCATCAGCATGAGTTCGCGGATGGCGTCGCGGTCGACGTCGGTGGCGATGATCGGCGTACCGGCCTCGAGGTGTTTCTGGGCGGCGCGGACGGCTTCGAGGGTGACCGCGGCCTCTTTCTTGAGGCGGGTCTCCTTCTCCAGGCGCGGGATCGCCTTCTCGACGGTCTGCAGGTCGGCGAGGATCAGCTCGGTCTGGATCGTCGAGATGTCGTCGGCGGGTGAGACCTTGCCGTCGACGTGGGTGACGTCGTCGTCGCGGAAGACGCGGGTGACCTGGCAGATCGCGTCGGACTCGCGGATGTGGCTGAGGAACTTGTTGCCCAGGCCCTCGCCCTCGGAGGCGCCGCGGACGATGCCGGCGATGTCGACGAACTGGACGGTGGCCGGGATCACCTTCGCGGAGTTGTAGAGCTCGGCGAGCTTGCCCAGGCGGGCGTCCGGTACGCCGACGACCCCGACGTTCGGCTCGATCGTCGCGAACGGGTAGTTCGCCGCGAGCACGTTGTTCTTGGTCAGCGCGTTGAAGAGCGTGGACTTGCCCGCGTTGGGGAGCCCGACGATTCCGATGGTGAGTGCCACGGGCGTCAAGAGTACGCGGGTGGAGGCGGTTGACCCCAATTCAGATCAGGAAGGACTCCAACTCGGCGTCGTACCAGCGTGTAGTACGGCCGAGTGAACGCATGCCGAGGCGGTGGCAGACGGCGAGCGACGCGGCGTTGTCGGGGCGGACTACCGCGTAGATCTGGGCCAGGCCGGCCTTGAATCCGTGGCCGATCGCGCCGCGGGCCGCCTCCGTGGCCAGGCCGCGGCCCCAGGCGTCCGGGTGGAAGTGCCAGCCGACCTCCACCTCGCCGCGCGCCGCGGTCCCGTCGGAGGGATCCGGCAGCGGGACCAGCAGCACGGTCCCGGCGACGGTGTCGGTCGCTCGTTCGTGCACGGCCCAGACCCCGTACGTCGGGTCCTGGTTCCGCTCGTTCCAGCGGTCGATCACCCGGTTCGCGGTATCGCGGTCGGCCATCACCTTCGGGTCGGCGCCGAGCCAGCGCGCGACCTCCCAGCGCCGGTAGATGTCGAACACCCGGTCACCATCGGCGGGCGCCCAGTCCCGCACGAGCAACCGGTCCGTTTCGTAGACCACCTTCGGTTCCATGGGCTCCTCCCCTTGCCGATCATTTATCCGGACCGAACCAGCCGGGGGCAAGCGACGTCTCCAGTCTGTGACCAGTTGGCGAAAGCTCGTCCCGGAACGCTCACGCTTCGTGTTCGGCTGCGTGCAGTTCCTGCGGTTCGGTCTGCTCGAACTGGTCTCGTGTCTCTTCCCGGCGTTCCTCTTCGCCGGGCTCGCGATCTCCAAGTACGTCGAGCTGCCGATCGCCCGGTACGACGCTCTGCTGATCTACTGCCTTGTCCTGACGCTGGGGTTCTGGGTCGTGCGACTGGAGACGTGGCGGGAGGTCGCGGTCATCTTCGGGTTCCACCTGGTCGGTCTCGCGCTGGAGATCTTCAAGGTCCGGATCGGGTCGTGGCAGTACCCGGGTGACGCGGTCACCAAGGTCGGCGGCGTACCGCTGTTCGCCGGTTTCATGTACGCCGCGGTCGGCAGCTACATCTGTCAGGCCTGGCGGCGGTTCGATCTGCGGGTCAGTGGCTATCGCCCGGTCGCGACCACGATCCTCGCTGTACTGATCTATGCGAACTTCTTCACCCATCACTGGATCCCCGATCTGCGGATCCCGATCGCTGTCGCGCTGCTGGTGGTGCTGCGCCGGACGTGGGTCTTCTTCACGGTCGGAGTACGGCGTCATCGGATGCCGCTGGCGTTGTCGTTCGGGCTGATCGGGTTCTTCTTGTGGATCGCGGAGAACTTCGGGACGTTCCTGGATGCGTGGAACTATCCGGACCAGGTCGATGTGTGGCGGCTCGTTCATCCGGCGAAGTTCGGGGCGTGGGCGTTGCTGGTCAGCATGAGCTTCGTGCTGGTCGCGAGTGTCAAGGCGCTCGAGGGCAGGCTCTATCACCGCGGAGTGCCGGCAACGGTTGCGACGCCGCGTGCGACCGAGGTCACACGGCACGCGAATCCCGCTGATCGTGAAGGCGCTGAGACCTCACCGCAACACGAAGATGCCAACCCTGGAAGGGGTTGAGGCGTCTCTTGGATGTGAGGCTCCTGAGGGGGAGCAACTGGGGAACATCCGCCTGCTAGAGAGGGAGCATCATGTCCCGAAAGTTCGCCGCATTCATCGCGACCGGGGTGGCGCTGGTCGTCGTCGCCGGTGCGTTGCTGGTCCTGGCGCTGGGACACGAACGCCAGCCACATCCGGCCGCCGCGACCACACAGACGTCACCGCCGCCGCCGAACAACGCACCGGCGAGCGAGCCGTCGGGGCAGCCGACGCAAACGCCGAGCAGCCCGCCGCCGTCGACGCCGGGCAAGCCTGCTGATGACCCGACCGCGAATCTGGTGAAGGGTAAGAACAAGAAGGTGTTGTTCTTCAGCTTCGACGACGGGCCCGATCCGTACTGGACGCCGAAGGTCCTTGAGGTGCTGGCGAAACACAACGCCCACGCGACCTTCTTCCAGCTCGGCAACATGGAAGCCGCGCACCCGGGGCTGCGCGAGCAAGTGCTTGCCTCAGGCAACGCTATTGGCAGTCACTCGATCTCGCACCCGCAGCTGACCGCGATCTCGGCGGCCGAGCGGCACCGGCAGATCTTCGACGGACCGAAGTCGACGTGCTTCCGCCCGCCGTACGGCGCGACGAATCCGAAGGTGCGCGCCGATATCAAGGCGGCCGGCATGGTCCAGGTGCTCTGGGATGTCGACCCGCGGGACTGGGCCCGGCCAGGTGTGAACGCGATCGTGCAGAACATCATGAACAACGCGCACAACCACAACATCATCCTGATGCACGACGGCGGTGGTGACCGCTCGCAGACGGTCGCCGCACTCGACAAAGCACTCACCCTGCTGGCGGCGAAGGGCTACTCCTTCCTGGCCATGGACTGCAAGCAACCCTGAACCAGCTAGTTTGACAACTGCCTGACCTCGCAATGGGTCAGGCAGTTGTGGTTTTCAGCCGGCTTGGGGTGGGGCCAAGGGTGGGCGGTGCTCGGCGTCTGGGAGGGGCCAGCGGCGGATGGGTTCTTGGTCTTCGGCTACTAGGAACTCGGGGGCGGTGAGGGGGCGGACTGAGGCTTCTATGGATTCCATGGCGGTTAGTTCGGCTTCGGTGACGTGGAGGTCTCTCAGTTTGCGGGCGGTGATGAAGACTCGGCGTTCGAACGAGCCGACTGTGCCGTTGTAGGCCTCGACGGCTGAGGTGAGGGAGCGGCCTACTCGGCCTAGGTGGTCGCCCATGACGGAGAGGCGGTCGTAGAGTTCGCGGCCTAGTTCGAAGACCTGTTGGGCGGATTCGGTCAGGGCCGACTGGTTCCAGGCGTAGGCGGCGGCGCGCAGGGTGGCGATCAGCGTGGTGGGGGTTGCGAGGATTACTCGGCGCTCGGCCGCGTACTCGAGGAGGGAGGGCTCGACGTCTAGGGCCGCGGACAGGAACGACTCGCCTGGCACGAACAGGATCACGAACTCCGGTGACGGCGACAGCCGGGTCCAGTACGCCTTTGCGGCCAACTGGTCGACGTGGATGCGCAGGTGGCGGGCGTGGGCGCGCAAGCGGTCCTCGCGGAAGTCCGGGTCGTCGGACTCGGCCGCCTCGAGGAAGGCCGCCAGCGGGACCTTGGAGTCGACGACCAGGTTCTTGCCCTCAGCAAGCCGTACGACGAGGTCCGGGCGCAGCACCCCTTCCTCGCCAGAGCCGGAACCGAAGGTGGTCGTCTGCTCGGTGAAGTCGCAGTGGGCGACCATGCCGGCCAGCTCGACCGTCCGCCGCAGGTGCATCTCGCCCCAGCGGCCGCGGACCTGGGGTTTTCGGAGCGCGGTCGACAGGGACGCGGTCTCGCGGCGTAAAGCCTCGCCACTCATCCGCACCTCATGGACCTGTTGGTGCAGCTGACTCTGCCAGGCAGCCCGGCCTTGCTCCAGCTGATTCAGCTGGGCGTGCAGCCGGTCGAGCGCCTCCTTGACCACGGCCTGGCCGCCCATTTGCTGGCCGACCGCCGTCCGCTCCTGGGTCAGCTCGACGACCCGGTCCTCGGCCGCGTCCCGCTCGGCAGTGATCCGGGCGAGCGCGGCGCCATCGCGGCCGCGCGCCCAGAGCACTCCGCCGCCAGCTCCCAGCAACAAGCCCACCGCCAGGAACAACAGCACCAGTAATACCGTCGCGCCACTCATGTCACAGATGGTGCCGGACACCACCGACAGTTTCTGAGCACCTACCCGGTGTGGTCCGGCAATCTGTGGAAATCAGCCGTTCTTACGGGCGCGACGCTCGAGATCGGCATCGATCGGGCGCATCACGGACGCCACCGCCGCGATCGCCTCGGCGAGTGTCTTGCCCGCCTCGATCGCGTCGTCGAACGCCTTGTCCGCGCGAGCGCGCTCGTCCTCGGTCTGGACGCCGTACCGGAGGGACCAGATGGCCTGGCGGCGGACCTCCTGGCGGGTGGCGGCGCCTTCGTTCTTGATCTGCTGCATCAGGTTCTCGTACTGCCCCACGGTGAACAGCTCCTTCGGTGTCGTGCCGCCGGCGGCGAACAATGCGGACGTGCTGATGCCCCCTGGATCCCCGTGGTCGTTCCCGGGAATGTGGCTGTGGCCGTAATGACCGCCCCGGTTCAGCCAGATGGTCCGGCTGCGGGGCGACTCGGGCACATTGTGGGGCGGACTGGCGATGAACCGCGGGGGCGGTCCGGCGGGCCAGACCTCCTTGATTCCCCAGCTCCGGACCGCGGCCATGAAGGCCCGGAAGTTCTTACCCGGCTTCCAGTAGCCGGTGAACGGCTTGGCGGCGCGGCCGATCACCTCGATCTGGATACAGACCTGGCCGACCCGGTTCGTCATCGTCGAACCGTCGTTGCGCAAGGCGCGGCCGCCGACGTTCAGCGGCATGAACTGACCGAGCCGGTCGGTCAGCGGGTCCCACAGAACCTGCGGTTCGGCGGACTTGTTCTTCAGTACCCGGATCATCGCCGACCAGACGGACGACGTACCGGGGTCAGCCTCGGTGGTGTGCCAGACCACGCGCGGCGGTGCGTTGGAGGTGATGTTGCCACCGGGCGCGGACGGCGTTATCCGTTCCGCTCCGGGGATCCAGATCGTGCCTGCCATTGCTTCCCTTTCCTCACTGAGTGATCTGGTCGACCCAAGGCCTGATGATCTCCCGCTGGAAGCGACATCGCATGTCGGAGAGCGGCGGATGGCGGAGACCCTGTGGGCGACGCAGCGTACTCGACGGATCACACACTGCTATTGCATCAAGTTGGCGGGGATCCGACAACAGTGAACTGTTGACAGCATGGGGTGAATTGACGGGAGGATGAGAGCGCTCTCAAACACCCACGGACGGCGCCCTCCCGTCCCTCGCCGCCCGTGTGCATCGCCTTCTCACCGTGGGACAGATCTGAGGAGGAACAAGTGCGCAAAAGACTTCATCTCCCGGCGATCGTCGCGGCTCTGGTGACCGCGGCCGGTCTGCTCACCGCCGGCAGCGGTACCCCGGCGGCGGCCGTGCCGGCCACCATTCCGCTGAAAATCAGCAACAACTCGGGCCGTGGTGACGCCCTCTACATCTACAACCTCGGTACAAACCTGGCCACCGGCCAGCAGGGCTGGGCCGACTCGGCCGGCAACTTCCACGCCTGGCCGGCCGGCGGCAACCCGCCAACTCCGGCACCCGACGCATCGATCCCCGGCCCGGCCAACGGCCAGTCCCTCACCATACGGATGCCCAAGTTCTCCGGGCGCGTCTATTTCTCTTACGGGCAGAAATTGGTGTTCAAACTGACCACGGGCGGCCTGGTGCAGCCCGCCGTACAGAATCCGTCGGACCCGAACCGCAACATCTTGTTCAGCTGGTCGGAGTACACGCTCAACGACTCCGGTCTGTGGATCAACAGCACGCAGGTCGACATGTTCTCGGTCCCGTACGCCGTCGGTGTGCAACCCACCGGCGGTACCACCAAGACCACCGGCCACCTGAAGCCCGGCGGCTACAACGCGTTCTTCAACTCGCTGCGCAGCCAACCCGGCTGGGCCGGCCTGATCCAGACCGCGCCGAACGGCGGCACCCTCCGCGCGCTATCCCCCTTGTACGGCGTGGAAACCGGCGGCCTGGCGGCGAACGTGATGGATGACTACGTGAACCGGGTGTGGTCGAAGTACAGCTCGCAGACGTTGACCGTGACGCCGTTCTCCAACCAGCCGAACACCAAGTACTTCGGTCGCGTGTCCGGCAACACGATGAACTTCACCAACAGCTCAGGCCAGACGGTCACGTCGTTCCAGAAGCCTGATTCGGCCAGCATCTTCGGTTGCTTCAAGCTGCTCGACGCACCGAACGACCTGGTCCGCGGACCGATCTCCCGCACACTCTGCGCGGGGTACAACCGGTCGACGCTGCTGGTGAACCCGAACCAGCCTGACGCGAACAACGCCAACTTCTACCAGGACGGCGTCACCAACCAGTACTCGAAGAAGGTCCACCAGCAGATGGTGGACGGTAAGGCGTACGGCTTCGCCTTCGACGACGTCGGCGCGCACGAGGCCCTCGTCCACGACGGCAACCCGGCCCAGGCCTACCTGACGCTGGACCCCTTCAACTGAAGCTGATCCACTGAACACATGCTGAAGCGGACGGTGGATGTCCCGGTCGACCCCGAGCGGGCATCCATCGCCTTCACGGCATTCCTGAACGCTGAGGGCGCTGTCGGTGCCCGCCTGCACGACTCCATCGGGGGATGGCGGGGAACCGTCTCGGACTGGGACCCCGCCAAGTCCCTCAGCTTCACCTGGCATCCCAACCGCGACCCACAGCGCGCCGACCACGTCACCGTCACGTTCACTCCGGCGAACGGAGGTACCCGGCTCGACCTCACCTCCACCGGCGACGACTGGCAGGACATGCTCAACCTGTACGCCGAACAGCTCCAGCGCCGATAGTGGATGGATGGTGAACGCGCCCGTCGATCCCCGCGCCCTGGAAGCCTCCCTGCGCCCGCACGGCGAATCCGTCATGCTGCCGCAGGCCGCCTACACCGATCCCGCCGTACTCGCGTGGGAACGGCGACACTTCTTCGCCGGCAGCTGGACCTGCCTCGGCCGCGCGGCTGAGCTGTCGGCCAGCACGCATCAGGAGCTGACGATCGGCGACATCAGCGTCCTGCTGACGTTCGGCGATCGGCCGCGGGCGTTCGCGAACACCTGTCGGCACCGCGGTCACGAACTCCTGCAAAAGGGCGCATCGAGCGACCGCCGCGCAGTGGTCTGCCCGTACCACGGTTGGTCGTACGAACTCACCGGCGCCGTGAAGGCCGCGCCCCGAATGGGCGAGTCGTTCGACCCAGCGCCGTACGGGCTGGTCGAGCTGCCGGCCGAGGTCTGGCAGGGGTGGCTGTTCGTGAACGCGACCGGTACGGCGACGTCGTTCGCCGAGCACGTCGGCGGGCTCACCGACCTCATCGCCCCCTATGCGCCGGAGAGCCTGGTTCTCAAGGCCAGACACCAGTACGACGTCGCGTCGAACTGGAAGACGATCGTGGAGAACTACCACGAGTGCTACCACTGTCCACTGATCCATCCCGAGCTGTGCAAGGTCTCGCCACCGACCTCCGGCGACAACTGGAACCTGCCCGGCGCCTGGGTCGGCGGCCTGATGGACCTGCGGCCGGAGGCCGAGACGATGTCGCTCGACGGCCGCTCGTACGGCGTCCTGCTGCCCAGCGTGGATCCGCGCCGCGTGAACTATCTCGGGCTGTTCCCGAACCTGCTCATCTCACTGCACCCGGATTACGTGATGACGCACCGGATGGAACCGCGTTCGCCGGGGCTGACCGCGATCGAGTGTTCCTGGTACTTCCCGGCCGAGGTGCAGGATCCGTCGTACGCCGTGGAGTTCTGGGACGTCACGAATCGCGAGGACTGGGCCGCCTGCGAGTCGGTGCAGCGCGGTGCCGAGTCGCCGCACTTCCAGCCCGGCCCGCTGGCACCCGCGGAGGACGCCGTCTACCAATGGGTGACGATGATCGCCCGCGGGTACCTGGGCAAGCCACTGAGTCAGTAGCCGACGGTGAACCGCGCCCGGTTGTGCGCCGGCTTCTCGAACTCGTCGAGCACCGCGACCGCGAAGTCCTCGGCCGAGATCTCGTGACCGACCGGCTCGTCCTGACCGAGACGGAAGGTGCCGGTGCGCTCGCCCGGCTGGATCACGTACGCCGGGTGCAGCATCGTCCAGTTCACGCTCTCGTCGGTGGCGCGCAGCGTCTCGAGCGCCGTGGCAACAGTCAGCGACTCCGGCTTGTACTCGGCCGGGAAGTCCGGACCGTCGAGCACACGCTGCCCACCGAGGGTCAGTCCGCCGGTGCCACCCACGACCAGCAGCCGCGTCTCGGTACCGCGGGCGGCCGCGATCAGGTTGTCGACCGCGTCGAGGTAGTCCTGGTGGCTGCCGCCGGTGCGGCTCGGGCCGAGCGCCACGGCGACCACGTCCGCGTCACCGACGATCTCCTTGACCGACGCGATGTCGTTCGCGCTGGCCTGGACGCTCCGCACCCCGGCCGGGAGGTCGGCACCGGAGCGGGTCACACCGGTGACCTCGTGCCCACGAGCCGCCGCCTCGGCGACGATCCGGCTACCGACCATGCCACTCGCGCCATAGACCGCGATCTTCATACTGTTCCCTCTCAGAAAGGATGAAATCTCAACTTGTTCCCAATAGTATCGATTGGTAACTGGCTACTTCAACGTGCTATAAGTACCTTGTGGTAATCAATGGGCAGTACGAGCGCGGCGACCTCTTCAACCCGCAGTGCGGGACGCGAGTGGTTCTGGACCGCATCGGCGACAAGTGGACCGCTCTGGCGGTGCTCCTGCTGCAGCACGGCCCCCTGCGCTTCACCGAGCTGCGTGACGGCATCGGCAGCGTCGCGCCCAAGGTGCTCACCCAGACCCTGCGCCGGCTGGAGCGCGACGGCCTGGTCACCCGCGAGGTCTTCGCCGAGGTCCCGCCGCGCGTGGTCTACACGCTCACCCCGATGGGCAGCTCGTTGATCAAGCCGCTGACCGCTGTGAGCGAGTGGGCCGAAGAGCACATCGTCGCGATCAACCACGCCCAAGCCGAGTACGACGCCGCCGGCTGACACGGGGTTGAAAGGCCCGGCTCCTACCGTCAGCTGAGAGTTGCTGAGACGAAGGAGGAGCTGTGGAGTTCGACTGGGGTGTAGGCGAGTACGAGCGGATCGCGGTGGACCTGGTGCCGGCCGCGCAGGTTCTCGTGCGTGCGGCATGTGTCGGTGCGCTGCCTGAGCACGTGGTCGATGTCGGCTGCGGCACTGGCAACGTAGCTCTGCTGGCCGCCGAGCTGGGCGCTCGTGTCACCGGAATCGAGCCAGCCGCCCGTCTGCGCGAGCTGACGGCAGCAGCCGCGGCTGCGAAGGGCCTAGCGGTCTCAGTGCTCGACGGGACCGCGGCTGACATCCCGTTGCCCGATGGCTCCGCCGACGTGGTGCTGTCCAATTTCGCGGTGATCATGGCCCCGGACGCGCAAGCCGCCGCCGATGAGCTCGCCCGCGTGACCGCATCCGACGGCCGCATCCTGCTGACCGCCTGGACGCCGGGCGGCCCCTGGGACGAGATGATGGGCATCCTGGGCAAGGCCGTCGCCCAGGCCACGGATGGTGCATTCACTCCGCCTCCGAAGCCGATCTGGCACGACCCCGACGCAGCCACTGGGTTGCTAGGCCCGCATGGCTTCAAGGTGACCCCGACGCAACACCAGCTGACCTTCCCGATCGGTGCACCGGCCGAGTTCTGGCAAACGCACCTCGAGCGGCACCCGATCGGCGTACACACCGCTCCCCTGCTGCAACAGGCCGGTCTGTACGACGGCGCCCGGGCGGACGTGATCGCGCAGCTCACCGAGTGGATACCCGAGTTCGTCGTCGACTACGTGGTGATCGAGGCGCAGCGCTAGAGCGCGTCCAACCTGGTCAGCAACGGCCGCATCCCAAGCCGTACGGCGGTGTCCCGGGCCGCCGCGATCAGCTCGGCCGACGGCTCCAACCGGGCCAGGTGGTAGCGGCTCCGCGCAGCGAATGGCTCGTACCCGGCCAGCTCGTTCGCGCGTACCGCCGCCCGCAGGTGTTCAGCCGCCCGGTCCGCGTCGGGTGCCGTTACGCCGAGGTAGTGCTGCACCGACCCGAGCACCAGCGCGATTCCAGCACCCGTAGTCACGTGCAGATCGGCATACGGCTCCAGTACGGCGTACGCGTGCCGGCAGCCGTCGTCATCACCGAGCTCCGCAGCGACGCCACCCCGCACCGCCTCGAAGAGCAGTCGCAGGAAGATGGGCGGCCGCATCGTCTCAGGAGCGGCGAGTGCGCGATAGAGGCGTTCAGCCTCGGCCGGACGTCCCTGGGCGAGGTACCAGGGGGCCAGGTGGATGAACCAGGACGGGTTGCCGATCGGGTGGTCGTTGACTGCGGGCATCGTCGCCTCGGCATCGAAGTCGTCGCCGGTCAACGTGCTGATCTGCACGGGATGCTGCAGCCACAGGCCGGTTCCGCCGAGCTCACCCATCGGCGTACTGGCTCGAACGCGCTTGCCCAGCTCACGGCCCTGGTCGAATCCGCCGGAGGCGATGGTGAGGGCAGCGCGTGAGCGAGTGACGTTCCAGTCGAAGCCCGCGTCGCCCAGCCGAGCCAGCACCCTGGCAAGCTCCTCCAGCTCCGACCAGGCGGCCTGTGTCTCGCCGAGTTGCACCATCGCGTCGAATCGCCAAAGGCGACCCCACGCTGCCCCGTCGAAGTCCGCACTGCGCCGGCCGAGGTGGACCATGCGTTCGCCGAGGGTCATCCGCTCCCCCGCGCCCTCAGGTGCTGAGCGAGCGATCTGCCGAGCCCGCAACGCAAGGCGCAGCGCGTCGTCGTCGGCTACTCGCTCGGCCATGGCCAGCGCCTGTCCACTGAGCTCGAGCAGACGCGTTGCATCGGGGCTGTAGACCTCCGTCAGCGCCAGCTGTGCCAGCACCTCAGCCCGCAACGGGCTGTCGGCCGCGGGGAGCCCGGCCAGCGCGGACTCGCACCATGGCTGAACCAACGGCAGCCAGCGGATGTCCGGTGACTCCGGCAACGCCAGTGCGGCCCGGGCGAGCCGCACTGCATCGCCGGCCCGCTGTGCCAGCTCAGCAGCCTCGGCACAGCGCTCGATCGCCCGATCCCGCAGACCACTCAAGAACCAGGCTCGACCGGCGCCCAACAACAGCCGACCGCGATCTGCCGGCGCCGGCTCGGTCAGTGCGAGCGCCTGCTCGTACCAGGACGCCGCATCCTCGGCCGCCAGACTCTGTACGGCGACCGTGGCCGCAGTCTCGGCGGCGGCCATCGCCACTGCCGGGTCGCCCAACGGCAGCGCGGCCAGCCGATGCCGCGCGATGTCGGACACCCGGTCCGGTGCGGTGGCCTCGCGGTACTGCGCGATCCGCAGGTGCAACGCAGCCCGTTCGACGAGCGGCAGGTCGGTCGCCAGCACCTCATGGAGCAGGTCGTGCCGGAACTCGATCGACGCACCACGCCGTACCAGCACCTGCAGCCCGAGCGCAGCGTCCAGCTGGCTGAGTACGTCGACTGCCGAGCGACCTGTGAGCGCACTCGTGACCGGTACGTCGACCACCCGCCCCACCACGGCCGCGGCACTCAGCATCCGGCGGCAGTCCGCGCTGAGCGAATGCAGGTGCTGCCGGATCGCGTCCCGAATCACCTCCGGTACGCCGTCCGCCCCGCTGAGCTCCTCGACGAACAACGGGTTGCCACCGGTCCGTTCGGTGATCGCGGCGACGACCTCTGGAGCCACGCCGCGGCCGGCCAGCAGCTCCGCCACCGCGTCCGCGGACAAGCCGGTTAGGGCGAGGTGGACGCCGTACCGGCTGATCAGGTGCTGGATCTCCGCAGCGCCCTCGCGTTCGGCGAACTCGGCCGCGCGTGCCGCGACGACGATCTTCACACCGTCGGTGCGCCGGCGGCGGACCAGGTGCAGCAGCAGTGCGAGCGAGACGCCGTCCATCCACTGCGCATCGTCGATCAGGATCGTCAGACCGTCGAACGAACTGAAGTACTCCGCGAACCGGTCGAAGACGGCGAACCGCTGTTCCGCGGACAACGACGTACCGGCGAGCATGTCAGCCACCGAGCCGCCCAGCTGCTGCACCACCTCACCCCAGGTCCAGAACGGCTCGGTGCAATCGACAACGCGGACTGCGACAACCCGTTCGCCTGAGACCTGGGCCAGAAGGGCGGACTTCCCGATACCCGGTTCGCCGGTGACCAGCGCGAACCCTCCGGACCGCAGCATGAGCTGCTCCAGCTCAGCGGTTCGGCCGAAGAACCCAGCGGTCGAGGTGACCGGCGGCCGGTACGCCGTCGGCGTTGGGAGCAGAGTCGGGTCCTGACTGAGCATGCGGCGTTCGATGTCGCGCAGTACCGGTCCTGGGTCAATGCCGAGCTCATCGGCGAGTAGGCCGCGCACTGTGCGCAGTTCGATGAGGGCGTCAGCCTGACGACCGCTGCGGTAGAGAGCGAGGGCCAGGAGCTCCCAACGTCGTTCCCGGTAAGGCGTAGCAGCAACGGCCTCCCGAAGCGCAGCTACTGCGGTAGCGGTCTCGCCTGCGGCGAGCTGAGCTGCTGCGAGCTCCTCAACGGCCACTGCGTGCAGCTCGTCCAACCGGGCCTGCGATCCGGCAATCGCCGGCGCACCGTCCAGCTCAGACCACGGTCGGCCACGCCACAGCTCCAGCGCCGCCTGATACCGCCGTACGGCGTCTGTTGCCTGGCCGGCGCTCAGTGCGGCGGCTGCGTCGTTCACCGTGGCAACGAAGCGCCCGTGGTCGAACGCATCGGTCGGCAGGGTCAGGTGGTAGCCGCGCTCAGTGCGGACGACCTGATCCCGCCCACCCTGGCCCAGCGATGTACGGAGCCGTGAAACGACCACGCGGAGCGCACCGGCGACGTCGCCCGGCGGTTCGGCGCCCCAGACCAACTCGGCGAGCTCATCGTCCGGCAACGGGCGGTTGGTGGTGCTGAGTGCCGCCAGCAGCCGCCGCGGCACAGCACCGCCGAGCTCGACGGGGCGTCCGTCGATCTCTACCTCAACCGGCCCCAGAACACGGCAGAACACCTGGCGATGGTAGCGAGTGTTGCGGTCTGCACTAGTCCGGACCGCAGCCAGGTGACGACCAGTTAGAGGGTCCAGGCGTGGTCGGACGTGCCGGTGGTCGGGCGTCCGGCCGCCTTCAGGTCTGCCCGCAGGTCGCGCGGCA
The DNA here is from genome assembly GCF_039529655.1 of Kribbella yunnanensis. NCBI lineage: Bacteria > Bacillati > Actinomycetota > Actinomycetes > Propionibacteriales > Kribbellaceae > Kribbella > Kribbella yunnanensis. Next base: position 112,544 of record NZ_BAAANF010000010.1, on the reverse strand, counting down.
GGGCGAAGGTGAGGCTCTCCTCGGCCGTGGTGATCTCCTGGACGTCGGCGTAACCACGCTCGGCGAGCCAGCGCAGTACGTCGCGGACCAGGATCTCCGGAACACTCGCGCCACTGCTCAGACCGACCGACTCGACCCCGTCGAGCCACTTCTCGTCGATCTCGGCGGCGTAGTCGACCAGGTGACCGGTCTTGGCGCCGTACTCGAGGGCGACCTCGACCAGGCGCACCGAGTTCGACGAGTTGCGGGAGCCGACGACCAGCATCAGGTCGACCTCGGGGGCCATCTTCTTGACTGCGACCTGACGGTTCTGGGTGGCGTAGCAGATGTCGTCGCTCGGCGGGTCCTGCAGCAGCGGGAACTTCTCCCGCAGCCGCCGCACCGTCTCCATCGTCTCGTCGACCGACAGCGTGGTCTGGGACAGCCAGACAACCTTCTCCGGGTCGCGCACGGTGACGTTCGGTACGTCGTCCGGCCCGTCCACGATCGTGGTGTGCTCCGGCGCCTCACCGCTGGTCCCGACGACCTCTTCGTGGCCCTCGTGCCCGATCAGCAGGATGTCGAAATCAGTCGCGGCGAACCGCTTCGCCTCGTGGTGCACCTTCGTCACCAGCGGGCAGGTCGCGTCAATCGTCTTCAACTGCCGCGCCGCCGCCTCCGCATGCACCACCGGGGAGACCCCGTGGGCGGAGAAGATCACCGTCTGACCCTCAGGCACCTCATCGGTCTCGTCGACGAAGATCGCACCCCGGTCGGTCAGGGTCTCCACGACATACTTGTTGTGGACGATCTCCTTCCGCACGTAGACCGGCGCGCCGTACAGGTCGAGCGCCTTCTCGACCGCCACGACCGCCCGGTCCACGCCGGCGCAGTACCCCCGAGGAGCGGCCAGCAGCACCCGCTTCGTCGCCACGGCGGTCGTCGTACCAGTGTCTTCAGGCTGGGCAGTCACGAACCCCATGGTACGGGGCGCGAATCATCGCCTCCGGAGCCGCACCAACTGCGAAACCGCGAGCAAACAGGTGCAGATCGCGACCGCGACGGCGGCATCCCCGAATGAAGTGAGCCCAGGACGCGGACTCCCGGTCCCCGGCCTTGTGAGCAGCATCACGGCGATCACCCCCGCCAGTACGGCGATCGCCGCCGGAACCGGCGCGGTCGTCGGCGGCCGGAAGCTCGCGTACCCGAGCAGCAGGATCAGCCCACCCATCAGGAACGCCCCGAACCCCGCCGGGTTCCCCGACCCACGCCCGGCCATCTCCCACACCGTCCCGTACTCCTCGGCCGGCAGAATCGGCTGGAACGACAGCACCATCGCAACCACCGCCAGTGGCGCGTACAGCCGCGCATATCCCTCGTTCACAGCCTTGTTGTACCAGGGGCCGGGTTCGAACCGGCGACCTCACCCTTATGAGGGGTGCGCGCTGACCAACTGCGCCACCCTGGCTAGTTGCCCACAGCAACATCCAGTACGTCGAGGAGCCGCCCGCCCTGTCCGGACGGCTCCCCCGGGAGGTGTTCTTCCCCTCAAGAATGCGCCCCGATCGCCCTTGTCCGCAAAGGCTTTTCCGCCTCCCCCACCCCCGGCCGCCGCCGCTCGCTACCCAAAGGTGGGTCGCCTTCTCTTTGTGCACGAGTTGCGTCTTTGTGCACCCACCAACCATTTTTCTCCCGCCGAAACGACTGGTGGGTACTCAAAGACGACGGTCGTGCACAAGGATCGGTCGGCGTTTCTTTGGGCTCGATCGGGGTCAGGCGGTGGATTGCGCCCAGGTGCGGAGTACGGCGAAGTCGTCGGCGAGTAGTCCGCGGTGGGGCTCCACGCGGTGCGCCAGATGCGGCGCTGGGTGGGCGTTGTCCAGGTAGAGGCGGTCATAGCGGTTCACCTCGTCGTCCACCCAGGCGAACGGGCGGTCGGCCGCCCACTCGGCGACGTACGGGGTCTTCCAGGAGCCTCGGCGCGTACGGGAGACCGATTCGCGTGACGGCCACATGATCACGGGGAGCTGGGGCAGGCCCAGCAGCGGGCCGAGCAGGCGGTTGGCACCGTGCTCCCAGCTGGTTGCCCACACGAGGTCGAACGTGTCGGCGAGCGCGTTGAGCTCCACGCCGTGCTGCGGATTGAGCAGCACCACCCACGCCTTCTCCTCCTCCACGATCTCGTGGTGCACATATCCAGGCGGGATCTGCTTGGCCCGGTACGGGTTCAGGGGGCCGTCTATGTCCAGGAGGAGGAGAGGGCGCATGGGGTGAACGGTAGGTGGTGCGGGGTTTTGTCGGTGGTGGGCCGTAGGGTCTGGGGGTGGCTTTGGAGACCTCGCCGGATGCGCCTGCAGCCGTTCGCACGATTGCGAACGGCATTGCGAGCTGGATCAATCAGCTCGGCGCGGTCTGGGTCGAGGGACAGCTGACGGACGTGTCGATCGGACGTGGTACGACGACCGTCTTCGGCACCTTGCGCGACACGGACGCGGACATCTCGTTGCGGTTCACCTGTAATCGACGGGTGTTCGAGGCGGTGGATCCGCCGGTGACGGACGGGTCGCGGGTCGTCGTCAACGCCAAGCCGAACTTCTTCGCCCGCCGCGGCACGCTCGCACTCGCGGTCAGCGAGATCAGGCATGTCGGGATCGGTGAGCTACTCGCGCGGATCGAGCGGCTCAAGCAGTTGCTGGCCGCGGAAGGGTTGTTCGCGGCACACCGCAAGAAGCGGCTGCCGTTCCTGCCGCACACCATCGGGCTGATCTGCGGGCGGGATTCCGCCGCGGAGCGCGACGTACTGGAGAACGCGAAGCGGCGGTGGCCGGCGGTCGCGTTCCGGATCGAGTACGCGTCGGTTCAGGGCCCGGCTGCGGCCGGTGAAGTCATGCAGGCGCTGCGGAAGCTGGACGGCGACGAGTCGGTCGAGGTGATCGTGATCGCGCGCGGCGGTGGTTCGCTGGAGGATCTGCTGCCGTTCTCCGATGAGGGCTTGATCCGCGCGGTCTCCCAGGCACGGACCCCGATCGTCAGTGCGATCGGCCACGAACCGGACTCCCCACTGCTCGACCTGGTCGCCGACCTCCGCGCCTCGACCCCGACGGATGCCGCGAAGCGGATCGTGCCCGACGTGCGCGAGGAGCTGGACGGCGTGCGCCTACTCCGCGACCGCGGCCTGCGCGCCATCACCAGCTGGCTGGACCGCGAGGCGCACGCCCTGGCCGCGATCCGCAGCCGCCCGGCCTTGGCCGCCCCGGTCTCCGGAATCCAGCGGCGCTCGGACGAGATCACCGCGCTGGTCGACCGCAGCCGCCGTACTCTCACCCACCGTCTGGACCGCGCCGCCGACGACATCGCCCACCGACTGGCGAGCGTCCGAGCCCTGTCCCCCAAGGCGACCCTGGAGCGCGGTTATTCCGTCCTCCAACTAGCCGACGGCACAGCAGTCCGAGAGCTGGCGCAGGTCGCAGCCGGCGACGTACTGCAAGCCCGAGTCACCGACGGCCGATTCGCCGTGCAAGTCCAGCCCGAGGAGAAGAAGTGACAGCCGAACGACCTGAGATTTCCTATGAGCAGGCGCGCGAGGAGCTCGTCGAGGTCGTCCGCAAACTCGAAGCCGGCGGCACCACCCTCGAGGAGTCCCTCGCCCTCTGGGAACGCGGCGAATCCCTCGCCACCACCTGCCAATCCTGGCTCGAAGGCGCCCGCGAACGCCTCACCAAAGCCCAAGAAGCCACCGAAGAAAAGACCAAGTGACCCCACTTGCTCGTGCGATCCGCTCTGCCGGACGACCTCCTCGGCGCCGCTGAAACACGAGTAGCCAGCTGGCGAACAGCCTTCGCCGGCGCGTACGACGGTTTGGTTGTGGGTGGTGGAGGCGAATGCGCGAGCGCGGGCGTTCTACGCGCGGTACGGGTTCGTGGAGACGGCGGATCGGACGTACTCGTCGTTGGGCGACCTGCCGGAGGTCAGGTTGTCAGTAGGGCTCTAGCTATTGCTTCCGAGCCTGTCTTGAGGCGGTCGAGGGAGAAGCCGCGGTCGCGGAGGGATTGGTGGAGGTCGGCGGCCAGGGGGGCCAGGAGGACGTGGGCGGTGTGGTCGGCGTCGAGGTCTGGGCTCGACTGTTCGACCAGGTGGGCCAGGTGGCGGTGCCAGAGGTTGTAGGAGCCGATGCGGTAGCGGGCGCCGTCTGAGGCGTTTTCGCTGTCCATGAAGAGTTCGACGTGACGGTCCAGGAGATCCAGGTACGCCGTCAGGAAGGCGACGACGCGGTCGACCGCGGGAGCGCCGGGGCCTAGGGGCGGTGGGCCGGTCAGGATCTTGGCCTGGAGTTCTTGTTCGCGTTCGTCCAAAAGGGCGACGGCTAGGCCGGCGCGGTCGCCGAAGCGGCGGAAGACGGTGCCTTTGCCGACGCCTGCTTCGGCGGCGATCGCGTCGAGTGACACGTTCTTGACGCCGCGCTCGGTGAAGAGCCGCTCTGCCGCCTCCAGTACGCGGAGCCGGTTGCGCCGGGCATCCGCCCGTTCGGGGCGTGGGGTGCCGACGACCGGGAGCTCTCGTTGTGAAACGGACTGCGGTCCGCTACTGTCGTCCATGAGACGGACTGTAGTCCGCTAGAGCCTCTGGAGGAAAGAATGAACCACGCCACCGCCCGGATCGCGATCGCTTACCACTCCGGGTACGGGCACACCGCGAAGCAGGCCGAGGCTGTTGCGGCCGGTGCGCTGTCGGTCCCGGGTACCACCGCGGAGCTGGTCGCGCTCGACGAACTGACCGACGACGTCTGGGCCACGCTGGCCGCGGCTGATGCGATCGTGTTCGGGGCGCCGACGTACATGGGGAGCCCGAGTGCGGTCTTCAAGGCGTTCGCCGAGGCGAGCGCGAAGGTCTGGGGCGCGGACCTCGGTTGGCGGGACAAGATCGCCGCCGGGTTCACCAACTCGAAGGCGATGTCCGGCGACAAGCTCAACAGCCTGGTCGACTTCGCGGTGTTCGCCGCACAGCACGGGATGATCTGGGTCGGCCTGGACATCTACCCCGGTTGGGCCGAGAGCACCGCCAGCATCGAGGACCTGAACCGCCTCGGCAGCTGGCTCGGCGCGATGGCCCAGTCCGACGCCGACCTCTCGGCCGAGAAGGCGCCGCCGGCCACCGACCTCCGCACCGCGCACGCCCTGGGCGCCCGTGTCGCCACCGTCACCCAGCGCCACCTGCGCGGAGCCCAGGCCGCCTGATGGCCTGGCTCATCCTGCTCGCGGCCGCCGCGTTCGAGATCGCCTTCGCGCTCAGCATGAAACCCAGCGAAGGTTTCACCCGCCTGTGGCCGACCCTCGGCGTCCTCGTCTTCGGCATCACCTCGGTCTACCTCCTCGGCCGAACCCTCGACCGCCTCCCGATCGGCACCGCCTACGCCATCTGGACCGGCCTCGGTTCGGTCGGAGTCGTCACCCTCGGCATCGTCCTCTTCAACGAACAACTCACCCCCACCCGCCTCGCGTGCATCGCTCTCATCGTCGCCGGTGTCATCGGCCTCCGCCTCGCCGGCGCGGAGTGACCGGACCCAGAGCCCATCACAACTGCCCGCCCAGCCACGCTCCCCGCGTGAGGTCCCGCCCGGCGACCATTTGTGATGGCGCGTGGGTCCGGACCTCCACCACCCACTAACCACGCTGGCACCCCGTGCCGAAGCCAGCTCTGAGCGTGAGCCGGCGCCGAATCCGCGCGTTGGACGGTGATGGCGGTCCGCGCCGTCACGGCGTGGGCGGGCCCACGGGGGTGCGCGTAGGCCCACGGGGGTGCGGGCGGGCCCATCGCGTGCGGTTGGCCGACGCGCATCCGGATGGGTCGGCCCACGAAATGGGGTCAGTGGGTGGTTCGGCGGCGGCGGGGGCGGGCGGTGAGGGAGGTGTGTGGGGGGTCGTCGGGGGCGGGGTGGCCGAGGGTTCGGTGGTAGTCGGGCCAGGTGCGGATCCGGGGCGGGATGTTGCCTATGGCATCTACTTGGGTGACCGGGTGGTGGTCGGCGAGTTGCCAGAGGTCGTCGTCGGAGCGGAGTTGGCGGAGGCCGCCGAAGAGTTCGCGAGCGCACCAGACGGGGTAGCCGGGGCCGTCGTCGTAGTGGCTGATACCGAGGGGTGTGGAGGGGCCGGCGACTTCGGCGACCAGGGACCAGACGGCGGCCGAGGTGATGCCGGGCTGGTCGCCGAGCAGGACGACGATGCCGTCGGTACGGCGGTCGACCGCGTCGAGGGCGGGGACGATCGACGAACTGCCGGTGTCGGCGTGCGGGGATTCGACGACCCGGACGCCGTCGAAGTCGATCCGGTCGTGGATCTGCTCGGACGCCGTACCGAGGGTGACGATCAGCTGGTCGAACCCGCACTCGCGGGCGGTGTCGAGGGTGGATCCGAGCAGGGTCTCGCCGTTGTAGGCCAGCGACTGCCACGGTACGCCGAGATGCGGGGAACCTTCGGCGGCCAGCAGTAACCCCGTGACGAACATCGGCGGATCAACTCCGCAACCGGGACACGTCGGGACTCCTCAGCGCTGTCCCCGAGTGGCAAGCCGAAGTCTTGATGGAACCTCGGTCCCGGCAACCCTGTCAATCGGCGTCCGGAAACTGGTCAGTACACGATCAGCGCAGCGTTGCAGCAAACGTTTCGAGGGCCGGGTACCCGGCGTTCCCGGTGACGATCGTGGTGACGCCGGAGCCGACCAGCACCAAGGCGTTCTCGTCCTTGCGATCCAGCAGCACCTTGCGCTGCCAGGTGACTCCGCCGACCGTCGCCGTACCGTCGTCGGCGGTTCGGCCGAGCTCGTCGGACTGGTACTTCGTCCCGGCCACGTTGGACTGCTCGAGTCCCACGTACTTCTTCGCGTCCGTGACGACGCCGAGGTGCCAGGTCATCGGCGCCTGCTCCGGCGCACGGAACTCGACACTCGTCGCCTGCCAACCACCCGGCATCGGCGATGGACCGCGGACCCACGAAGCGGTCTTGCGGGCGTCTTCCAGCTGGGCGCTGTACTCGACCGCGCGGACCTTCTCCTCCTTCGGCCGCCAGGTCACGATCATCAGGAACGCGACCACGATGAAGCAGGCCAGCAGCGCCCAGACCATGTTCGGCAGCGTCCGCGCCTTCGCCCGGTCCTTCGCGTTCTGCTCGCGGTATGCGATTGCCTCCGCGCGCGCCCGGGCCTTCTCCCGCGCCTCTGCCTCACCCTGACCAGTCGAACTCATGACACGAGTGTCGCATCCTGGCTGAGGGGTCTGGAGGCTCCCCGTCGTAGCGAGCATGTGCTCGGTGCGGTGCATCGGTGTGCTGGAGGGGAGGCCTCGATGCTTTTCCATCGTGGCCTTTCCTCCAGTGCGGCGAGGTGCCGTGCCGAGTGCAGCGCAGTAGACGGGGGGCCTTCAGACGCCCTCCGAGAGGTCCGATCACCCAGTTGGCTACCATCCGTGGCATGAGCGACCCGACGACTCCGCCTGCCCATCTGGAGGTCGAGGCGCATGCGCCTGACCGCAACCTCGCGCTCGAGCTGGTCCGGGTCACCGAAGCGGCGGCGATGGCGGCCGGCCGGTGGGTCGGCCGCGGTGACAAGAACGGCGCCGACGGTGCGGCGGTGAACGCGATGCGCACCCTGATCGGCACGGTCGGAATGAATGGCACGGTGGTGATCGGCGAGGGCGAGAAGGACAACGCCCCGATGCTCTACAACGGCGAGCGCGTCGGTGCCGGCGACGGCCCGGAGTGCGACGTCGCGGTCGACCCGGTCGACGGTACGACGCTCGTCGCGAAGGGCATGAACAACGGCATCGCGGTGATGGCGGTGTCGGCGCGCAACTCGATGTACGACCCGTCCGCGGTGTTCTACATGGAGAAGCTGGTTGTCGGGCCGGAGGCGGCCGAGGTGGTCGACATCCGGCTCCCGGTCGCGGAGAACATCCGCCGGGTCGCGAAGGCGAAGGGGTCGACGGTCGACGACGTCACCGTCGTACTGCTGGATCGGCCGCGGCACGAGGAGCTGGCCACGCAGATCCGGGCGACCGGTGCGCGGATCAAGTTCATCAGCGACGGCGACGTGGCCGGTGCGCTCGAGGCGGCCCGGCCGGACACCGGTCTGGACATGCTGCTCGGCATCGGCGGTACACCGGAGGGCATCATCGCGGCCTGCGCGATGAAGTGTCTGGGCGGCAAGATCCAGGGCCGGCTCTGGCCGACCGATGACGACGAACGCCAGAAGGCGATCGACGCGGGTCACGACCTCGACCGCGTCCTCGACACCGACGACCTGGTCAGCGGTGACGACTGTTTCTTCGTCGCCACCGGTATCACCGACGGTGAGCTGCTACGCGGCGTCCGTTACGGCCGCTCGACTGCACGCACGCACTCCCTGGTGATGCGCTCCCGCAGCGGCACGATTCGCACCATCGAGAGCGTCCACCAACTGGCCAAGCTCCGCGCGTACTCCGCCATCGACTTCGAGCACGCAAGATGAGTGCACCTCTCCTCGTAATCGGCGAGGCATTGGTGGACATCGTCAGTTCTGGGCCCAAGACGACGCGGAACGGGAACGGGAAGCCGAAGGCGACGCCCGGTGGGTCCCCGGCGAATGTGGCGGTCGGTCTGGCGAGGCTCGGCGTACCGACTGAGCTGGTGACGAGGTTCGGGACGGACCCGTACGGCGATCAGCTCGGTGCGCACCTGTTCGGGAACGGCGTCCAGTTGTCGCCTGGCTCGGTCGAGCCCGGGTTCCGGACCAGTACGGCGACCGCGACGCTCGACGCGGCCGGAGTTGCGTCGTACCAGTTCGACATCACGTGGGAACCGCCGGCGCTGTCGTTGTCGCGTGGTTGTCCCGCGGTGCACACCGGGTCGATCGCGACCGTGCTCGAGCCGGGTTCCAGCGCGATCCGCGATTTCCTCAAGACGCTCGAGGACCAGCCGGTCACGGTGACTCTCGACCCGAACGCGCGCCCGACGATCACCCCGGACCCGGTGTCCACGTGGGTCGCCGTACGGGAGCTGGCTGCGCTGTCGGATCTCGTGAAGCTGAGCGACGAGGACTGCGAGTTCCTGCGGCCCGGGCAGTCGCCCGAGTCGATCGCGGTCGAGCTGCTCAGCGCACCGCGGACCCAGTGCGTCGTGATCACGCGCGGCGGCGAGGGCGCGCTCGGCATCAGCCGGGAGGGGCGGATCGACGTGACCGCGCCGAAGATCGATGTGGTCGACACGGTCGGTGCGGGTGACTCGTTCATGGCCGCCCTGATCGCCGGGCTGGCCAGCCACGACCTGCTCGGTGCGACTCGGTTGGCCGGCCTCACGTCGCAGAGCCTGCAGAGCGTGGTCGACTACGCCGTGAAGGCGGCCGCGATCACCTGCACCCGGCATGGCGCCGACCCGCCGACCGCGGCCGAGCACACGGCGACCTGGGGAGCCTGATGCCCGCAGATGTCTGGAACACCCAGCTGGACGAGGACGGCCGGGTGGTGTTCCCACCGCGCCGCGGCCGCCTCTACCTTCGGCTGACCGCATTCGGCCTGCTGATGCTCGCGTCCGCGGCGACGAACCTGGACCACCTGCGCACCGACGGCATCTCCGGAACCATCGGCGTACTGCGCCTGACCGCACTGGCCGCGTTCATCTACGGAACCGGCCTGACGCTCTGGCAGCTGATCGCGAACCGGCCTGTCGTCACGATCGACGCCGACGGCGTCACCCGCGGCCGCAGCCTCGCCTGGTCCGGGATCGCGCAGATCGACGAGCCCACCGGTTTCACCGGCGCGCGGACAATCCAGGTTCGCCCGGTCGACCGGCGTACCAGGCCGTTGCGTATCTCGCTCGACAACGTCGAGGAGCTCGACGCCTTCGCGCACTGGCTGCGCTCGGTCCAGACGCGCTACACGTCTTAGATCACGCTGCTGCGGACCGCGGTCAGGTGTTCGCGGCAGCGCGCGGCAGAAAGCTCGGGGTCACGATCCCGTACGGCGTCCGCGATTGCGACGTGAGCGGCTTGGTCGTGGCGGTGCCGGTGCTGGTCGTCGAGCCTCAGCATGTCGAGCATCGTGGTCCGGATCCGCGGCACGAACGCGTCGAACAGCTCGGCCAGCACGGTGTTGTGGGCCGCGGTGACCAGGGCGCGATGGAAGGCGAGGTCGGCCTCGACGTACCAGTCGTCGGGTGATTTCACCGACGCGTCGAGCCGGTCCTTCAGGGTGTAGCGGAAGCTCTTCAGATCGGCCGGAGTACGGCGTTCCGCGGCGAGCCGGGCGGCCTCGGTCTCGATCGCGATCCGCCCTTCCAGTACGTCGGTGATGTCGGCCCGGCGAAGCACCTGGTCCCAGTCCTCCGCGGCCTGGTGGCCGATCACGAACACGCCCGCACCCTGCCGGCTCTCCAACACCCGGCGGCCGGCCAGCTCGCGGACCGCCTCCCGGATCGTCGACCGGCCGACACCGAGCTGCGCGGCCAACGTCGTCTCACCCGGCAGCTTCGCGCCGAGCGCCCATTCGCCGCTGCCGATCCGGCGCAGCAGCTCTTCGGCGGCCTGCTCGGCCAGCGGGTGACGGCGAATCATGCGGCTCAGTCTAGGGGCCACTGCGACACAACGGGGGGTACTTCTCAGGTTATCAGCTTGTCTGAGGAGTTGAACCGGGTTAGCGTGATTCGGGTGATGCACTGGAACCGTCAGCTCCCCTCCCCGATGCCGAGCCACCGCTACCGCGACATCTACTCCCGGATCCCCGTCCTACCGCCCGACCGCACCTGGCCGGACCGGCGGATCACCGCCGCTCCCCTCTGGGTCCCGGTCGACCTGCGGGACGGCAACCAGGCTTTGGCCGAACCGATGGACCCCGAGCGGAAACGCCGCTTCTTCGAGCTGATGGTTGCCATCGGCTACAAAGAGATCGAGGTCGGGTACCCGTCCGCCTCGCAGACCGACTTCGACTTCGTCCGGCTTCTGGCGACGACCGATCTAGTCCCATCCGATGTCACGGTGGTCGTGTTCACACCGGCTCGACCGGACTTGATTGCGCGCACGATCGAGTCCATTCAGGGGATTCGCGGGCAGGTCGTCGTACACATGTATGCGGCGACTGCGCCGACCTGGCGGGACGTCGTACTGCGTCGGTCCCGGGACGAGTTGGCGGCGATGATCCAGGCGGGCGCCGAGCAGGTGCTGCGGTTGGGTGGGGAGTCGGTGCGGTTCCAGTTCTCGCCCGAGGTGTTCAACCTGACTGAGCCGGACTACATCCTCGAGCTCGCTGACCAGGTGACGAAGGTATGGGACGCTTCTGCGGAGCGGCCGGTGATTCTCAACTTGCCGGCGACGGTCGAGGCGGCGACTCCGAATGTGTACGCCGACCAGATCGAGTACATGCACCAGAACCTGCCCCGGCGAGACGGCGTGATCCTCTCGGTCCACCCGCACAACGACCGCGGGACCGGGATCGCGTGCGCGGAACTCGCCGTACTGGCCGGCGCGCAGCGCGTCGAGGGCTGCATCTTCGGCAACGGCGAACGCACCGGCAACGTCGACATCGCAACCCTGGCCCTCAACCTGCACGCCCAAGGCGTCGACCCGATGATCGACTTCTCCGACATCGACGGGATCCGCGAGACGGTCGAATACTGCACCCGAATGCCGATCCACCCACGGCACCCGTACGTCGGCGAACTCGTCTACACGGCGTTCTCCGGGACCCACCAGGACGCGATCCGCAAGGGGCTCGCGGTCCAGGGCGACGGGCTGTGGGAGGTGCCGTACCTACCGATCGACCCTGCCGATGTCGGCCGCGGCTACGAGGCCGTCGTACGGGTGAACAGCCAGTCCGGCAAGGGCGGAATCGCGCACGTCCTAGAGACGTCGTACGGCGTCCAACTGTCGCCTTCCCAGCAAGTGGAATTCGCCCGCCACGTCCAACGCCGTACCGATTCGACCGGTCGAGAAGCAACCGCGGCCGAACTGAAGACGTTGTACGACGAGGTCTACCGGTCGAACTGATCACCCGCCAGTGTCCCCTTCGTGCACTAGAGTTGCGCTTCCTGGGGAGGGGTGGGGGAATGACGACGTTGGGTGAACTGCCGCCGGCGGACTGGACCGCGGTGTACGAACGGACTGGGCGGGTCGAGTTTCCTTTGCGACGACTGGCTTTCGGCGTTCGGACGATGCCGCTCTTTCTGTTTCTGGTTCCGGTTGTCGTCTTGTCCGCGACCATGATCGGGGATGCGGTCGTCTTTGCGAAGGTTTTGAGCGGGTTCGGCATCGTTGGGTTCCTGGTCGGATTCGGCGGTGTCAGCTGGCAGTTGGTCACGCGCAAACCGGCGCTGGTCGTCGATGCCGAGGGTGTTCGGCTGGGTCGTCGGTCGATCCCGTGGGCGGACTTCGCGATGGCGCGGCTCCCAGCTGGTCCGCGCGGCTTCCGGTACGTCGCCCTCAAGCCGGTCGACGGTCCGCTGAAGGAGATCCGCGTCTCGCACGCAACCATCCAGGACCTCGACGCCTTCACCCACTGGCTCAACGCCCTCCGCGACAACCGCCGTACCGCCGAGGGAGACGCCCATGCCGACCATGGGTGAGCTGGGGCCGGCTGAGTGGACCGCGGAGTTTCAGCGGAGCGGGCGGGTCGTGTTCCGGTTGCGGCGGCGACCGGCTGCGTTGCGCGCGGGGGTGATCCTGCTGCTGCTGGCTCCGAGCAATGTGTTCAATATCGTGGAGTTCGCGGACGAATCCACGGTGGGGCGGATCTTCGACGGTTTCGGCCTGGCTGCGTGGGCGTTCATCGTCGGCGGCATCACCTGGCAGTTGGTGACTCGGCGGCCGATCGTCGTCGTCGACACCGAAGGTATTCGCACTGGGCGCAAGCTCATGTCGTGGGACGCGGTCGGCACGGCCGGGATTCCCACCGGGCCGACGATCCTGCGCTCGCTGCCGGTGCTTCCCGCGGATGTGTGGGCCAAGGAGATTCGCATCCTCCAGGACAACGTCCGCGACCTCACCGCGTTCTCTGCCTGGCTGAACGGCCTCCGGCCTCACCGCCGTACGACCGAGGGAGACTCGCATGCCGAGCACGGGTGATCTGACGGTTGACGTCTGGGACGCGGAGTACCGTCGTACGGGCGAGGTCGTCTTTCCGGTACGGCGGTTTCCTGCGGTTCTGCGGGTGGTTCTGATTGGCGCGCTGACGCTGCTCCAGGCGGCCAGCATGGCGACCAGTGATCAGGATGTCGCTTGGTGGGTGGTCGACTGGCTGCTCCTGGCATTGGCCACGGCAGTCCTCGCCTGCTGCCTCTGGCAACTGGCTACCCGTCGTCCAACGCTCGTCATCAACGCCGAAGGAATCCGCAAGGGCCGCAAGCTGCTCACCTGGTCAACCATCACGACGCTCGACTTCTCGGCCTCGTCCAGCGGCCTGCGAGTCCGCTCCGACGTGCCCCGCAAACGTCTCTTCATCCCGCGCGACAACGTCCGCGACCTCGCCATGGCTCGCGCCTGGCTCCTCCATCTGCAGGAATCCCACCGCGGCTCCGGACCCTCGCCATGGTGACGGGAGACGCCGGCCCCGAACACTGGGACGCCGAATACCGCCGTACCGGCCGCGTGGTCTTCCCCCGCCGCAGCCGATCCCTCTTCACCCGCCAGGTGCTGCTCTCGTGGGTCGTCGTGATCGTCGCGGCGATCGGAATCACCGACGAATTCGACACCCGCGGCACCTGGTTCTACATCCGCGCATGCATCGTCGCGCTCCTGGTGAGTGGTGCCGTCTCCACCACAGCCCAGATCCTCCGCGGCACCCCCGTCCTGACCGTCGACACCACCGGCATCCGCCTCGGCGACGACTTCACCCCCTGGACCGCCATCACCACGATCGGCGCCCCGGTCACCTCGTTCTTCAGCAACCACCTCCCGATCCACTTCACCAACGAAGACGGCGACGAAGACGAACTTGAGATCCCCCGCGACAACGTCGACGACCTCCCGTCCCTAGCCGCCTGGCTCAACCACCTCCACACCGAACGCCACATCCCCTAGGCGGCCGAGTCCCCCACGTCGAACCGAACGACAAGCCGAGCCTCAAACGCCTGGGCGATCCGCTCGAGCAGCGCGAGGGTGGGGATCGTGCCACCGGCTTCGAACCGAGCCAGCGCGGACTGCGTCATCCCCGCAGCCTCCGCAAGCCTGGTCTGCGTCCAGCCCCGCTCTTCCCGCATCGTCCGCACCGCAGCCCCGAGCTCGAACGCCCGCCGCGCAGCGTCGTACGCCACCTCAGCCCCCGGCTCCCCCATCCGCCGTCCGCGAACCTCATCCCAACCCGTCACGTCACTCCTCCTCCGGCACACCGTGCGCCCGATCCACACACCGCCGATAAGCCCTTCGCGCACGACCGATCTCCTGCGTCTCACGCATCCGGCTCTTCCTGAACACGGTCAACAAGATGATCCGCCGATCGGTGGCGATCCAGTAGCTGATCCGCATCGCGTCCTGATCGAGCCAGAAACGCAACTCACGCAACTTGCCGTCGAGCTGCTTCGTGTACGGCTCACCTAACAGCGGCCCCCGTTCGGCAAGGAGATCGACGTAGAAGGCGGTACGCGCGAAGAGCTCGGTCGGCAGGTTCTCGAGCCAGTCGCGCACTTCGGCTTCGAGTTCAACGGTACCCCAAGGCATAGCACGAATGCTATATCGGAATCGTCACTCTTCGTCGCCGTTGTCCACAGGGCGCGGGTCAGGCGAGGCCGAGGCGTTTGGTGAGGCGGGGGCCTCGTTTGATTTTGATGTCGCCGAGGATGGCGGTGCCGCGGATGTGGAAGGTTTTGGGGCGGTGGGGGGTGTTGGGGTCGGGGGCCGGCAGCAGGGTGGCGGCTTGTTCGGAGACGGCGCCGAGGATGGGGTTGGAGTCGAGGTGGACGACGGCATCGGCGGGGACGCGGATCTTGACGTCGGCGAGGATGCAGCGGATGTCGACGTAGATCTCGTCGAAGGGGATCTGGGCCTCGGTGTAGTCGAGGGTGACGTCGCCCAGGACCGCGTGCACCTCTTGGCGCTGGGGAGCTACCCAGTTGCCGAGGCGTTTGGTGTCGGAGAGGAAGACGTTGATGGCCGGGCCGTCCTGGACGACGGTGCCCGGGGAGTACTGCACTGGCGGCGGGGCCGCGGCGGGTTGGTGGAGGCCGTTCGGGAGGTCGGCGGTGAGGGGGACGAGTTCGCCGTACGTCTTGGAGGCGTAGAGCGTCTCGAGTCGCTCCTCGAGCTCGGAGTAGGACAGCCGGCCCTCGCCCGCTGCGTCGCGGAGGACGTCGGCGACCTGTTCGCGTTCGAGGTCGGACACCCGTCGGCGGAGCGCCGGATCCACCGGCGCCGGTACGGCGTCCTGCGGTCGATTGTCCTGGGGAACCTCATCCTGTGCCACGAGCAAAACCTTACGCGCGCGACGGGCCCTCCGCGCTCCGAAACCTCCCCTACCCGCCCCTGATCGGACCCCTGAGATTAGGCTGGATCAGTCCAGTCCACTGTCCATGGAGGTCTGCCGGTGTCCGCCGACTTCACGTACTCCGATCTGCTCCCGTCAGGACCTGACGACACGGAGTACCGGCTGCTGAGCACCGAAGGTGTCAGCACGTTCACGGCGGGCGACCGCACGTTCCTTCAGATCGAGCCCGACGTACTGCGGATGCTGACCGCGGAGGCGATGCACGACATCTCGCACTACCTGCGGACCGCGCACCTCGCGCAGCTGCGGCGGATCATCGACGACCCCGAGGCCTCGGGGAACGACCGGTTCGTCGCGCTCGACCTGCTGAAGAACGCGAATATCTCGGCCGGCGGTGTGCTGCCGATGTGCCAGGACACCGGTACGGCGATCGTGATGGGCAAGAAGTCCGAGGGCGTCCTGACCGGTGTGGTCGACGAGGAGTGGATCAGCCGGGGCGTGTACGACGCCTACACGAAGCTGAACCTGCGGTATTCGCAGATGGCCCCGCTGACCATGTGGGACGAGAAGAACACCGGCTCCAACCTTCCGGCGCAGATCGAGTTGTACTCGACACCTGCCGGCGGCGATCCGGCGTACAAGTTCCTGTTCATGGCCAAGGGTGGTGGCTCGGCGAACAAGTCGTTCCTGTTCCAGGAGACGAAGGCGGTGCTGAACCCGGCCGGGATGATGAAGTTCCTGGACGAGAAGATCCGCTCCCTCGGTACGGCGGCCTGTCCGCCGTACCACCTGGCAATCGTGGTCGGTGGGACCTCGGCCGAGTTCGCGTTGAAGACTGCGAAGTACGCGTCGGCGCATTATCTGGACGGGTTGCCGACGACCGGTTCGGCGGTGGGGCACGGGTTCCGCGATCTGGAGCTGGAGGAGGAGGTCTTCAAGCTCACCCAGGACTTCGGGATCGGCGCGCAGTTCGGCGGCAAGTACTTCTGCCACGACGTCCGCGTGATCCGACTCCCCCGGCACGGCGCGTCCTGCCCGGTCGCGATCGCCGTCTCCTGCTCAGCCGACCGCCAGGCCCGCGCGAAGATCACCCCGGAAGGTGTGTTCCTGGAGCAGCTCGAGCGCGACCCGGCCCGCTTCCTGCCGGACACGACCGATGAGCACCTGTCCGACGACAGCGACGTCGTACGGATCGATCTGAACCGGCCGATGTCGGAGATCCGCGAGGAGCTGTCGAAGCTCCCGGTGAAGACGCGCCTGTCGTTGTCCGGGCCGCTCGTGGTCGCCCGCGATATCGCGCACGCCAAGATCAAGGAGCGCCTGGACGCCGGCGAGCCGATGCCGTCGTACCTTCGTGATCACGCGGTCTACTACGCAGGCCCCGCCAAAACCCCCGAGGGCTACGCCTCCGGCTCCTTCGGCCCAACCACCGCCGGCCGGATGGACGCATACGTCGACCAGTTCCAGGCGGCGGGCGGTTCCTTCGTCATGCTTGCCAAGGGCAACCGTTCCGCCAAGGTCACCGAGGCCTGTAAGCAGCACGGCGGCTTCTACCTAGGCTCCATCGGCGGCCCCGCCGCCCGCCTCGCCCAGGACTGCATCAAGTCCGTCGAGGTGATCGAGTACGCCGAACTCGGCATGGAAGCCATCTGGAAGATCCAGGTCGAAGACTTCCCCGCCTTCGTCGTAGTAGACGACAAAGGCAACGACTTCTTCACCGACACCCGCAAGCCGGTCCCGTTGACCACCCGCCCCCGCTAACCCCAGCCAAGACGCTCAAGAACCCCGGCCGCCGTCGCAGCCGGGGTTCCGTCGTTCCGTACGGCGAAGTCCACCACCGGCTCGTGCGTAGCCGCATCGTCGAGTGCCACCTGCAGATCCCACCCCGGCAATCGCGATTGTCCGGCCTGAGGTGCTCAGTCGGCCGGCGATCGCCTGAGCGATGGTCGTCTTGCCGGCGCCACCGCCACCGGTCAGCAACAGAGCATCCGGCCTCACGCAGCACCTCCGGTCGACGAGACCGAGCAGCTCGACCCTACCGGCCCCGGACCGCCGCCACTCACTAACTTCCTCGGTACTCGGCTCGCACGCTCAGCGGGGTGGCTGGGTGGGCGGTTTCTGGGGGTTGATGAGTGGGGGCGGTCCGCCTTCACCCGCTGACCGCCGCCGCAGCGTCTGGTTCAAGTAGAGGACATTTGTTGGCCTCTTCTGGCGGGAGGATTGAGTCATGACGACGACACGGTTTCCTGGTGGTAAGGCGGCAGTCACTCCGTACGTGGTGGTGAAGGGGGCGGCGCGGTTTCTGGAGTTTGTGGAGGAGACGTTCGAGGTCAAGCGGTCCTTCGATGTGCCGAATGAGGACGGGACCATCGGGCATGCGGAGATCACCGTCGGTGGATCGGTGGTGATGACGTTCGACGCGCAGCCGGATTGGCCGGATACGCCGGCGTTTCTGAGTGTTTACGTCGACGACGTGGATGCGGTGCTCGACAGGGCGTTGAAGGCGGGGGCGGCACTGCTTACTCCGATGATGGAGTCGCGGATCAGCGGGGACCGGGGGTGCCGGATCACGGATCCGCTGGGGAACATCTGGTGGCTGCAGACTCCGGTGCACGAGGTCGACCCGGCAGATCTCGCGGACGTGTTCAAGGACCCGGAGGAGCTCGCCAAGATGAAGATCGCCGTCGACACATTCGTCGACGAAATGCGCAGCAGGGCCCGCAGCTAGCCGGCTCTGATCAGATCCGGGGCCGGCGGGAGGGGCCAATGGGCCGGCGGGGTCCACGACTCCCATTCGTCGCAGAACGGGTGCGTCCAAGCCTCGATGTCTGCGACGGCTTGGTGGGCCGTCGCGGTGATTTCGTCGGCCCGGGCTTGCGTGAAGCGGCCGGCCTGTACGGCGCCTTCCAACTCATCCTCGTCTTTCCAGTGGATCTCGCGGTCGGGCGTGATCCAGAGGTCGAGGACGTGATCCTGAGTCGTCGTACGGCGGGCCTCGTAGTCCCGGGTGTGCGGGTCCTCGAGGTTCACGTACCAGCCGCGGAAACTGCCGTCGGAGCCCCAGAAGTACCAGACTGACCAGGGTTTCCCGGCGGGTGCGACCTTGAGGATGCCGGTGCCGTGCCAGATGTCGCGCTTCAGGACACGGGGTTCGGTGAACATCCCGACCGGGCCGGCGTGCCGGAGCTCACGGCCGTCGCGCAACACCGCCTTCAGCAGCGGGGTACCCGGCGCGAGCCACGCGACCAGACCGTCCGCGTCGTCGCGGACGACCGTCATCGGACGCACGGTGGGCTTGTCGTGGTCGTTGGCGTAGATCCACTCGATCGTGGTGCCCGGGCTCCAGTAGGTCACGACTCGGCCGGGCGGGTCATGGACAGTACGTCGAGGGCCGCGTCCAACTGTTCTTCCGTCAGATCGCCCTGCGCGACATGCCCGTTCTCGATGACGACCTCGCGAATCGTCTTGCCCTGCTTCAAAGCGCTCTTCGCGACCGCGGCCGCGTTCTCGTAACCGATGTAGCGGTTCAGCGGTGTCACGATCGACGGCGACGACTCAGCGAGCGCCCGAGCATGCGTGACATTTGCCGTGATGCCGTCGACGCAGCGCTCGGCGAGCAGGCGGGAGGCGTTGCTGAGCAGGGTGATCGACTCGAGCAGGTTGCGCGCGATCACCGGCAGCATCACGTTCAGCTCGAAGTTGCCGCCGGCACCGGCCACGGTGATCGTGGTGTCGTTGCCGATCACCTGGGCGGCGACCATCAGCGTGGCCTCGCAGATCACTGGGTTCACCTTGCCCGGCATGATGCTCGATCCCGGCTGCAGGTCCGGCAGCGCGATCTCGCCGAGCCCGGCGCGCGGCCCGGATCCCATCCAGCGCAGGTCGTTGCAGATCTTCGTCAGGCTGACCGCAACCGTCTTCAGCTGCCCCGACAGCTCGACCAGACCATCCCGAGCCCCCTGCGCCTCGAAGTGATCCGCAGCCTCGGTCAACGACAGCCCGGTACGCCGGTTCAACTCAACAATCACCGCAGCCGCGAACCCAGGCGGTGTGTTGATCCCGGTCCCCACCGCGGTACCACCCAACGGCAGCTCGGCCACGCGCGGCAGCGACGACCGCACTCGCTCCGCACCCCGCCGTACCTGCTGGGCGTAGCCGTTGAACTCCTGCCCGAGCGTCACCGGCGTCGCGTCCATCAGGTGCGTGCGCCCCGACTTCACCACCTCGGCGAACTCGACACCCTTCCGCGACAACGACTCCACCAGTACGTCGAGCGCCGGCAGCAGCTCGTGGACAACCCCGGCCGTCGCCGCCACGTGGATGGCCGACGGGAAGGTGTCGTTGCTCGACTGCGACGCGTTGACGTGATCGTTCGGGTGCACGTCGACACCGGCCTGGGTCGCCAGGGTCGCGAGAACCTCGTTCACGTTCATATTGGTCGACGTACCGGACCCGGTCTGGAACACGTCGATCGGGAACTCCGCGTCGTACTCCCCCGAAGCCACCTGATCAGCCGCAGCCACGATCGCGGCCGCCCGCTCACCGGAGAGCACCCCGAGCTCGGCGTTCACGACGGCCGCCGACGCCTTGATCTGCGCGAGCGCGTGCACCAGCTCCGGGGCCAGCGGCCGGCCGGAGATCGGGAAGTTCTCCACCGCGCGCTGGGTCTGCGCCCGCCACAACGCGTCCTTGGGGACTTTGACCTCGCCCATGGTGTCGTGCTCGATCCGGTATTCCACGTTCTCACCCATACCAGTCAGCCTACGTCGCGCCCTGATAGACGTAGTAGAGCTCCTCCCGCCCCTGCAGCAACACCGGCACCGGCGTCACCTGGCACGCCCCGAAGACCACTTCCACCGCGGTCCCCAACGCCGGCGACTCCGACGACGACCACACCGTCAGCACCCCACCGGCCCGCAACCGCTCCCGACACACCCCCAGGAACGACGACTCGTAGATGGCCGAATTCTCGTTGTACACAAGGAAGTCCGGCCCGTTGTCCACATCCAGCAGAATCGCGTCGTACGACGCCCGGGCCGCCCCCGCGATCACCGCCCGCACGTCCCCCACCTCGACCGACACCCGCGGATCATCCAGCACCGACGGCACCAGACCATCCCGCATCCACCCCACCAGTTCCGGCTCGATCTCCGCCACCACCACCGCACCGAGACGAACATCACGCAACAACGCCCGCACCGTATACCCGAGTCCCAGCCCACCCACGAGCACCCGCTCAGGCCGCCGTACCGCCGCCAACGCCACCGACGCCAGCAACTCCTCACTCGAAGTCTCCACGTCATCCATCACAAACACCCCATTGACCCGCAACTCCAGCGCCCCACCCTCCCGCCGCCGCAACACCAGTTCCCCTCGCTCCGACTGCGCCCGCGCGATCTCCATCAGCCGGCGTCCGCGTCGTGGGCCAGCAAGGCGAGCTGCACCCGGTTGGTGAGGTGGAGCTTGGTGAGGGCGTTGGCGAGGTGGGTTTTCACGGTGGCTACGCCCAGGTGGAGGGTAGTGGCTATTTCCGCGTTGGTTTTGCCTTCGGCGACGGCTTGTACGACGTCTCGTTCGCGGTCGGTGAGGTGGGCCAGGGCGGCGCGGGCTTCGGTGCGGCGGGTGTGGGGGTCGGATTCGGCGGCGTGCGTCATGAGTTGGCGGGTGGATTGCGGGGAGAGGACGGATTCGCCGGCGGCGACCTTGAGAATGGCGGTCAGGATGTCGGTGGGGGCGGCATCCTTGAGGAGGTAGCCGGCGGCGCCGGCGCGGAGGGCCCGGACGAGGTGGTGGTCGGAGCCGAAGGTGGTGAGGATGATGATCTCGGGGGCCGGCGCCTCGCTGCGGATGGCGGTGGTGGCGGCGACGCCGTCGAGGACGGGCATGCCGATGTCCATCAGGACCACGTCGGGGGTGAGGTCGCGGACTGCGTCGACTGCTTCGCGGCCGTTGGTGGCTGCACCGACGAGCTGCACTGACGGCGTACCGCCGAGCATGCTGGCCAGGCCCGCGCGGACGAGCGGGTCGTCGTCCACCAGGAGCAGCCGGACGGGAGAACTCACGGCGTCATCGTAGGGTCCACGGCAACCAGGCCGCCAACCGGAACTCACCGTCGACGGTCGGCCCGTACTCGATCCGCCCACCGGCCAACGTGGCACGCTCGGTGAGCCCGATCAGCCCCACCCGCGACCCCGGCCCGCCGGCTCCGGGCTCCAGGCGGTTGGCCAGCTCGACCGTCAGCCCCGCTCCTGGTTGACCACTGATCGTCAGGCGGACGCGCTGGTGCGGGGCGTGCTTGCGGGCGTTGGTGAGGCCCTCCTGGACGATGCGGTAGGCGTGCCGGCCGATCGGGTCCGGTACGTCGGCCAGCTCGGCCCGGACGGTCAGATCGATCACCATCCCAGCCTGCTGCGATTCCGCCACCAGCTCGTCCAGCTGGGCGATCCCACGCCGGGGACCGTCCATGTCCTGGGACCGCAGTACGCCGACGATCTCGCGGAGGTCCTCGACGCAGTCGCGGGCGCTGGTCCGGATCACGCCGGCCGCCCGGGACAGCTCGTCGGTGGGAATGTCCGGCCGGAACTCCAGGGCACCGGCATGCACGCTCAGCAACGACAACCGATGCCCGAGCGCGTCATGCATCTCCCGGGCGATCCGTTCCCGCTCCTGCCGCTGGCCTTGCTCAACGCGCAACTGCTGTTCACTCTCGGCCCGCACCGCCCGCTCGGTCAGCGACGCCATCAGCTGCCGCCGGGTCCGTACGACGATGCCCCAGGCAACGAGTGCGAGACAGGCGAGCGCGGTCAGCGTGACCGCGATCAGGTAAGCATTCGGGGTGTCCGCGAGCGGGTACAGCCAGAACTGCACCAGGCAGGACGCCATCGCCGCAGCACCGAGCGACAGGCTCACCGCGGGCCGCCGATGCACCGCGACGCTGAACAACGCGATCCCGGCCGAACCACCGACCGATGGAACCGTCGTCGACACCACGATCATCACCACGACCAGTCCGACCGGCCAGCGCCGCCGGAGCAGGAGCGCCAGCGCACCGGCGATCGCCAGCCCGAGGCTGAGCCAGTACGGCACCGGCCCGAACCGCGGCGGCGGCTCGACGTCACCGACCGACAGCAGACTGAGCAGGAACCCCACGACCACGGCGGCGACGTCCACGACCCGGTCCCGCGGGGTCAGCCGGTCGTAGCCGGGCGCGGCCGGCGACCCGGGTTCGATGAGCGCCGCGAGGATCACTCGACCGACGGTATCCCGTTCCCCGCGCAACCGCCGCACACTCGATACTTTCGGTGGAGGCCGCGGTCCACCGGTCGGCACTCCACAAGCACCCGCCGACGGATCCGTCGTACCGGCTGGTCCCGGCAGAGTCGTCCTGATGATCCTTGCCGAAAGCACCTACCGCGGTACGACGGCCGCCGAGCTGGCCGGGCGGAGTCGCTGGGACTCGTTCAAAGCCGCGATCGACCAGCGGGCGGTCTTCCCGCGCGCGGGTACGATCCGCCTGCACCTGCACCGCCTCGAACTCACCGCCTGGGAGCACGGGCACGACATCACCGTGCACCCGAGCGACATCGCCGCGGTCGGCAACGACTTCACCGACCTGTACGGGCGGTTCCTCGGCGGCGGGTCGAAGACGCTCGGAGCGCCGTTGATCCTCGAGCTGCGCGGCGGTACGACGCTCTACCTGCTCACCAACCACCGCTGGTTCACCGAACGGACCGACAACGCCCAGTGGGCCGGCCGCCTCAACCAGTGGATCGCCACGGAGACCCGAGCATGATCAGCCGCAGGGGTTTCGTCGCCGGAGCGGGCGCCGGGGCCTTGGCGGCCGCGGGATGGGGTGAGGAGGGCCGCCCGCGCCCCGGGTCCAGAGGGTCGGCGCGGGTGGAGAAGTTGCTGGCGGCAATGTCCTTGGCGGACAAGATCGCGCAGCTGAACATGCCGGTCGTGCTCCCGGGTGAGCCGGGCAGCTCAGCCGGGGCGACACCTGCGGATCAGGAGCGGTACGCGCGCGGCGGGTTCCAGCACCAGAACCTCGTACTCGGCCCGGGTGGCGGCTTCTTCGGGTTGGTGAACGAGTCGTTGTTCGGCAGTTTCGATCCTGAGCAGCCCAAGACGCCCAAGGAGCAGGCCGAGCGCCACAACGCCCTGCAGAAGCTTGCGCTGGCGTCCGAGCACCGGATCCCGCTGCTCCAGATCAGCGAAGGCACGCACGGCTCGATCGGCCCCGGCTCGACGATCTTCCCGGAGGGCCTCGGTCTCGGCGCGACGTGGTCGCCCGAGCTCGTCGGGCACGTGTACGGCGTCGTCGGCGCGGAGGCTCGCGCGGTCGGGATCCACGCGATCAGCACGATCACCGCCGAGCTCAACCGCGATCCGCGCTACGGCCGCGCCATCTGGTCGTTCAGCGAGGACCCGTACCTGACCTCCCGGTACGTCGAGGCTCTCGTCCCGGCCGCCCAGGCCGACCTCCACACCGGCGCCGTCGTATCGCTGTGCACGTTCCCGGCCGAGTCCCCGAATGTCGGCGGCCTCGAGGGCTCCTCGATCGAACTCGGCGAACGCGAACTCCGCAACGTCCACCTCCCACCGTGGCGAGCCGGTTCCGCCGCCGGCTCGCTGATGACCGAGGCCGGCGAACAGACCATCGACGGCATCCCGGTGCACGGATCGCCGAAGTACCTGACCGAGGTCCTCCGCGACGAGCTCGGTTTCCGCGGCGTCGTGATCGCCAACGGCTTCGAGACCATGATCACCGACCGAGTCGCCACCACGCCGGCCCAGGCGGGCGCCCTCGCGCTCGACGCCGGCATCGACATCGCACTCGCGTGGCACGCCGCCTTCCTCACCGGGCTGGTCGAAGCCGTCCGCACCGGCGCGATCGACCAAACCCTCATCGACCGTGCCGTCCGCCGGATCCTCACTCTCAAGGAACGTCTCGGCCTCTTCGAGAACCCGTACGCCGACCCGGCCCGCGCCCAGGCGGTCGTCAACCAGCCCGCGCATCGCAGGATCGCTCTGCAAGCGGCGCGGGAGTCGATGACCCTGCTCCGCAACGAAGGCGGCCTGCTCCCACTCCACCACCGCCGGATCGCCGTCATCGGTCCCAACGCCGACGATGCCCGGAACCTGCTCGGCGAATACTCCGCCTGGCCGACGTTCCACGCCGTACCGACGATCCTGGACAGGCTGAAGGCGACCGGCCGGCAGATCACCCATGCCAAGGGCTGCGCCACCACCGGCACCGACCGCTCCGGCGTCGCAGCCGCGGTCAAGGCGGCCAAGAACGCTGACGTGGCGGTCGTCGTCCTCGGTGAGGAGGTCAAGGGCGGGTACTTCAACCCCGGCCGCACGAACGGCGAGCTGGCCGATATCGCGTCGCTCGACCTCACCGGCGTACAGCAGGAGCTCCTGGAGGCCGTCCACCACACCGGTACGCCAGTGGTACTGGTGCTCGTCAACGGCCGCCCGCTGTCGGTCACCTGGGCCGCCGAGCACATCCCGGCCATCCTCGAGGCCTGGTTGCCCGGCGAACAAGGCGCGCAGGCGGTGGCCGACGTACTGACCGGTGCCGTCGACCCGAGCGGTCGACTACCGATCACGGTGCCGCGCAGCGTCGGCCAACTGCCGATGTACTACAACAGCAAGGGCGCACGAGCCCGGGCCGGCACGTACGTCGACATCCCGTCGACCCCGCTGTATCCGTTCGGCCACGGCCTCAGCTACACATCGTTTGCCCTCAGCAACGTTCGTCTCAGCGCGGACAGGATCACCGGGACCGGCCGCACCGAGATCCGGGCCGAGGTCCGCAACACCGGCCAACGCACCGGCACCGCGGTCGTCCAGCTGTACGTCACCGACGACGAGTCGAGTGTCGTCGTACCGGAGATCCAGCTGCGCGGCTTCGCCAAGGTCAGCCTGGCGCCCGGTGCCCACGCCTCGATCAAGATCCCGGTGCGGGCCGATGACCTCGCCCTGATCGACGCCGGCCTCGACCGCGTCGTCGAGCCGGGCACCTTCACCCTGCGCGTCGGCACCTCCGCCGCCGCGTTGCCGCACACCCTCCAACTCACCGTGATCTGAGGATTCGACCATGCGAAAACTGCTGCGGATCGTTGCCGTGGTCATCGTTCTGGTGCCGGCGTTCGTGATCTCGTCGAAGGTCTGGACCTGGCAGGACGACCGCAAGGCGACGATGACCACGACCGGTCCCTACACGGCCGATCTGGAGTCGCTGAACAAGCATCCGTTGCCGAAGTGGTTCCAGGACGCGACGTTCGGTGTGATGATCCACTGGGGGCTGTACTCGGTCCCGGGGTTCGCGCCGAAGGGGAAGACGTTCCCGCAACTGCTCGCCTCCGAGTACGGGCACGCGATGACGCACAACCCGTACGCCGAGGACTACGCGAACGCGATGAAGGACCCGGACTCCCCCACCGGCAGGTACCACCGCGAGCACTACGGCGATGCGCCGTACAGCGACTTCACCAAGCAGTTCGAAGCCGGGCTGGCCAAGTGGGACCCGAACCGCTGGGCCGCACAGTTCAAGGCGGCCGGGGCGTCGTACATCGTGGTGACGGCCAAATACGCCGATGGCTACTCGATGTGGCCGACCGAGGTGCGGAACCCGCACGCGCCGGACTTCCACGCCAAGCGCGACCTGATGGGTGAGCTGGCGACCGCGGTGCGCAAGCAGGGGCTCAAGTTCGGCGTCTACTACTCCGGCGGCGTGGACTGGACCTTCCAGAAGAAGACCGTCAAGACCCTCGGCGACTACTCCTTCCTGCACTACGGCGAGGACTACCGCCAGTACGCCGTCGCTCAGCTGCGCGAGCTGATCGCGAAGTACAAGCCGGACATCCTCTGGAACGACATCTCCTGGCCGACCGGCAGCAAGCGCCTGTACGCCGTCATGGCGGACTACTACAACACCGTGCCCGACGGCGTGGTCGACGATCGCTGGGGTACGGCGTCGTTCGGCCGGCAGTTCATGAGCCCGAAGCCGATGCGCTGGGGATTCGACCTGCTGATGCGCGGCCTGCTCAAGATCCCGGACGCCGCCGACAGCATCAGTACGCCGCGCGAGGTCCCGCACAGCGACTTCAGAACCCCCGAGTACGTCGGCTTCGACACGCCCCAGACCAAGTTCTGGCAGCAGGACCGTGGCATCGGCGGGTCTTTCGGCTACAACCGCGAGGAGGCGGAAGCCGACTACGCCAAGTCATCCGACCTGATCACCGCCCTGGCCAAGGCCCGGGCCAACAACGGCGCCCTGCTACTGAACGTCGGCCCGAGCGGCGGCGAGGGCGAGATCGTCCCCGCCCAGCTGAGCCGGCTCAACGACATCGGCGCCTGGCTGAAAAAGAACCCAGGACGTTAGTACCAGCCCTTGGCCTGCGAGTGGCTCCAGGCCGAGCAGGGTGAACCGTAGCGGTCCTCGATGTAGTCGAGGCCCCACTTGATCTGGGTGACCGGGTTGGTCCGCCAGTCCGAGCCGTAGGCGGCCATCCGGTTACCCGGGAGGGCCTGGGCGATGCCGTACGCCGAGGAGGTCGGGTTGTCGGCGCGGGGGTTCCAGCGCGACTCCTTGTTCCACAGCTTCTCCAGGCAGCTGAACTGGCCCTGGCTCCAGCCGTGGTCGGGCAGCAGGTTCATCGCGATCTGCTTGGGAGTGCCCTCGTACTTCTTCCGCTCGGCGTCCCGGCTGGCGCGCGCCTCGCGGGAGTTGCGGTCGGTCTTCTGCAGCGCCTGGTAGCGCGCGAGGGCGGCGTTCTTGGCGACGCGGCGCCGCCACGCGGCGTCCTGGGAGGCCTGCATCTCCTGCGCCTGGGCCTCGACCTGGTTGCGGATCCGGATCGCTTCCTCGGCCTGCTCCTGCTGCGTCAGGATCTTCTGGGTCGGCTGCTTGCCGGCCGACGCCTTCTCGCTGTTCACGACCGCGAGCTCGGCGCGTCCGGAGGCAGAGCTGCTACCGGCGGAGCTGAAGAGGTCGATACCCGTCACCACGGTGACGACGGCGATCCCTGTCACAGAGAGAGCCGCGACGGAGCGCTTCGCTTTCATCTTTCCTTCCGAGATCCCGACCCCCGTCGGCTGCAACAGAAACATACTTTGGCCTAAACCGACCGTGATCACAAGCAGGTCACGAGCGACGGCGCGGCCGCCGCAGGGGCGACCGCGCCGTGGCGGACGAAGTCTTACGCGTGCTTTACGTCAAACAGCGTCAGATCTGCAGGTCATCCAGCATCTCGGTGACCAGCGCGGCGATCGGCGAACGCTCCGAGCGGGTCAGCGTGACGTGCGCGAACAACGGGTGGCCCTTGAGCTGCTCGACCACCGCGACCACGCCGTCGTGCCGGCCGACCCGCAGGTTGTCGCGCTGGGCGACGTCGTGGGTCAGCACGACCCGCGAGTTCGCCCCGACGCGGGACAGCACGGTCAGGAGCACGTTGCGCTCCAGCGACTGCGCCTCGTCGACGATCACGAACGCGTCGTGCAGCGACCGGCCGCGGATGTGGGTCAACGGCAACACCTCGAGCATGCCGCGGTCCATCACCTCGTCGATCACGTCGGAACCAGCCAGCGCGCCCAGCGTGTCGAAGACCGCCTGCGCCCACGGCTGCATCTTCTCCGACTCGCTACCCGGCAGGTAGCCGAGCTCCTGACCGCCGACCGCGAAGAGCGGCCGGAAGACGACCACCTTCTTGTGCTGGCGGCGCTCCATCACCGCCTCCAGACCGGCGCACAGCGCGAGCGCCGACTTGCCGGTACCGGCACGGCCGCCGAGCGAGATGATCCCGACGTCCGGGTCGAGCAGGAGGTCGAGCGCGACCCGCTGCTCGGCGGACCGGCCGCGGATCCCGAATGCCTCGCGATCGCCGCGGACCAGCCGGACCCGCTTGTCCGGCATCACCCGGCCGAGCGCACTGCCCCGGTCCGACAGCAGCACCAGTCCGGTGTGCGTCGGGAACTCACCGGCCTGCTGGAGCTCCAGGATGCCGTCCTCGTACAGGTCGTCGACCACTGCGGTCTCGACCTCGAGCTCTGCCATCCCGGTCCAGCCGGACTCCAGAGTGAGCTCGGCCCGGTACTCCTCGGCCACCAAACCGCAGGCCGAAGCCTTCACGCGCATCGGCAGGTCCTTGGAGACCAGCGTGACGTCGCGGCCCTCGGCCTTGAAGTTGCAGGCGACCGCCAGGATCCGGCTGTCGTTGTCGCCGAGCCGGAAACCGGCCGGCAGGCTCTCCGGGTCCGTATGGTTCAGCTCGACCCGAAGACTTCCACCCTTCTCCCCCACTGGCAGGGGCGCGTCCAGACGTCCGTGCTGGATCCTGAGCTCGTCGAGCAGGCGTAGTGCGGTGCGCGCGAAGTAGCCGAGTTCAGGATGATGCCGTTTGGCCTCCAATTCGGTGACGACGACCACCGGGACGACCACCTCGTGCTCGTCGAACCGCAGCATCGCGTGCGGGTCCGACAGGAGCACCGAGGTGTCCAGCACAAAAGTGCGCTGGTCCGGTGTGGATGAGGTACTTGACGCCTTGGCGTGGGTGGCAGCCATGTCGCACGTCCTCTCGGGCCGCGACGTGCACACCACGCCCGGCCCACCAGTGTTAGGTGTTGGACCGGGAGTCGGGGATCAGCCGGACCGAGACAGACCGTCTCGGACACTCCGTTCTGCCCCTCATGGGGCAACCGGCTGGCGAACGATTCTCAAACTGATCGCACCTCCCGTAACAGCCGGCTTCCCCTCCGACCGTCATTGTCAGAGTAGGAGGGTCCGGCAAACCCCGCAGCCCGACACGCCCGCCCGCGGGGTTAACAGGGTGTTACACGTTCCCCCCACCCGAGGGAGCCGCTTCACCCCACCGGGTGATCCGGTACGACGGCGTCGCGGCGGACGCTCATGTCATGCGAAGAAACTGGCCGGTCCTGGTGGGCTGCGCAACCGCTCTGTGGTCGTTTGCCTACGGAATTGCAGGCCTCTACTGGTCCTCAGGAGGTTCCGGCTACCCGTTCGCGAAGGTGGAGGACGACCG
The DNA here is from genome assembly GCF_039529655.1 of Kribbella yunnanensis. Classification (NCBI taxonomy): domain Bacteria; kingdom Bacillati; phylum Actinomycetota; class Actinomycetes; order Propionibacteriales; family Kribbellaceae; genus Kribbella; species Kribbella yunnanensis. The sequence goes on along the minus strand of NZ_BAAANF010000010.1, from coordinate 83,087 downwards.
GTCGACCGCCTCGGTCCTGGAAGGCGCTCCAGTGGCCGTTGTCGGGCCAATCATGGCCATCGTGGGACTCGGCGGCGCCGTACTGGCCGTGGTGATGACTCGACGCCGGCCGCGCGGGTGGTTGCTGCAGACAATCGCTGCCGTACTCGCGGTTGTGCTGGCACTGGTGATTCCGGACTACACCCTGATCGCGATCCTTGCCCTGTCCCCCGCACTGGTGGTCTTCGCGTTCACCGGAATCCCGGGTGAGCAGGGTGGCGTCGGTGACGTCCTGTACTGGCACCGACTCAATCTGCTCATCCTGTTCGTCGGTGGCGTGCTGTGGGCGGCGACTGCGATCGCCTACCACCGCCGTACCCGCGACGCCTGCGTTTCCTGCGGCCGCAGCGACCGGCCCGCACCCGCGTGGACCACACCTTCGGAAGCGCTCCGCTGGGGACGGGTCGCGGTCGGCGTGTCCGTCGTGGCGAACCTGCCGTACGAGGCCACCCGGATCGCCTGGTACTTCGGCTGGCCGCTGGGCATCACCGACGACTTCCACCAGATGATGGTCGACACCCCAGGCATGCTGGAGATGGGCCTCGGCCTCGCCGTACTGGCCATCGGCGGCAGCATCCTCACGCACGGCCTGGTCCAGCGCTGGGGTGAGGTCTATCCACGCTGGATCTGGTTCAAGGCCGGTCGCCGGATTCCCCCGCGGCTGGCGATCATCCCGGGCTCGATCGTGGCCGTCGTACTGATCCCTGCCGGTCTGATGAACGCCCAGCTACCCCTGGACGGCGACAACTGGGCGCTCAACGCCCCAGGCATCCTGTGGATCCTCTGGGGTGCAGGACTCGGCGCAGCGACCTACGCCTACTACCTCAGACGCCGTACGACGTGTGTGCGGTGCGGACGTGGAGTCACGTGCCGAAGCGACGCTCTCGCTGGGCGTAGCTCCTGACCGCCCGGAGGAAGTCGACGTGCCGGAAGTCCGGCCAGAGCGCCTCGCAGAAGTAGAACTCGCTCAGCGCGCTCTGCCAGAGCAGGAAGCCGCCCAGCCGCTGCTCACCCGACGTGCGGATGACCAGGTCCGGATCGGGCTGGCCCTTCGTGTAGAGGTGCCGGGCGATGTGCTCGACGTCGACTCGCTCGGCCAGCTCCTCGATCGAGATGCCTTGAGCGGCCTCCTCGAGCAGCAGGGACCGCACGGCGTCGGCGAGCTCGCGGCGGCCGCCGTACCCCACTGCGACGTTGACGAGCATGCCTTCCACGTCCTGAGTCGCGGTCTCGGCCCGCTTGAGCGTCTCGGCGGTCGCACTCGGCAGCAGGTCGAGCGCGCCGACCGGGTGGATCCGCCAGCGGCCGATCGCGGTCAGCTCGTCGACGGCCTGCTCGATGATCCGCAGCAGCGGCTCGAGCTCGTCGGCGGGCCGGGTCAGGTTGTCGGTGGACAGCATCCAGACGGTGACCACCTTGACGCCGACGTCGTCACACCAGTGCAGGAACTCGGTGATCTTGTTCGCCCCGGCCTCGTGGCCGTGCGACACCGGGTTGCCGGCCGAGCGGGCCCAGCGCCGGTTGCCGTCGATGATGACGCCGATGTGGCCCGGGATCCGGTCCGGTGCCAGCGAACGCCGCAGCCGGCGTTCGTAGATCAGCATCAGCGCGTCGCGCAGTTTCTGCTTGCCTGGTGTCTGCATGAGCAGGGGTTCGCCTCCAAGTTCCTCAGACGAGGCTAGCCCACATCGGCCTCCGAAAGAGAGGCCGAACTTTTCACTTGTTCGCAGCATCGTAGACACGGGAGAAGGTGCGTAGCAGGGGTGACTTCGCCTACATTTCATCCGGTGGGGGCTTGAACCTACGGTTCCGTAGGTTACGGTTGCGTAGGTAGACCTGTACGACCTCCCGAAAGGACGGCGATGACCGCTTCCAGCGCACAGCCCCAGGCAGTCGGTCACAAGCTGTCCGAACGGCTCGGCCCGCTCAAACCGAAGCTGCGCGGCTGGCTGCACGCCGGCACCTTCCCGCTGGCCACCGCGGGCGGCATCGTGCTGATCTGCCTGGCTCCGCATGCGAACGCGCGCTGGGCCGCCGCGGTCTACACCGTGGGCGCGATGCTGCTGTTCGGCATCTCCGCGCTCTACCACCGCTTCTACTGGGGTGCGACCGGCGAGGCGATCCTGCGCCGGCTGGACCACAGCAACATCTTCCTGCTGATCGCCGGCACCTACACCCCGCTCGGGATGCTGCTGCTGAGCGGCAAGGACCGCCTGCTGATGCTGGGCCTGGTCTGGGGCGGTGCGACGCTGGGCATCCTGTTCCGGGTCTTCTGGGTCGGCGCCCCGCGCTGGCTCTACACGCCGATCTACCTGGCCATGGGCTGGGTCGCGGTGTTCTGGATGGGCGACATCTACCACCAGGGCGGCGCTGCGGTCGTCACGCTGATCGCGGTCGGCGGCCTGCTTTACTCGGTCGGCGCGGTCATCTACGGCACCAAGCGCCCCAACCCGTCGCCTCGCTGGTTCGGCTTCCACGAGATCTTCCACGCCCTGACGGTGGCCGCCTTCATCTGCCACTACATCGCGGTCAGCCTCGTCACTTACCAGTCCTGAGCGTTTCTGAAGGCTGGCTGAAGGGTCGTCCGCGACCCTGAAGCATGGGCGGACTTCTGGAACTGAGCGATGACGAGCTGACCGAGCTGGGGCGGTCAGTCGCCGGCGTGCCCACGGCACGCATCGCTGACGTGCGCATCGAAGACGTGGACTACCCCATCGGCACACCGAGCACCGCAGGTCTCTACCGCGTCTTCGGTACGGCGGATGGCGTCGGCTGGTCCTGTTTCGTCAAGCAGTTGCAGTCGGCGCGGCGCTGGCCACTCATCACGCTGGTGCCGGAGCCATTCCGGGAGGACTTCATCCAGAAGCTCCCCTGGTCACTGGAGCTCGCCGTCTACCGCAGCAACATCGCTCAGATCCTCCCCGAAGGCATGCGCCTGCCCAAGGCCTACCGCATCGACGTGCACGAAGACGACCGCGGCACCCTGTGGCTGGAGGACGTGATCCAGGAACCGGGCCCGTGGCCCATCAGCCGGTTCGAACGAGCGGCATACCTGCTCGGCCGACTCTCCGCTCGCCGCCAACCACATCTGGTCGAGCCATTCCTCCCCCGCCCCGACGCGACCACACCAGGCGGCGCACTGCGGTACTACACGGGTGGACGGGTGCTGGCGAGCGCCGTACCGGCTCTTGCGAACCCAGAGACCTGGCGACACCCGATGCTCGCCGCTGCCGTCTGCAACCTCGGAGAGCACGCACTGCGCGACGATCTGTTGGAGCTGGGGGCACGGCTGCCCGCGATCCTCGATGCACTCGACACGCTGCCCCAGTGCTACCAGCACGGGGATGCGAGTCCGCAGAACCTGCTGGTACCGCAGGACTCGCCAGATGACTTCGTGCTGATCGACTGGGGCTTCGACTGCCCGCACGCCATCGGTTTCGACCTGGGCCAACTCCTGGTCGGGCTAGCGCACGCCGGCGAACTCTCGCCGGACGCGCTCCCCGTCGTACACCGGGTGATCCTGAAAGCCTTCCTGACCGGTGTAGCCGAAGAAGGCATGCAGGTAACCGAAGACCAGGTCCTCTACGGCTACCTGGGTTCCCTGTGCGCAAGAGCAACCTTCACCGCACTCCCCCTGGAGGACCTAGGCAAGCCCGTCGATGCATCCACCCTCGGCCTCTTCGAGCAACGCGTCCACCTAACCCGAGCCCTCGTCGACCTCGTCTCAACGGTCGTGTGAACACAGTTGACCCCACCCGTGCACCCTTTCCGTGGCGCGGGCAATGTTCCCCACCCCACCGGCGCCGGGTGACCCGCCGCAGGCAACTGAACGCTAGCGGCCGCGGGCCCGATCACAACGGCTTGCGCCGTACCACCGTTTGATCGTGGACCCAAGGCCGGCACCCCTCGCGCCCAAAGGTGGGTCGTCTCTTCCTTGTGCACGAGATCCAACTTTGTGCGCCCACTAGTCATCTTCGTGAGCTCCGCGTGGTTGGTGGGTGCACAAAGATGAGCTGGGCGGGCATGGCGACCGGGACTGGGAGCGCACCAGCCCGCCTTCGCCGGACGAGTTCACCGACGGTCGGGCGGCCGCGCGCAAGGTGATGATCCGACCCCCGGCGTGAGGCCTCGCCATGCGGCGGCGGTCAGCTGCCTGCGGCGGGCCACCACCCACGGCCCGGCGGGCAATGCCACCCGCACCACAGCGAAGCCGCACGGGTGGGCTCGACCACCTCAGCCACTGCATTTGATTTCAGTCGTGTCTCAGGTGCAACGAAACGGGGGTGATCGGGTATCCATGGGGCGTGAAGAACCTTATGAGGTACACAGCGCTCGCCGCCCTCGCTGGACTGGTTCTGAGCGGATGCGGTGACGAATCCACGGGCACGCCACCTCCGTCGGCGCAGAGTACGCCGACGCCTACCGACCCGACGGTGACTGAGTCGACGCCGGTTGGGGTTGGGTTGCCGATGACGATCACGCGGACCGGTGGGTTTGCCGGGTTCGATGATCAGGTGCAGGTGGCTGCCGACGGCGTTGCCACGGTTAGTTCGCGTGGCAAGGAGACGGTTCGGTGCAAGCTCGACCCGACTTTGCTGACACCGCTGGTTTCAGCGGCTGAGCAGGTGGACTGGGCGAGCCTGACGATGGTCAAGCCGACGGTGCGGCACCCGGACGACATGATCATCGCGGTGTCGGCCAACGGCAAGGTCGCGCGGCTCGAGGATCCGAAGCTCAAGCCGCTGACGGCCCCGGTGAGCAAGCTGCTCACCGAGGCCAAGATTCCGCCGGGGAATCTCTGCAAGCCGCTCTAGGGGACGGTGACCGCGGTGTCGTCGACGACGAAGCTCGTTTGGAGTGACGAGTCTTCGGCACCGAGGAACTTCACGGTGACCGTCTTGCCCTTGTAGGCAAGGAGGTTGAAGGTCTTCTCCGTGTACGTCGTGTTCTTGTTCAGGTTCGAGTACGTCGCCAGCGTGGTCGTCGTACCGCCGTCGACCACCTGCACCTTGAGGGTGTCGTAGACCGTCGACGAGGTTGTCTCGGCGGTGTCGATCCGGATCCAGAACGACAGCGTCGCCGCCGTCGCCGCGGCCGGGATCGCTACCGACTGACCGGTGTTCTCGGTGCTGGTGTTGCCGTTGCCCTGCAGCCACGCCTTCCAGGTACCGGCGTGGGCCGGTTTCGACGAGCTGTTGGTGACGACACCCGACGTACCGGTCCAGTTCACCGCACCGGATTCGAAGCCCGGGTTGACGAGCAGGTTCGAGCCGCCCGGGGGCGGGCCGCTGCCGTAGTCCTTCTGGGCGTAGTTCCAGATCATGTGGCCGATGGCATCGATGTTGCGGTCCAGCGCGGTCAGGTTGAGGTTGTTGATGTTGTCGCAGGACTGGTGGTAGCACCGGTCGTACGCCTGGCCCGCCGTACCGCCCCACTTCGCTGCCTGGGCTGAGGTTTTGGTGCCCTCGGCGCCAGTGAAGGTGCCGGCCGTGGCGATCCCGAGCGAGCGGAACGCCGCGTGGTCAGAACGACCCTGTACGTCGATGTACTCGGTCTGGATGTTCTTGCTGGTGAAGTACGTCGTCAGTGCGTCGCGGGCCTCGTTACCGGCCGGGTTGTCGTTGTAGACGAAGTAACCCGGGTTCGGCGAGCCGATCATGTCGAAGTTCAGGTAGAGCTCGATCTTGTCGCGCTCGGCGGCCGGCAGGTTGTTCACGTAGTACTTGGAACCGAGGAGCCCGAGCTCTTCGGCACCCCAGAAACCGAAGCGCAGACGGTTCCTGGGAGTCTGGCCGCTGGCGGCATAGGCGAGTGCGACCTCCAGGTTGCCCGCGCTGCCCGTGCCGTTGTCGTTGATGCCCGGACCCGAGCTGACGCTGTCCAGGTGCGAGCCGGTCATCACGACATGGTTCGCGTCGCCGAAAGGCCATTCGGCGATCACGTTGTACGACGTACCGGCCGAGGTGGAGAACTGCTGCAACGTGGTCGTGTAACCGGCCGCGTCGAGTTTGGCCTTCACCCAGTCGGCGGAGGCCTTGTAGCCGGCGCGACCGGTGTACCGGTTGCCGCCGTTGTTGGTGGCGATGGTCTGGAACTGGTCCAGGTGCGCCTTCGTGTTGGTCACCGAGATGTCGGGGTCGACGACCTGGGTGGATGCGAACGAGGACGAACCAGGGACGACCAGCGCTCCGGCGGCGAGGGCGACGCCGAGAGCAGCTGCAGACAAGGATCTACGCATGGGGGACTTTCTCCTTGCTTACAAGAGAAGGTCCGGGCGGCGAGCCTTGGGCAGGGCCCGCCCCCGGACCTTCGAGTGTCAGTAACTACTTGCTACTAGCAAGCAGCGGTACCGGCCGGCGCGTTGATGCCGGCCATGGCGCGCTGCACCGCGAGGCACTGGGCCGAACCGGCGCCGTACAACTCCTTGGCGGAGTTGATGACACCGTTGCGGGCAGCCGCGTAGTTGGAGCCGGAGCTGAGCTTGGTGGTCAGCGTCCGGTACCAGATCTTGCCGACCACGTCGCGGCCGGCACCGACGAACGTCGTACCGTTGCAGGAGGTCGTGCTGTAGTTGACGCCGTTGATCGTCTTGGCGCCGGTGCCCTCGGAGGCCATGTAGAACCAGTGGTTCAGCGGGCCCGAGGAGTAGTGCGGGTCCAGGTTCTTGGTGCCGGTGGTCCAGCAGTCCTGGCTACCGCGACCGTCCTTCGACGGCTTGTCCATGTAGCGCAACGGGGTGCCGTTGCCGTTGATGTTGATCTTCTCGCCGATCAGGTAGTCACCCTTGTCGGTGGCGTTGTTCGCCGAGAACTCGACGAGCGTGCCGAAGATGTCCGACGTCGCCTCGTTCAGGCCGCCCGCGTCACCCGAGTAGTTCAGGTTGGCAGTCGCCTCGGTGACACCGTGGCTCATCTCGTGACCGGCGACATCGATCGACGTCAACGGACGGGCGTTGCCCTGGCCGTCGCCGTACGTCATCTGGGTGCCGTCCCAGAACGCGTTCACGTACGCGTTGCCGTAGTGCACGCGGGAGCGAGCGCCCTGGCCGTTGTTGAAGATGCCGTTCCGGCCGTGGACGTTCTTGTAGTAGTCCCACGTCAGCTGCGAACCGAAGTGGGCGTCCACACCAGCGGTCTGACGGCTGGAGGTGGTTCCGTTGCCCCAGACGTTGTCCGCGTCGGTGAACGTCGTACCGGCGCCGGACGAGCCACCGTTCAGGTCGGTGGTGTAGTTGCCACCCCGGGCCGTGTCCTTCAGGACGTAGCTGCCCGACGTACCGATCGAGACCTGACCGGAGTACATCGAGTTACCGGTACCGGTCTTGACCTCGTCGTCGGAGTCCAGCAGCGCACCGGTCTTCGCGTCGAAGAACGAGTGCAGCACCGACGGCGTCTGGTCGGCCTTGACCCCGCTGGTGACGACCTCGTAGGCCAGCACCGGCTTGGTCTCGCTGACATAGATGACGAGCGCGCCCTTGTTGGCGGTCGCCTTGAACCCGGCCGCCTTGGCGCCCTTGGCGAGGGCGGCGGCCTGGGACAGCGTCGGCTTGGTGGAGGTCAGCCCCACGGCCTTCGCGTTGCGGTTGTAGGTGATCTGGCTGACCGTACCGGCGGCGGACCGCTTGACGATCAGGTCACCGCCGACGACCTTGAGACCGTTGAAGGTCCGGTCGTAGCGGACGAACTCTGTGCCGTCGGCATCCTTGACGACGTCGCGGACCTTGAGGACCTCACCCTTGGCCAGCCCGAGCGCCTCGGCGGTCTTCGCCGCGACGGCCTGCTCGGCCTGCACGGCCGCGGGCTGGTTGAAGCCGCTCGCCGGCAGCGGGGCGGAGGCGAGGTTCGCGCCGGCCGGCGCGGCCGCGAGGGCAGCGGCGGCGAGGACGGCGATGGCCCCAACAGATGTGACTCGTTTCAAGACAGCTCTCCTCACGTGGTGGCCACTGAATGGGCGCAGCGGCTCGGTGCGATTCGATGACGCGTCCTGCACAGGGGAAGAACCAGGGGGTCCGGGGGCCACGCAAGGCCCCCGGACCGGAGTGGGTAGCGGTCAGCTACCGGCGACGAGCGAGGTGTCGTCGACGACGAAGCTGGTCTGCAGCGAGGAGTCTTCCGCGCCGAGGAACTTCACCGTGACGGTCTTGCCCTTGTACGCAGTGACGTTGAACGTCTTCTGCGTGTACGTCGTGTTCTTGTTCAGGTTCGAGTACGTCGCCAGCGTGGTGGTCGTGCTGCCGTCGACGATCTGCACCTTGAGCGTGTCGTACACCGTCGAGGTGGTGGTCTCGGTGGTGTCGATGCGCAGCCAGAACGAGAGCGAGGCGGAGGTCGCGGTGGCCGGGATGGCGACCGACTGGCCGATGTTCTCGGTGGTGGTCCGGCCGTTGCCCTGCAGCCACGCCTTCCAGGTACCGGTGCGAGCCGGCTTCGACGTGCTGCTGGTGACAACACCCGACGTACCGGTCCAGTTCACCGCACCGGACTCGAAGCCCGGGTTCTTCAGCAGGTTGTCGCCGGTCGGCGGCTCGGTGGTACCACCACAGGCGGCGGTGCCGGCCGGGACCGAGATGGCGCTGAACGCGGCCTGGATGCCCTTGCACTCGGCCGAGTCGTTGCCGTACAGCTCCTTGGCGGAGGTGATGGCGCCTTCCCGGGCGTCGGCGTAGGTGCTGCCCGAGCTGAGCTTGGTGCTTAGCGTGCGGTACCAGACCTTGCCGACCACGTCGCGACCGACACCGGCGAAGGTGGAGCCGTCACACGAAGCGCTCGTGTAGGTGACGCCGTTGATGGTCTTGGTACCCGGGCCCTCGGAGGCCAGGTAGAACCAGTGGTTCAGCGGGCCCGAGGAGTAGTGCGGGTCCGCACCGCCGACCGAGCTGCTCCAGCAGTCGTAGGAACGACCGTCCTTGTTCGGCTTGTCCATGTAGCGCAGCGGCGTGCCGTTGCCGTTGATGTTGATCTTCTCGCCGATGAGGTAGTCGCCGACGTCGCTGGAGTTGTTCGCGTAGAACTCGACCAGCGTGCCGAAGATGTCCGAGGTGGACTCGTTCAGACCACCCGCGTCACCGAAGTAGTTCAGGTTCGCGGTGGCCTCGGTGACACCGTGGCTCATCTCGTGGCCGGCCACGTCGATCGACGTCAGCGGACGGGCGTTGCCCGCACCGTCGCCGTACGTCATCTGGGTGCCGTCCCAGAACGCGTTCACGTACGCGTTGCCGTAGTGGACCCGCGAGCGCGCGCCCTGGCCGTTGTTGAAGATGCCGTTCCGGCCGTGGACGTTCTTGTAGTAGTCCCAGGTGAGCTGGGAGCCGAAGTGGGCGTCGACGCCGGCGGTCTGGCGGTTCGCCGTCGTGCCACTGCCCCAGGTGTCGTCCGGGTCGGTGAAGATCGTGCCGTTACCGGAGGTCGCACCGTTCAGGTCCGTGGTGTTGTTGCCGCCGCGGCTCGGGTCCGACATCGAGTAGCTGCCCGACGTGCCGATGCTGACGGTGCCGGAGTACATCGAGTTTCCGGTACCGGTCTTGATCTCGTCGGTCTGGGCGAGCACCGCGCCGGACTTGGCGTCGATGAACGAGTGCAGCACCGACGGGGTCTGGTCGGCCTTGACGCCGGTGGTGACGACCTCGTAGGCGAGCACGGGCTTGGATGGTGTCACGAAGACGACCAGCGTCCCCTTGTTGCCGGTGGCCTTGAACTTGGCTGCCTGGGCGCCCTTGGCGAGCGCGGCCGACTGGGACAGCGTCGGCTTGGTCGCGACACCGACGGCCTTGGCGCCGAGGTTGTACTTCACCTGACCGATGGACTCACCCTTGCGCTTCACGATGAGGTCACCGCCGACGACCTTGAGGCCGTTGAAGGTGCGGTCGTAGCGGACGAACTCGGTGCCGTCGGGGTCCTTGACGACGTCGCGCACCTGGAGCTGCTCGCCACCGGCGAGTCCGAGAGCTGCGGCCGTCCGCGCGGTCAGCGCCTTCTCGGCCTGAACAGCAGCCGGCTGGTCGAAGCCGGATGCCGGGAGCGGCGCCGTACGGTCAGCCGCACCGGCGGTGGTGCCGGTGAAGCCCGCAGCCAGTCCGGCTGCCGCGACGATGGCCACCGCCCCTGCTGATGTCAGTCGTTTCAAGACAACATCTCCTCACGGTGTGGTCGCTGTTTGGGCGCAGCGACCAAATTCAGTTGGGGACGCCGGATGTGCTGGCGCATCAGTGCCACTGCTCACTTGTGACACTGCGTGTCAGGACATGCGAATTCTGTTACATCCGACTGAGGGAGGACTCTCGTCTGCGGCGGGCCCGGAGTCAAGCGATAGTGCCGAAATGACAGGGAAAACCCGCATTGACCACGATGGTCAGCTGAGCTGCTCGCGAAGGGCGTCCGGTTCCGGAACCGGGAGCCGGCAGGTGAACTTCCGGCACACGTAGGCCGCCGGCCGGTCGGCGACCAGCGACCTGCCGTCCATCAGCGGTACGGCGAGACCGGGCGCACCCTGGACGATCGCCGTACCCCATGGCGCGGAGGTGAACGCGACCTGAAGGAGCTCCGGCGAACGGCCGGCGATCGCGATCTCGAGCGGTCCGGCGGCGAGCGTCTCGGCCACCGCCAGCGCCCGCCCGGCGAACCGTGGCGCCCGGTTCGCGATCGTCGCCGAGGCGCTCAGCGCCTGCTCGGCCGCGGCCTCATACCGGACTGATCCGGTCAGGCCCGCCAGCAGACTGAGGGCCTCCGCGGCCAGGCTCACACCGGACGGGCTCGCGTTGTCCGTCGGGTCCTGCGGTCGCCACACCAACTGCTCGGCGTCACCCGCCGTGTCGAAATAGTCGCCGTCGGCAACGAACTGCTCGAGCACCCGATCCAGCAACGCCTGTGCGGTCTCGAACCACTGAATGTTGCCGTTGACACCGAACAACGTGAGACATCCATGGGCAAAAGCCGCATAGTCCTCCAGTACGCCGTGAGCCGTGCCAACCACGCCGTCTCGCGAGGTCCGGTGCAGCCTGGCGGTGGTGGGGTCGAGGTGGGTCGTCCGGATCAATTCAGCCGCGTCGGTCGCAGCATCGATGTACTCGGGTTTACCGAAAACGATGCCGGCTCGGACCAGCGCGGTGATGGCCAGACCGTTCCACGCCGCGACCACCTTGTCGTCGCGACCGGGGTATGTGCGGGCCGTCCTCGCCTCGCGCAGAGTCGCTCGGACGCGCTGCCAACGGTCGGCGTCATCGGGGTCCTGACGGAGCTGCAGCACCGACGAGCCGTGCTCGAAAGTACCGGTCACATCGCAGAGTTCGATGACCCAGGCCGCGTCATCAGCGGGCAGCGCTGCGTAGATTTCGGCCGCGGTCCAGACGTAGTACTTGCCTTCCGCGCCCTCGGTATCGGCATCGAGCGCCGACGCGAACCCGCCTTCCGGCGTCCGGAGTTCCGTCCGGAGGAACTCGGCCGTCTCCTCGGCGACCCGGCGCGCGAGCGGCTCCCCGGTGATTGCCCACCACTGGGTATAGACATCGAGCAGCAACGCGTTGTCGTACAACATCTTCTCGAAATGCGGCACGATCCACTGGCCGTCGACGGAGTACCGCGCGAAGCCACCCGCGAGCTGGTCATACATCCCACCCCGCGCCATCCGCTCACAGGTCTGCACGACCATCCGGAGCGCGTCCTCCGACCCGGTACGCCGGTGATGCCGCAGCAGGAAGTCCAGCACCATCGACGGCGGAAACTTCGGCGCTCCCCCGAACCCACCATCCACCGGATCAAAGTCCGTCGCCAGCAACTGCGCCGCCCGATCGAGCTCGAGCTCCCCACCAGCCGCCGAATGCCGAGCCCCCAACTGCTCAACCACCCGCCGGCCAACCCCGTCGATCTGGTCCCGCTTCGAGCGCCAAGCCTCTTGGAGCGACTCCAGCACCTGCCGGAACGACGCCATCCCGTGCCGGGCATCCTTCGGAAAGTACGTCCCACAGAAGAAAGGCTCCGCCTCCGGCGTCAGAAACACCGACATCGGCCACCCGCCCTGCCCCGTCATCCCCACCGTCGCCGCCATGTAGATCGCATCCACATCCGGCCGCTCTTCGCGATCCACCTTGATACACACGAAGTGCTCGTTCAGATACTCCGCCGTCGCCACATCCTCGAACGACTCATGAGCCATCACATGACACCAGTGACAAGCCGAGTACCCCACCGACAGAAACACCGGTACGTCGCGCTCCCGCGCCTCCGCGAACGCCGCCTCCGACCACTCCCGCCACGCCACCGGGTTCCCCGCGTGCTGCAGCAGATAGGGACTGGTACTCCGACCGAGCTCGTTCACGGGGGTCGTCATGACCCCAACGTTAGGCGGTCTGCGACAACGCCACGGAGAGGCCCAGGGCGAGGGCCATGACGACGAGTTCGAAGCCGACGATCTGCCAGAAGGGGATGTTGCGGTCGAGGAGATCGCCGGTGGCGCGGGTGCGGCTGAGTTGAGCCGCGACGATCAGGGCGGCGAACGCGAGGACCTTGATGATCAGCAGGACGCCGTACCCGTCCGAAGTGAGGACGTCGAAGACGCCGTCCCAGCCGCCGGCCTTCGCGGCGAGGCGGCCGGCGGCGCTGACCAGGCCGCTGAGGACGAGGGCGATCGAGGAGATGGAGGCGACCTGGTTGTAGCGCTCGAGGACGATCGGGAGGCCGCCGCGGCTGGCTCGGCCGTAGCGGACGAGGCCGGCCAGGCCGCCGATCCAGGTGGTGGCGGCGATGACGTGGATGACCAGGGCGGCGCCTGCGAGGACGACGTACGACTCGTTGCGGGGGAAGGCGGTGAGGGCGTTCGGGATCAGGGCGGCGATGGCGACCAGGACGCCGAGGCGGGCGGCTTGGGACGTTTGGACGCGGCGGATGCCGACGGCCAGGGCGACGACCAGGATGCCGGTGATCAGGAGGGCCTTGACCTCGGGTACGGCGAGGGCGTCGTCGAGGCGGAGGTAGAGGAGGTCGACCGGGGTGTCGAGGAGGACCGCGGCGGTGACCACTGCGCCGACGAAGGAGCAGGCGGCCCAGATGACTGCCGAGTTGCTGGCGTCGTGGACCGCGCGCCGGCCTTGGGTGCCGAGCAGGCCGCCTTCGATGCGGAGCAGGACGACGGCCGCGAGCAGGGCGCCGGCGCAGCCGACGGTGGCCAGGGTCGCGATCAGTTTGAGCAGCGGGAGGAGCCAGGCGACGAACAGGCTCGGGCCGCCGATACCGCCGGTGTCATGCGGCTCACTGCCGGTGGCGAACAGGGCGATGACGAGGGCGATCGAGGCCACCAGAACCGCACTCAATCCGCCGACGACGAGGCGTCCGGGCATGCGGTGCCGGGCGGCGCGAGTGGCACGGGTCGTGCTCATCGCACGGACCCGCGCCCGGCAATGGTGGGCACGCGGCCACTATAGGGTCACGCGGAGGTGGGCAGCCCAGTCCGACACCATCTCGTGATCACGGTGCCGCGGATCGTATCGTGCGCGTTACTTGGGCTCACTCTGCGTCGGCGTCGTAGCCACCGTAGGGATCGGATCGACAGCGTCCGGGTCCGCAGAACTGGCGGGACTCGCTGGGCCGGAAGACGGAGCTGGGTCGTCCGCGTCGGCGTCGTCGAAGTCGATCTTCTTCAGCTGCTTGCCCATGTTGCGCCACAGCAGCACCGTGACGGCAGCGAGTGCCAGCACGATCAGCAGCGCGACCCAGCCGGGACGCACCGAGTTCGGGTCGATCTCGACCGGCGCAAGGAAGGTCATCGCTATCACGCCACCATTCTCTCACTGTGCTCGATTCCTTCCCCACCCCACCGCCCCGATCGGGGGCCGCTCCGTCAACGCAGCCCCGCGAAGAGGTCGTTCTCCGGCAGTTCCGAGTCGACCAGACTCCGCGCGAGCTCGTAGTCCTCGGTCGGCCAGGCCGCCTGATGGACCTCCAGCGGTACGTCGAACCAGGCCCCGTCGGGGTCGATCTGGGTCGCGTGCGCGAGGAGCGCCTTGTCCCGAGTCTCGAAGTACTGCGCGCATTCGATCCGCGTGGTGATGCGGCGCTCGTTCTCCGGGTCGGGCTTCCAGTCCTTCAACCGGTCCTCGTACGGCGACTTGAGCCCGCGCGCGACCATCGCGTCGTGCAGCGCCTTCATCCGCTCGCGGTGGAACGTGTGGTGGTAGTACAGCTTCAGCGGCTGCCAGGGCTCACCGAGCTCCGGGTACGCGTCCGCATCACCGGCCGCCTCGAAGGCCGCCACGGTGATCTGGTGGCACATCACGTGGTCGGGATGCGGGTAGCCGCCGTTCTCGTCGTACGTCGTGACGACCTGCGGACGGAACTCGCGGATCAGCTTCACCAGCGGCGCGGCCGCGTCCTCCACCTTCAGGGCGGCGAAACAGCCCTCCGGCAGCGGTGGCAGCGGATCACCCTCCGGGTAGCCGGAGTCGACCCAGCCGAGCCACTCCTGCCGGATGCCGAGAATCTCGCGCGCCGTGTCCATCTCCTTGCGGCGGATCTCGCTGATGTTGGCCAGCACCTCGGGCCGGTCCATCTTCGGGTTCAGGATGGATCCGCGCTCGCCGCCGGTACACGTGGCGACCAGCACCTCGACACCTTCGGCCACGTACCGGGCCGTCGATGCGGCTCCCTTGCTCGACTCGTCATCCGGGTGGGCATGCACATGCAACAACCGCATTTCTCCACTCACAAGACACAATGGTCCTCCACCGGACCCCAAAAGCCACAACCAACCCCCTGGACCCCCGTTGACAGAGCACGCCAACAGCACCCTCGACTCCCGTTATGGACGCACGTCACGGTCCCGTCGACCACTGATCATCGGACTGGTCGCCGTACTGGCCGTGGCCGGCCTGGGGTGGCTGCTGTGGGCCGCGGTGGTCGGATCGAACCCGCCGGTGACGTCGCGGCTGCTGGCCTTCAAGGTGGTCTCGGACACCCAGGTGACAGCCACGGTCCAGGTCGACCGCAGCAAGTCGGTCGAAGCCACCTGCCGGGTGCAGGCCAAGGCCGCGGACTTCTCGATCGTCGGCGAGCTGACGCTGACCGTTCCGGCGGACTCCCCCCGGCATCAGTCGCTGCCGGCGACGCTGACCACCCAGCGAACCGCCACTTCGGTCGTCCTGATCGGCTGTACGACGGCCGATTCGCACCGCCCGCACTGACGTCAAACGTGCAGGTCAGGGCCGCTTTCTGGTTGACGCGGAACTTGAATCGGCAACCGATTGCCATCTGCGCGGCCGGGATTCGCAAAAAACCGTCGGGAAAGCGCTCTCCTGACGTGTGAGAGCCGTCAGAACGGTGGGGTTCTCGGGCAGAACTTGCTACGCTGAACGGATTGGTCGCCGTCGTCGACGGCGGCCAGCAGCATTTCCTGCCCACCTATCCAACCCCCCAAGGAGCAGCCCATGACGCAGAGAATCGAAGAGGCGAGCGTTGTCTGGCTGACACAGGAGGGCTACGACCAGCTGAAGGCCGAGCTGGAGCAGCTGAAGGGTCCGGCCCGCGCCGAGATCACCCAGCGGATCAGCGACGCCCGCGACGAGGGCGACCTGAAGGAGAACGGCGGCTACCACGCCGCCAAGGACGAGCAGGGCAAGATCGAGGCCCGGATCCGGCAGCTCGAGGACATGCTCCGCCGCGCCCAGGTCGGCGAGACCCCGAAGAAGGGCGGCAAGGTCGAGCCCGGCATGAAGGTGTCCATCACCTTCGCCGGTGACGACGAGGTCGAGACCTTCCTGCTCGGCTCCCGCGAGCTGCTCGCCCTGGACGCCTCGGTGGACATCGACGTCTACTCGCCGCAGTCCCCCCTCGGCGCCGCGATCCTCGGCAAGAAGAAGGGTGACAAGGCCACCTACGAGGCCCCCAACGGCAAGCCGGTCACCGTCCAGATCGTCGCCGCCGAGCCCTTCACCGGCTGACCCCACCACCTTCGCAGCGCCCCGGTGGACAACCACCGGGGCGCTTCGCTTTCCCGTTCGCGCAAAACCTGGTGCAGACCGCAGCCGGTACCGCGACACGTCCGACCCACCTAGCCCGCCCGCCCCGCTCCACCCGTCCGCCATCTGATGGGTTCCCCCACGAGCTTGCGGGTTCCCCCATCGCATGCGGGTACAGAACCCACAACCTGATGGGTCAACCCACGAGATGGCGGCACACGCAAGGTCTGGAGGTCGAGGGGTGCGACATGTCGGCCGACATGCTGGCGATGTGCCGGCGCCAGGCCGCAGTCGCCGGATTGACGCCGACGCTGTACGAATAGGCGATGCAGGATCTCGACGTACCGGGGAAGTTCCGCACGATCTACATCCCGTGCGGCAGCTTCGTCTGCATGATCGATCGGCAGGAGGCGCTCGAAACCCTTCGGCGCTGTCGCGAACACCTCGAGCCCGGCGGTGTCCTGGTCTTCAACGCGTTCCCGGTCCCGATCAACTACACCGAACCGCCCGCCGACGACTTCCCCACTCCTTGGCAGCCGGGCACCAGCACCGACCTTCCCGACGGTCACCGCCTAGAGGTCTCGGCGCGTTGGACCGCCTTGGATCGCGTCGAGCAGACCTGGCACGAAGAACGCCGCTACGACCTGTACGGCGGCGCTGCGCCGATCCGCACCGAGATCCGCGCCGGCCAAGGCCGCTGGTACTTCCGCAACGAACTCCTCTGGATGCTCCAGCTAGCCGGATTCGCTCCCGCCGATGTCACCACCACCGGCGACCTAAGTCTCCGCGCCGTCCGCTAGAAACTCGGTCAGCAGCGCGACGAACGCCTCCGGCGCTTCCCGATGCACCCCGTGTCCGACAGCCAGTTCGTGGAAGCGACCACCGGGCACCTGCTCAGCCATCGCCCGCATCTGCTCCTGCGGAAACGGACTGGATGGGCCTCCCCCGATCACCAGCGTCGGCACTCGCACACCCGCCAACTCCCCGAACCACCCCGGATCCGGCGCATTCACCTGCCCGATCAACTCCACCCGAGCCCGCCAGTCGTATGCCAAAGGTTCACTCGGCCGCTCAGGTATCGGTCGCGCCTGCGGAAACGGCGGCGGCGACTCAACCAACACCAACGCCCCCACCCGCTCCGGCCGCCGCGCCGCA
Organism: Kribbella yunnanensis; assembly: GCF_039529655.1. Lineage (NCBI taxonomy): Bacteria > Bacillati > Actinomycetota > Actinomycetes > Propionibacteriales > Kribbellaceae > Kribbella > Kribbella yunnanensis. The sequence goes on along the minus strand of NZ_BAAANF010000010.1, from coordinate 65,953 downwards.
TGCAGGTAGGCCGCCACCGCCCCCATCGAATGCCCAACCACCACCGGCGCCACCAACTCGTGCTCGTCGAGAAACTCCCCCAAGTCAGCCGCCAGCAACTCGAACGAATACTCGTCCGCCGGCCCCGTCTCCCCATGCCCCCGCTGATCCGGCACCAACACCCGCCACCGCCGACCCAACTCCCCCACCACCCCGTCGAACGACCCCCCATCCGACGTCAACCCATGCAACAACACCATCTCCGGTGCCCCGACCACCCCGAACTCCCGAAACGCCAACCGCACAAGTCACCCCTCCTCGAACCCAGACCCCATCACAACCGCCCACCCCTCGAGTTCCCCCGCGGGCCTGCGGCCGATCCCCCAATTGTGATGGCCCACCGGTCCGCCCTCCGGCCGTCCGCCATCTGATGGGTTCCCCCACGGGGTTGTGGGTTCCCCCATCGCATGCGGGTGGAGAACCCACAAGCTGCCGGGTCCACCCACGAGATGGCAT
>NZ_BAAANF010000010.1:0-65437 GCF_039529655.1 Kribbella yunnanensis | reverse complement strand
CAGAGGGCCGCCGCCGGGGTGGGGCCTCGGCGGCGGCGGTTGTGCTGATGGGGGGTTAGTGGCTGGTGGCGCTTCGGTATTTGCGGACTGCTAGGGGGGCGAAGACGAGGATGATGGCCAGGCACCAGAGGAGGGAGAGGAGTACTGGGTGCTGGGCGGGGAAGCCTTCGGGGCTGGCGAAGGGGGAGGGGTTGCCGAAGAGGTGGCGGCAGGCGGCGACGATGGCCGAGATGGGGTTCCATTCGGCTACTGGTTGGAGGCCGCTGGGGAGGTTGGGGGTGGGGACGAAGGCGTTGGAGAGGAAGGTGAGGGGGAAGAGCCAGATCAGGCCGGCGGAGGCGGCGACCTCGGGGCCGCCGACGGAGAGGCCGATCAGGGCGCCGACCCAGAGCATGGCGAAGGCGAACAGGAGCAGGATGGCGAACGCCGCGAGGGCGTTGCCGAAGCCGTTGTGCCAGCGCCAGCCGACGATGAAGCCGCAGAGGACCATGACGACCATCACGAAGGTGTTGAAGACGAGGTCACCGACGACCCGGCCGGCGATCACCCCGGACCTTGCCATCGGCAACGAACGGAAGCGGTCGATGAGGCCCTTCGACATGTCGTCGGCGAGGCCGACGCTGGCCGACGCGACGGCGAAGGCCATCGTCTGCGCGAAGATTCCGGACATCAGGAACTCCCGGTAGGCCCGGGCGCCGGGGAAGCCCGGGATCGGAATCGCGTTGCCGAAGACGTAGGCGAACAGCAGCACGAACATGATCGGCTGGATGGTCGCGTAGATCAGCATGTCCGGGGTTCGCGGGATGCGCTTCAGACTGCGCCAGGCCAGTACGCCGGCATCGGACAGCGCGCGGTTGAGCGGATTCACCCGCGGCGGATTCACGTGCTCGGGGCCGGTCGTCGTACTCATGCCTGGTCCTTCTGCTCGGCCTCGTGCCCGGTCAGGGTGAGGAAGACGTCGTCCAGGGTCGGCCGCCGCAGGCCGATGTCGGCGATCCGGATCCCGGCGGCGTCGAGGGTGCGGATCACCTCGACCAGCGCGCTGGATCCACCCGGGGCCGGCAGGGTCATCCGCCGGCTGTGCTGCTCGAGCGTGGTCGCCTCGGGGTCGGTCACCTCGAGAGCCGCGGTCAGCAACTCGAGCGCCCGGTAGGTCTCGTCGGCGTCGTGTACGACGACCTCGATCCGCTCCCCACCGACCTTCGCCTTGAGCTCGTCGGCAGTACCGCGGGCGATCACCGAACCGTGGTCGACGACCACGATGCTGTCGGCCAGCTCGTCGGCCTCTTCCAGGTACTGCGTCGTCAGCAGGATCGTCACGCCCTCGCTGACCCGGTCGCGGATGATCTTCCACAGGTCAAGCCGCGACCGCGGGTCCAGCCCGGTCGTCGGCTCGTCCAGGAACAGCACCTTCGGATGAGCAATCAGCGAACCGGCCAGGTCGAGCCGCCGCCGCATACCGCCGGAGTACGTCTTCAGCGTCCGGTCGGCGGCCTCAGTCAGGTCGAAGGTCTCGAGCAGCTCTTCGGCCCGCTGTTTCGCCTGCCGGCTGTCGAGCCGGTAGAGCCGGCCGAACATCCACAGGTTCTCCCGGCCGGTGAGCAGCTCGTCAACCGCCGCATACTGCCCCGACAACCCGACCAGCGAACGCACCGTGTCCGCCTCTTTGACCACGTCATGCCCGAGCACGCGGGCCGACCCCGCATCCGGCTGCATCAGCGTGGTGAGCACGCGCACCGCGGTGGTCTTCCCCGCGCCGTTGGGCCCGAGCAGCCCGAGGACCGTCCCCTCGGGCGCCTCGAGATCGATCCCGTCGAGCGCCTTCACGACGTTCTTCCGGGTCCGGAAAGTCTTCACGAGGCCGGTGGCCTCGATGGCTGGCATCCGCACGTCCCCCTTCTGGATGTGACGCAGGCCACCATCCTGGCGGAGACCGCCGACATTTTTCGACTGTTTAACGCCCAGCGGCGAAACTAGTCGGCGCTGATCTGGGCACTGCCGACCAGGACCTCGACATCGAGGCCCGCGCGACCGCGGCCGATCTCCACGTCCTTGGACTGGCCGGAGACGGCACCGGTCCAGTTGACCCGGCCCAGCTGGGCTTCGGTGTGGACATGTACGTCGGAGCCTCGGCGGAGGTTGACCGTGGCCATTCCGGACTCGACGCGCACCCGGGACCGGCCCTTGGTGATCTGGCCGTCGACGGTGACCGAGCCGGCCTGGACGAGTACGTCGATCGGGCCTTCGACGTCGACCACCTTCGCCGTACCGGCGGTGACGCGGACTCGGCTGAGACCGTAGACGCGTTCGGAGTTGACGCTGCCGCCGGTGACCTCGACCTCGACGTCGAGGTTGGGGTTGACCCGGATCTGCAGCTCTTTGGCGAGGCCGTTGACGTGGGCCTTCAGGTCGGTGGGGTTGCGGAGCATGCTGAAGCCGTCGATGGAGACGCCCATGTCGCCCTCGCTGTTGATCGCGAGGGTGTCGCCGTCCCGCTTGATCACATGCGGGCCGTCGACCGCGACGCCGGTGACGGCGGGCTCGCCGATCAGCCGGACGCGGCGTCCGATCGCCCGGATCGTCACCCGTTGGACGCCGGACGGGATCGGCATCGTGCTGTGCTCGATCTCCTCCTCGACCTCCACCTTGGGCTCGGGCTCGTCGACCACACTGGCCGGAGCCGGCGGCACCGGGGCGTCCACCGCGTCGGCCCACGCCGACGGGGACGGGGTCGCGTCAGCAACCGGAGCCTCGGTGGCCCGGAGTGCGGAGATCAGGGTCGTGGCCTCTTCCGGTGACAGGTGTCCCTTGGCCACCCGATCCAGGATGTCCTTGACCCGCCCGTCGTACCCGCTCTCATCGCTCATGCCAACAGTCCAGCACCTCAAGAGGCCGAAACCAATCGGGGATCGCCCCCAACCACCGCCCGGCACACCCTGAACATCTCACCGGCCCGCCCGGAAATGCCCAATGGTGTGAGCTTGACGAAGCAGCATCCATATCATTCCGTGAGCAAAAAACTACGAATTGCTTGTCATTCGGGTACCGGACTCAATACATTCATTTCAAGCACCGATTCGACTGGCCATCGGCGATGCTGAAACACCATTCACCGGTCAATGGCGACCGACTCTTGCCCTCCCGAAGCCCTAGGAGAATTCGTCATGCCCAACCTCAGGACCCGCCTGATCACCCTCCCGCTGGCGAGCGTCGCACTGGCCGTCGGCGCCGCTGCCGCAGCTGCCACCACCGCGTCGGCGCACGACCACCCGACCCCGATCGCCAACGTCGGTACCGCGGCCGCCTACGCCACCAACCAGGTCCAGCTGCACGTGGACGACGAGGCGCTCGGCCTCTACCCGGCGCTCGCAAACCCCTTGGGCTACACGACAAGCCACGTGGTCCCGGTCGGCATCAACGTCGCGTCGCTCACCCTCACCGGTCACAAGTCCGTCGACGACGGCACCGGTCACGGGCACGACCACTGACGTAGCAGCACCCCGATCACCCGTGGCCGCGGACCCTCCTCCGCGACCACGGGTGATCCGCATCTGGCGCCGGTTCAACCTCACACACCAACGGTAACAATGAGAGGTTTCCGGAGCATTTCCAAGACCCGCGGAATTGTTACAGCACAATGACCGGTGCCCATTTTCGGAATTCTGCAATTCACCCCCGCTATTTCTCCGACAGGAGGATCCGGATGTCCTCGCCCATGACTTCCTGGCTGGCCGCCCTCGCCCTCACCGTCACCCTGATCGCCGCGCCCACGCTCCCCGCGGCCGCGCACAGCAAGCTGACCGCCAGTACGCCGGCCAACGGCGCCCGGCTGTCCGCCACGCCCGGCTCGCTCAGCTTCACGTTCGACCAGAAGCTGCAGCCGGTCCCCAGCTGGGACGCTGTCCTCGTCACCGGGCCGGACGGCACCCGGCACCCGGCCCGATCGGTGCGGATCGAGGGTGACACCCTCTACGCGACCTGCGACCGCCTCGGCGCGGCCGGCGCCTATGCGATCAGCTACCGGGTCATCTCCGGCGACGGCCATCCGATCGCCGGCCACATCACGATCAACCTCGCGCGCTCCGACACCGGTTCACCGGTCGCCGCCATGTCGCTGCCCACCGGCGGCGTCCCTGCCTGGATCTGGATCCTCGAGCTCGTGACGGCCCTCCTGCTGCTGCAGGGATTCCGCCGGTGGCGGTCCGAGCAAGGCAGACCGATCACGCAGACCCGCCTCGAACCCACCAGGGACTAGCGATGGATCTCGCCATCCCGAACGTCAAGGCACGACGTCCGGCGGTCGTCGCGGCCATCACGATCGCCGGCGTGACCGCTCTGGTGTGCGCGATCATCGTGACCCGGCCTGCCCCCGAACCGGCCATGGCCACGGCCGGCCCAGGCATCCTCTACATGACCCCGCTCGCCCGCCTGGTCACGAACGGGGCGGCCATCCTCGCAGCAGGCGCCGTACTGCTGCTGTTGCTACTCGGTGCCCAGGGCAGAGATCGGTACGACGTCATCGCCGCCCGCGCCCGGGTCATCGGGGTCGCGGCCGGCATCGCCTGGATCACCGCGACCACGACGACGTGGTGGCTCCAGGCTGCGGCGATCTCGCAGTCCGGTTCGATGATGCCGTTCGCGGGGCTGGCGTCGTACCCGCTCGATGTCAGTTCGGGCGCGGCACTCGTCCTGACTGTGCTCGCTGCGATCGGCTGCACGACGACCATCGCAGCACGCCGCCCGGCGCTCGGTCTCGGCTGTGCGTTGGTCGGACTGGTCGCCGTACCAGTCACAGGGCACGCATCGCAGAGTCACGCGGCCTGGCTGACCACACCGGCTATCACTGCCCACATGTGCGCGGTCAGCCTGTGGGTCGGCGGACTCGCATTGGTGACGCTGCTGGTGGCAAACAACCGGTCCGCACTCGCACTGGTCCTGCCACGCTTCTCGACCGTGGCTGGTGGTGCGATCGCCACGGTCGCAGTCACCGGCGTACTGCTCGCAGGACCGCGCCTGACGGGCGACCTGACCCCACACCCGTCCGTACTCATTCACGCACTACTCGAGACGCCAGCGGGCTGGCTGGTGCTCGGCAAGCTGGTAGGTCTGATAATCCTGGCCGCAACAGGTGGTGCGATCAGGCAGATTCTCCTACCGGCAGTCCAACGCCAGGAGACCGTCGCACTCGCCACACTGGCGACTGTCGAGCTCACAGTGATGGCTGTGACCATCGCACTGGCCACCGTCCTGGCCAGGCCCCTGTAAACAAAACCGTGCGGGCCCCGGGGAGTAGCCCAGGGCCCGCACGTTTCATATGTGACTCAGGCGGCCGGAGTCATCTCCTTGTCCGCCAGTTCTTTCTGTACGGCGGTCAGTTCGGCCGCCTCGGTCTCTTCGAGCGCCCGGCGACGGCTGAGGCCGCGCAGACCGGTCAGGGCGATGATCAGGCCGAGGACGGCCACACCGGTGACGACCGCGAGACCCGGCTTGTACGCCGAGAGCATCCCGGCCGGCGCGGTCACGCCGACCGACTGGCTGCTGATCACCGCGGTGACGCTGGCGAGGACCACTGCGCCACCGACCTGGGTCGACGTGTTGAACAGACCCGACGCGAGCCCCTGCTCGTCGTCGGCCACGCCGGACACGGCCTGGATGTTCAGCGCCGGGAAGCCGATCGCGAAGCCGATGCCGATCAGCATGATGCTCGGGAAGATCGTCGAGAAGTACGCCGACTCCGGGCCGATCCGCAGGCTGAGTCCGTAGCCGATGACGAACAGCGCCATCGCGCCGATGATCATCTTGTCGGTACCGATCCGGTCGGCGATCTTGCCGGCGTTCGGGGACAGGCTGATGACCAGCAGGCCGGCCGGCAGGAACGCCAGCGCGGTCTCTAGCGACGACCAGCCGAGCAGGTTCTGCAGGTACAGGGTGCCGATGAACTGGAAGGCGACGTACGCGCCGAAGACCGTGAGGCCGGCCAGGTTCGCCCGGCGCAGCGAGCCGCTGCGCAGGATGCCGAGGCGGACCAGCGGGTGCTTGGAGCGCTGCTCGATCACGACGAAGGCAGTCAGCAGGACGGCCGCCAGCACGAACATCCCGATGGTCTGGAACGAGACCCAACCAGCGTGCTCGGCGCCGACGACGGCGTACACGAGGGACAGCATTCCGGCGGTCACGGTGACTGCACCGGGGACGTCGTACCCGCCGGAGACCTCTTCGCGCGGGCTGTTCGGGATCAGCTTGATCGCGAACAGGAGCACGATCAGGGCGACCGGGCCAGGCATCAGGAAGGTCCAGCGCCAGCCGATCTCGGTCAGCGCGCCACCGAGGATCAGGCCCATCGAGAAGCCGCTGGCGGCGCAGGTGGTGAAGATCGAGAGCGCGCGGTTACGGTCCGGGCCCTCGTGGAAGGTGGTGGTGATGATGGAGAGCGCGGCCGGCGCAGTGAAGGCGGCGGCGACTCCCTTCACGAACCGCGCGGCGATGAGCAGTTCGGGGTTCGTGGCCAGCGAGCTGAGCATCGAGACCACGGCGAAGACGGCCAGGGCGACCAGGAAGACCCGGCGCCGGCCCAGCAGATCGGCGGTCCGGCCGCCGAGGAGCAGCAGGCCGCCGTACCCGAGCACGTAGCCGGTCACGACCCACTGGAGCGAGGAGAGGGAGACGCCCAGATCGGCGCCGATGGACGGCAGGGACATGCCGACCATGGAGACGTCCAGGCCGTCGAGGAAGATCACGCCGCAGACCACCAGGAGGGCGCCCCAGAGTCGGGCGTCCCAGGTCATCCGTGCAGGCGGTGTGGTGTGCGTTGTCTGTGTCACGAGAAGAGACTATTGCATGCACGTGCATCTAATGTCCAGGCATTAAATGCATTTGCATAGATTGCACACGCATGCTATGGTCGCCTCCATGACCGCTACGAAGGTCAGCGCTGAGACTGGTGAGATCAGCGCCGATGTCCGCGCCTGGCGCGAGCTGCTCGCTCGCCACGCCGATATCACCTGCGCACTCGACCGCGCGCTGCAAGCCGGTCACTCGCTCGGCATGAGTGAGTACGAGGTGCTCGAGCGTCTTGCCGAGCTGCCGAACCACTCCGCGAAGATCGCGGTCGTGGCGAAGTCGGTCCATCTGAGCCAGAGCGCGCTGTCCCGCGTGATCGCCCGGCTGGAGACCGACGGTCTGGTCACGCGCGACGTCTGCACCCAGGATCGCCGCGCGGTCATCGTCTGCCTGACCGACGAAGGTCTGCTGCGTCAGCACGAGGCCCGCTCCACCCAGCGTGAGGTGCTCGCCGAGCGACTGCACGCCCCGCTGGTCAAGAGCTGCGAACCCGCGGACTGATCACTCCCTGACGGCGCCTTCCAGCATGCCGGCGATGAAGTGGCGTTGGAGGAAGGCGTAGACGAGGACTACCGGCGTACCGACGATGACGGCGCCGGCCGCTAGCAGCGTGAAGCCGGACGTGTATTGGCCGGAGAAGAAGGCCAGGCCCAGCGGCGCCGTCCGCAGAGACTCCGAAGTCACCATCACCAGCGGGATCAGGAACTCGTTCCAGGTCCACATGAAGACCAGCACGATCAGCGTCACCAGGGCCGGACGGGCCGGTGGGACGAGGATCAGCCAGAGCGTCCGCCAATGACCGGCGCCGTCGAGCCGGGCCGCTTCCACGAGTGAACGCGACGATGAGCGGAAGTACGCCCGCATCCAGAAGGTGCCGAAGGCAACGGATTGCGCGACCTGCGGCAGCACGACCGCCCAGAACGTGTCGGTCAGGCCGAGGGTGCGGAGATCGAAGTACAGCGGTACGACGATCGCCTCGGTCGGCATCATGATGCCGATCAGGAACAGGTAGAAGAGTACTGAAGACCCCCGGAACCGCATGGTCCCGAAGGCGTAACCGGACAGGATCGAGAACAGCACACTGACCACCACGACGGTCACCGACACCGCGACGCTCATCCGCAGATAGGTGCCGAAGTGGCCGATCTCCCAAGCCTTGCCGAAGTTGCCGAACCCGCTCGATCCGCTGCCCGCATCGTCGGTGCCGAGCGCGGCACCGACGATCGTCACGATTGGCCCGAGAGCGAACAACCCGAAGACGATCAGCAGCGTGTAGTTGCCGATCCGCTCCCCCAGCGACGCCCTCATGCGGTGCCCCGATCAGCGAGCCGGTTGACCCCGAGCGTGATCAGGAAGATCAACGCCGTCAGGCACACCCCGATCGCCGCGGCCGAACCGACCTGGCCGAGCTCGAAGGCCCGGTGATACACCTCGTACGACGGCACGGTGGTCGACGTACCGGGTCCTCCGCTCGTGGTCACGTACACCAGGTCGAACGTCCGCAACGCCGCGATCACGGTCAACGTCACCGCGACCGCGAGCTCTCCCCGAAGTGCGGGTAGAACGACCGCGAAGAACTCGGCCACCGGCCCAGCCCCATCAAGCCGCGCGGCCTCATACCGCTCAGCCGGGATCCGCGCCATCCCGGCCAACAGCAAGACCGTCACCAACCCGGTCTCGAACCACGTCCCGATCACTCCGACCGCCGGCAACGCGAACGTGTAGTCACCCAACCAGCCTCGAGATCCACCCAGTACGTCGTTCAGTGGGCCATCAGGCGCGTAGATGTGGCGCCAGGCAACGGCCACCACGACCATCGCGACCACCTGCGGTAGGAACACGATCGTCCGGAAGAACCCGAGCCCCCGAACCCTTGCCCGCTGCAACACCGTCGCGAGCGCCAGCCCGATCACCACCGGAAGCACCGCATAGAAGACGATCAGCACCAGCGCGTGCCCGAACGCCGCGCGCAGTCCCGCATCGCGGACCACATCCACATAGTTGCTCAGGCCAACGAACTTGCCCAGTGTGATTCCGTCCCACTGGAACAACGACAGGTGCACCGCGCGGATCAACGGGTAGAGCAGGAACGCGCCGTACACGAGCAGCGCCGGAAGGATGTACAGGTACCCGATCCGGCGCGGCTCGCCTGGCGGTGAACTCACTTGCCGGCGAACTTGCTGTAGTCGGCTTCGAGCTTGTCCAGGAACTGTGCCGGGGTGACCTTCTTCGCCAGCAGGTCCTGCAGCGCGGCGCCGATCGTGTCGTACATGGTCGGGGTCGCGTAGTCCAGGTACGGAACCAGCTCGTCTTGGGAGACCGCCGTACCGAAGCTCTTGAAGATGTCGCCGGCGAGCCCAGCCGGCGCCTGCTGCGTGGCGGTGTCGGCGATCGGCAGGTTGCCGGTCTCCGCAAGCACCTTCATCGCCTCCGGGCTGGTGATGTAGTTGATGTACGCCGCGGCCGCGTCCGGGTTCTTGGCCTTGTTCGTGATCGCGAACGGCAGGCCGGTGCCACCGGTGACGACCGGCTTGCCGGGCGGCAGCATGAAGCCGACCTTGTCGCCGAGCGCCTTCTGCAGGTCGGCCTGCAGCCAGGTGCCAGCGATCAGGAACGTGCCCTTGCCCTTGCCGAAGTCCTGCCAGGCCGGGTCGTAGCCCTGCCCGTTGAAGCCGGTGTTGAAGTAGCCGGTGTTCACCCAGGACACCAAGGTCTCGGCGGCTTTCAGATTCTCCGGCGTCTTCCACGACGCTCCCGGCCGGCCGAACGCCAGCTTGGTGATCTGATCGGCCGGGACGAACTGGCCCTGGACGGTGCCGAAGACGTGGATCGCCGGCCACTTGTCCAGGTTGCCGAGCTGCAGCGGTACGTCGCCGCCCGCCCTGGCCTTCGTCATCGCGTTCTCGAAGTCCGTCCAATCCTTCGGCGGAACCGGGACCTTCGTCTTGTTGTAGTAGAGCCCGACCACCTCACCGACCTGCGGCAGCCCGTACAGGTTCCCCTCGCCGAACGTCTTGCCGTCCGCCGAGTACCGCGAGTACTGCTGCACCGAAGCCGGGTAGCGGTCGCCCCACTTGTAGGCCTCGGCCCACTTGTCCAGCGGCACCAACTGCCCGGCCTTGACGAACTCACCCATGTCCGACCGGCCGTTGTTCGCCTGTACGACGTCCGGCGCGTCGTTGCCGGACAGCGCCAGTCGCAGCGTGGTCTTCAAGTCGTCGAACGACCGCGACACCCGCTTGATCTTGATATTCGGGTACTTCGCCTCGAAGCCCTTGATCTGCGCGGCCATCTGAGCGGCCTGCCCGCCCCGGACCTCCTGGTCCCAGACGGTCAGCTCGACCTGGCCGAGGGCGGCCGCATCCGTCTGCACCGAGCTCGGCGCGCTCGCGCCACCACTCGGGCTGTCCGATCCCGGCGTACAGGCGGCCGCGGTGAGCGCCAGCGCAACGGCCGCGATGATCGTCTTCTTCACGTTCGGGCTCCTCAGTTCAGCATGTACGTGTAGCCGTTGCCGGTCAGTCCGGCCAATACCCGCTCGCGGTGGTCCTCACCCCGCAACTCGAGTTGCAGCGCGACCTCCACCTCGTCGAGGCTCAGCGACTCCGAGATCCGCTCGTGCACGACCTCGATGATGTTGGCGTCCAGGTGGGCGAGCTGGGTCAGCAGCGTGGCCAGGCCCCCGGGGGTGTCCGGGATGCGCACCCGAAGCGACAGGTACCGACCGGCGGCCGCCATGCCGTTGCGGATCACCCGCATCAGCAGCAGCGGGTCGATGTTGCCGCCGGACAGCACCGCCACGACTGGCGGTTTGAAGGCCTTCGGATCGTCGAGTATCGCGGCCACTGCCGCGGCACCGGCTGGCTCGACTACCAGCTTGGCCCGTTCGAGAATCAGCAGGAGCGCCTTGGACAACGAACTCTCGGTCACCGTGCGGATGTCGCCGACGTACTGCTGGACCGCCTCGAACGGCACCTTGCCCGGCAGGCCGACCGCGATACCGTCGGCCATCGTGCTCATCCCGGCGAGCTGAACGGGTGCGCCCGCCTCGAGCGAGGCCGGGTACGCCGCCGCCCCGGCCGCCTGGACGCCGACGACCCCGATCGGCATGCCGTCGCGCTGCATCGCGGTCGCAATCCCGGCGACCAGACCACCGCCACCAGTCGGCACGACGACAGTCCGCACCTGCGGGCACTGTTCGACGATCTCCAACCCGGCGGTCGCCTGGCCGGCGACGATGTCGGGGTGGTCGAACGGGTGGATGAGCACCGCCCCGGTCTCCGCCTCGAACTTCAGCGCCTCGCGCAGACAGTCGTCGATCGACGTCCCGACGAAGCGGATCTCCGCGCCGTACGCGCGGGTCGCCTTCTCCTTCGGGATCGGTGCCCCTTGGGGCATGAAAACGGTCGCCTTGATGCCGAGCAGCTGCGCGGCCAGCGCGACCCCCTGCGCGTGGTTCCCGGCGCTCGCCGCGACCACCCCGCGGGACCGCTCGGCCTTGGACAGCCGCGCCATCCGCACGTAAGCACCGCGGAGCTTGAAAGAGCCGGTGCGCTGCAGGTTCTCGCACTTGAGGAACACGTCCCCACCGACCAGCTCACTGAGCCACCGCGAGTACTCCAGCGGCGTCGGCGCGACCACGTCGTGCAGCAGATCCGCGGCCCGCGCGATGTCCTTGGCATCGATCACGTCTTCACCCTACGCACGAAAAGCGCCTGCGCTCGGGAATTCGGCCAACTACCCTGCATCGATGAAGGTCACCGCGCTCGTCCAGCTCGAAATCGAGGTCCCAGGGGAGTTCTGGTTCCCCGACGTCGAACCGGTCCTGCAAGCCTTGCAGGACCAGCACGGGGTCTCGGCCTATGTGCTGAGCTGCCAGCAGGCGGAGGCAGAGCACACCACCTACGTGATGCTGCCCGCCGACTATGTGAGGTTGCCCGCCGACGCACCGGCCGCCCCGACCGCGCCCGCGTGGACTCAGGCCGGCTGGTACGCCGATGCCCTGCCCTGGATAGACGAGCACCTCCCGGCTCCGCGGACCGGTCCCCCGGTTCAGGTGCGTGTCTGGGGTCTGTCGAACGTGCTGCGCATTCCCACGACCGAGGGGCTGGTCTACTTCAAGGCGCATGCCCACTCCAGCACGCTGCCGCCAGCTGAGCTCCCGCTGCTGTTCGCGCACGAGCCGCAGCTGCTGACGGCACTCGAGGGTGCGGTGCCGCGGCCACTCGCAGTCGACGAGAAGCGTGTCTGGATGCTTCTACCCGATCTCGGTGCGCCGCTGGCCGCTCAGTCGGACATCTCGGTCTGGATCGAGGCTGTTCGGAGTCATGCACGACTGCAGCGCTCGTACGTCGGCCGCGCGGACCACCTGCTCGACATCAGCTGCGTCGACCGGCGACTCGCCGTACTGGATGCGGAGCTGGATCAGTTGCTCGGCGACAACCCGGCGACCGCCCGCCTGGAGCCGCACGAGCGGGACGAGTTGGCGGCGCGTCGTCCGGAGTTGCGTTCGGCAATCGCCGAGCTGGCGGCGATCGGCGTACCGGAGACGTTGCTGCACGGCGATCTGCATCCGCGGAACATCGCGGTGCGCGACGGGCAGGTGCTCGCGTTCGACTGGACGGATGCGGCGCTCTCGCATCCGTTCCTGGACATGGTGACGTTCGTCGAGAAGCGGTCACCGCTGTCGATGGACGACCGCGTGCGGGACGCCTACCTCGAGGAGTGGACCGAGTACGCGCCGATGGCCGACCTGCGTCGTGCGCTCGAGCTCGCCCATCAGCTCGGCGCGCTGCATCAGGTGATGACGTCTCTGCACCTGATGCACAACGTCACCGGGCCGGATCGGGAGTCCATGACGCGGGGTGCGTTCTGGTGGCTGCGACTCGTCAACGGCACAGTACGTTGAGGTGGTTCCGCATGACCCGGCGTACTGGTGGATCGAGGTGCCGGTCCCACGCCGGGTAGCGCTCATTGCGGAGGAACGCGTAGTAGGCCAGTGCCTCGGCGAGCGCGGTCTCACGGAGGTAGCCGCGGGCGAGCGGTTGCTTGCCACGTCCGTTCGGACGCGGGCGTCGCTCGTACGCCGCGTTGGCCGTGAAGATGCCGAGTCCGTAGAACACCGTGATGAGGTCGGTCAGCGATTCGTGGTCCGGGCGGTGCGCGAACGTGATCCGGCCGGTCCCGAGCAGCAGCTCATGTCCGACCTCATGTGCGTAGATTGCGGTGAGCGCGACCGGATCGGTGGCCAGGCTCGGTGACAGATGAATCTCGTTCCCTGCCGCTGCCCGCACCCATCGCCCAGTCGACTCGCGCACGGTCCCGACCCGATGCCGCCGCACCCCATCGACCAGTCCAAAGCTCAACGCACACTGCCCCGGCTTGAGCCCCATCTGCTCCGCAACCCGCGCGCACACGTCCTCGGCCGCTTCTAGCGAACCGTCGTACCCGGCCGGTATGACATCGCTCGGCACCACGATCGGCCGCAACAGCACCTCCCGCCCGAACTCCCCCACCAGCCAGTCCATCGACGACCGGATCCACCGCCGTCGCCCACCGGCCAACCGCTCCTGCGGCAATTTCAGCCGGGCCCGTAATTGCTGCCCCCGCCGCAACGCTCCGATCGGATTCCTCACCCGGCGCATCATGCCTGTACGACGTCGCCCCAAACCTGTTCGTTCCGATCCGTAGCAATCCCCTTACATCCGGTTACTTCAGCAGGAGGGTGCCGAGGCGGCGGGAGGCGATGTACATACCGGTGGCGCCCATGGCGGTGAGGTAGGCGGCGTTCAGGAGGAGAGACCAGCCGACGGTGCCGGTAGTGAGGGCGCGTTCGAGGTGGACGCCTTGGTAGAGCGGGGTGATCTCGACGAGCCAGCGGATCGCACCCGGGTAGGTCTCGATCGGGTAGAAGGTCGCGGAGAACAGGAACATCGGGATCGTCGCCAGCTGGACGAACTCGAAGTCCTGCCAGCTGCGCATGAACGTGGTCAGCGCCATCCCGGCGCCGGCGAACGCGAAGCCGATCAGCACCGAGGCCGGTAGCGCGACGAGCGCCCACCAGGACTCCACCAGGCCAAGCGCGAGCATCACCAGCACGAACATGGCCGAGTAGCAGGCGCCGCGCAGCAGGGCCCAGGTCACCTCGCCGGTGGCGATGTCCCACGGCCGCATCGGCGTGGCCAGCATCGAGTCGTACAGCTTCGCGTACTTCATCCGGAAGAAGATGTTGTACGTCGAATCGAAGATCGCACCGTTCATCGCGGAACTGGCGAGCATCGCCGGGGCCACGAAGGCGGCGTACCCGATCGTGGTTCCGTCGGCCAGCGTGAAGTCGCCGACCAGTTGGGCGACGCCGATGCCGATCGACAGCAGGTAGAAGACGGGTTCGGTGAAGCCGGACAGGAAGACGACCCAGGATCGCCGATAGAGCAGGAAGTTGCGCTCGACGATGTGCCGGCCGCCGAGCCGGAGCGGGACCGGGACGACCCGGGCAGCGATGGTCGCCATCAGCCGATCAACTTCCTCGTGAAGCCGCGGATGGCGAGCTTGGTGCCGATCACGAACCAGGCCAGCAGATACGCGAGATTGAGTAGCACGAGCCAGGGGTGAATCGTGCCGAGACTCAGATCGCGGGACAGCTGAACGCCGTGCCACAGCGGACTCAGGTAGGCCAGCCACTCGATCCAGTTCGGCAGTTGCGAGACCGGGAAGAACGCGCCGGAGAACAGGAACGCCGGAACCACGCCGAACCGGAACACCATCGCCAGACCGGCATCGTTGTCCAGTCCGCTCGCAAAGGCGACCACGGGCGCCGCGGCCGCCATACCGACCAGGACCACGACCGGCAACGCGACCACACCGAGCGGCGAATGCAACCCGCCGAACACAGCGATGACGCCGAGGAACACGATGCAGGTGCTCGCGGTCCGGAAGGCGATGAAGGCCAGCTGCCCATAGACGACATCCGCCGGTCTCAGCGGCGTCGCGATCATTGAGTGGTAGAACTTCTGCCACTTCAGCCCGCTCAGCACCGGGTACGTCGATTCACCCACGGCGATCTGCAGTGCGGTCGAGGCCAGCAGGCCCGGCGCGATGAACTGCAGGTAGCTCACGCCACCCAGCGCGGCTGTGCCCTTGGTATCGACGAACGAGCCGAGGCCGACCCCCATCGCGGCGAGGTAGAGCGCCGGCAGCACGAAGCTGCCGATCAGCGTGCCCTTCCAGGTCCGTTTGTAGACCGTCAGCCAGTAGTCGTACTGACGGCGACCGTTCTCCAGCGCGACAGACATCAGTCCACCAACGTCCGGCCGGTGAGTCGCAGGAACACATCCTCGAGCGTTGAGCGCCGTACCAGCACTGCCGCGGGGCTCAGGCCACGCTCGTGTACTGCGGCCACCGCGCGCTCACCGTCATCCGTGTACAGCAGGAGCCGGTCCGGCAGCACCTCGATCCGCTGGGCCAGATCGGAGACCTTCCCGGCCAACGCGTCGTGATCGGACATCATCACCTCGGGCCCGAACCGCAGCTCGGTCACCTCACGGGTCGAGTAGTCCCGGATCAGCTCGGCCGGCGACCCCTCGGCCGCGATCAGGCCGCCGTCCATCACGACCAGCCGGTCGCACAGCTGCTCGGCCTCATCCATATAGTGCGTGGTGATGATGAGCGTGACACCGGCCTGCTTGAGCCGGAACAGCTTGTCCCACAACAGATGCCGGGCCTGCGGGTCGAGACCGGTGGTCGGCTCGTCGAGCAGCAGCAGGTCCGGTTTGCTGACCAGCGACCGGGCGATCGTCAGCCGCCGCTTCATCCCACCGGACAACTCGTCGACCTTGACCTTGGCCTTCTCGTTCAGCGAGACGAACTCGAGCAGCTCGTCGGCCCGCTCACGGCACTCGGGTCGACTGAGGCCGAAGTACCGGCCGTAGATGGTCAGGTTCTCCCGGACGGACAGCTCGGTGTCGAGGGTGTCGTCCTGCGGGCAGACCCCGAGCCGCGCCCGGATCGCCGGTCCCTCGGTGGCCGGGTCCATCCCGAGGATCCGCAGCGTGCCGCCACTGGTCGGCGAGACCGCGCCGATCATCCGCATCGTCGACGACTTGCCGGCCCCATTCGGCCCCAGGAAGCCGAAGGCCTCACCCCGCCACACGTCCAGGTCGATCCCGCGCACCGCCTCGAAGTCGCCGTACGACTTCTTCAGGCCGCGCACATGAACCAAGGACTCCCGCTGTTCATCCACACTGGTGACACTAAACCGAGTCACCGACAGTTTTCTTGTCGATTTGAGCAGTCGGCCTAGCCCCGCCCGGCGTACGGCATGCCCGCCGCCATCACCATCAGATGCGGTACGGCGACCGACGTCGGCAACTGCGCGATCTGCACCACGAAGTCCGCCACGATCTTCGGATCGAACGTCGGCTCGACCGCGATCGACCCGTCCGGTTGGAGCGCACCCTGTTCCATCCGCTCGGTCATCGCGGTGGCCGCGTTGCCGATGTCGATCTGGCAGGCCGTGATCCCGTGCGGCCGACCATCGAGTTCGAGTTGCTTGGTCAGCCCGGTGATCGCGTGTTTGCTGGCGGTGTAGGCGATGCTCTGCGGTCGCGGTACGTGCGCGGAGATCGAGCCGTTGTTGATGATCCGCCCACCCTTCGGGTCCTGCTCGAGCATCCGCGCGAACGCCGCCTGCGCACACAGGAACGAACCGGTCAGGTTGGTGTCGATCACCCGCCGCCAGTCCTCCTCCGACACATCCGGTACGGCGGCCGCAGGCGCCCCGGTCCCAGCGTTGTTCACCAGCACGTCGATCCGGTCCAGCTCACCGAAGAACCGTCGTACGGCGGGACCGTCGTTCACGTCGAGTACGCCGTACCCCTTGACCTTGCCGATCGCGACGGTGTCCCGCAGGCTCGCCTCGGTCCGACCGGTCACCAGCACGTCGTACCCGGCCGCAGCCAGTGCCAGCGCCATCTCCCGCCCGAGCCCGGACCCACCACCCGTCACCACTGCCACCTGATTCATGCAGGCAAGGTACGCCGCCAGTACCAACCAGCGGCACCCGCCACGGCGGTCACCACAACCAGCTCCAGCCAGACCGCATTGCCCAGCGGCGGGATCAGCTCTGTCGACAGGTTCCACGCTGCATGCATGAGGATCGCCGCCGGCACCCCACCCCGGAGCCGCTCAGTCACGAACAGCATCAGGAAGGTTAGCGGGAACAGCTCCAGGAAAAACACGAGTGCCTCCTGCGTGAACAGCCCGTCCTCCTGCTGACCAGTGCCGGTCAGGAAGTACAGCGGCACATGCCACAGCCCCCATGCCGCCCCCAGTACGGCGGTGGTCGCCAACGGACCGAAGTACTGGCGCAGCCGCGGCTGCACGTACCCCCGCCAGCCGAACTCCTCCGCCACCGGACCAGCCAGGAACGTGTAGACAGCCGCTCCAATCAGTCCACCAGCCCCAGCGATCACCGACTCCGCATGCCCCGGCAGCTCGGACAGGTTCCCGACCAGCGCAGTGGTGACCAGTGGCGCGGCCGCCCCCAGTACGACGGCCGCGACTGGCCAGCCTGGTGACCAGCGAACGCCAGGCCGCCGTTCCCGATGCCAGAGCCACATCACCAGGGCGGCCAGCGAGGGACCGGACGCGGCCAGCGCGAACACCAGCTGCCCCGCCCCCTCGTCGGGCCGCATGCCCGACACCCCCATCAGCAGCCACGGCAACCAGCTCAGCGCCACGCAAATGACGCCGTACTCAGCCAGTCGGCGTCTGGTCATCGTCTTGTTCTCCACCGCGCTCGTCGACACCTGACCAGCGTGGCGGCCACGCTCCGTAGCGACCAGGGCGCTGAACCACCCTCCATGGTGGTGCCAGACCTACCTCGACTCCATTCCGTGACTGGATCAGCACAATGGATAAATGAGTGGCTCCTCACTCGTTGGTAACGGAAACTATTTGCGTGCGTAATACAACTATGTATATGCTTGCAGCATGCAAGTAAACGACGCGTACACCCCGCAGACCCCGATCGAGGGCGTCATGCACGCGTTCACCCGGATCGGCCGCCGGCTGAAGGCCAAGCAGCCCGGCGACACGATCGACCACAGCGCCCACATCGCGCTGTTCGCGCTGCGTTGCAGCGGCGCCCTGCGCCTGTCCGAGCTGGCCGCCCGGATGGAGCTGGACGCGTCGACCACGAGCCGGCACGTCCGCGCGCTGGAGCAGCTCGGCCTGGTCCGCCGCTCCCCCGACCCCGCCGACGGCCGCGCCTTCCGCGTCGAGCTGACCGAGCAGGGCATCGCGCAGTGGGAGGACAACGCCCGCCGCCGGATGGAGCTGCTCAGCACCGCGCTGGAGGGCTGGTCCGAGGACGACATCGAGACCTTCGGACGGTTGATGACCCGGTTCGCCGACGCCGTCACCGCCCGCACCGAGCCCTCGCCGCAGCTGGCCTGGGCCGACAAGGGCTGGGCCGCCATGCAGGCCGCCCGCCGTACCCAAGACTCCGCGCCCGGCGTCGACGACGACGCCGCCCGCGAGAACACCGAGAAGAACCTGGAGAGCACCACATGAGCACCACCGAGCCCGCCACTGCCGGCGGCGCACCCGCTTCAGGGCCGGGTGACAGCCCGCAGTACCTGTCCCACAAGCAGATCCTCGTCGTTCTCGGCGGCCTGATGGCCGGCATGTTCCTGGCCGCACTCGACCAGAGCATCGTCGGGACCGCGCTGCCGCAGATCGTCAGTGAGTTCAACAGCCTGGACAAACTGTCCTGGGTGGTCACGGCGTACCTGCTGACCTCGACCGCCTCCACCCCGCTGTGGGGC
Source organism: Kribbella yunnanensis (assembly GCF_039529655.1). Taxonomy (NCBI): domain Bacteria; kingdom Bacillati; phylum Actinomycetota; class Actinomycetes; order Propionibacteriales; family Kribbellaceae; genus Kribbella; species Kribbella yunnanensis. Next base: position 46,772 of record NZ_BAAANF010000010.1, on the reverse strand, counting down.
AAGATCTCCGACCTCTACGGCCGCCGCCCGCTGTTCATCGCGGCGATCGTCACCTTCCTCGGCGGTTCCGTGCTGGCCGCCCTGTCGCAGAACATCGAGATGCTGATCGGCTTCCGGGCCGTCCAGGGTCTCGGCGCCGGCGGCCTGATGTCGCTCGCGTTCGCCACCATCGGCGACGTGATCCCGCCGCGGGAACGCGGTAAGTACATGGGCTACTTCGGTGCCGTCTTCGGCCTGTCCTCGGTCGCCGGTCCGCTGCTCGGCGGTCTGCTCACCGACGGTCCCGGCTGGCGCTGGATCTTCTGGATCAACCTGCCGATCGGCCTGGTCGCCCTGGGCATCGTCGCCGCCGTACTGCGGCTGCCGCACGTGAAGCGCTCGCACAAGATCGACTACGTCGGCGCCGCCGTCGTCACCGCGGCCGTCACCACCCTGCTGCTGGCCATCTCCTGGAGCGGCCCGACCAACGGCTGGGGTACGGCGACCACGATCGCCCTGCTCGTCGCCTCGGTCGTCCTCGCCGTCGCCTTCGTCTTCGTCGAACTGCGAGTCGCCGAACCGATCATCCCGATGGACCTGTTCAAGGGCCGCATCTTCTCCGGGTACGCCGGTTTCGCGTTCCTGCTCGGTGTCGCGATGTTCGGCGCGCTGATCTTCCTGCCGCTGTACCTGCAGGCCGTCAAGGACATGTCCCCGACCCGCTCGGGCCTGGCACTGCTCCCGATGATCGTCGGCATCTTCTCCGCCTCGATCCCGAGCGGCCAGCTGATGAGCAAGACCGGCCGCTACAAGATCTACCCGATCATCTCCGCGATCCTGGTCAGCACCGCGATGCTGCTGCTCTCCACGCTGAGCATGACCACGCCGTACTGGCACCTGGCCATCTACATGTTCATCATGGGCTCCGGCCTCGGCCTGTCGATGCAGATCACCGTCACCGCCGCGCAGAACAGCGTCCCCCGCCAGCACATGGGAACCGCGACCTCGACGATGACCTTCTTCCGCTCGATGGGTGGCGCCATCGGTACCGCGGTCTTCGGCGCCGTCCTGACCAGCCGCCTCACCGACCACCTCACCACCCTGGTCCCGAACGCGGCCCCCGGCATGATCGAGAAGCTCACCCAAGCAGCCAACAGCGTCCCGATGCTGCACGCCCTCCAAGAGCCGATGAAGGGCTGGGCCCTGCACGGCCTGGTCGACGCCATGGGCGACGTCTTCCTCGTCTCCCTGCCGTTCCTCGCGATCGCCCTCGTCCTGGCGATCATCACCCCGGAACAGCGCCTGGCCGGCCGCACCGACGGCCCCAAGTCCGACGACGACGCCTCCCTGGAAGCCTCCGCCGCCGCCTCAATGCACTAACCCCACCACCCCGACGACCGGCCCCCTCCCGAGGCGGCCGGTCGTCGCACATCCCGGACTCGGTAACTTTGGTGCGATATATGAGAAAAAGTTACCGACCCGAGCACTAGGCGCCATTTCTGACGGCAAGGGTTAGCTCGGCGGCCTCGTCCCCGGACGGCAACCAAAGCCCCGTCAGCCCCAGCCAACCCGAGCGTGGTCGCGACCTCTTCTCGCACGGCAACCAAAGCCCGTCAGCCCCAAGCGACGTGAGCCTCGGTAGCCGGTCTCGCCATCCCGCCCAGCCACCGCGTCGCCCAGCCACACTTCTTTTAGTCGGCCGCACCGGCGAGCAACCACCCACGGACGTCTGCGGCCGAGGCCGGCGCCTACTCGACCGCTAGCGGCCGACAAATCAAGAGGGCGAGCGAGTAGATGGCTGAGCCGGTTGGCGAGGTCGGCTACCGCGGCTCACGTCGCCTCGGGCTGACGGGCTGTGGCTTGGGCGCGGACCCCAGCCACTCACCAACTCCGCTCGACCTGTCCGCCGCACGCTCATGCGGGCCGCCGTCGGGGCCGAACTTGGAGGTTGGTGAGTGGGGGCGGTCCGCCGTGGGCGGTTAGGCCTCGATCGGTGGGGTTTCCGGGGTGGGTTTGGTGGGTCTTCGTCTGGGGAGGGGGCGGGGTGGTTCGGGGTCTACGTCGTTGCCGGCCAGGTGGTTGACGATGGTGTTGAGGACGGCGGCGGTCGGTACGGCGACCAGGGCGCCGACGATGCCGGCGATCACGACTCCGGTGGCGATGGCGAGGATGACGGCCAGCGGGTGGACGCTGACGGCACGGCCGAGCAGGAACGGTTGCAGGACGTGCGCCTCGAGTTGCTGGACGCCGATCACGACCGCCAGCATGACGATCGCGACGATCGGGCCCTTGGCGACCAGCGCGACGAGGACCGCGACGATGCCGCTGATCAGTGCACCGACGACCGGGATGAACGCACCGACGAAGACCAGGATGCCGATCGCGCTCACCAGCGGTAGACCGAGGATGGCCGCGCCGAGCGAGATCCCGACCGCGTCTACCGCGGCGACGATGATCGTGGCGCGGACGAAGGCGGTCAGCGAGACCCACGCCTTGCGGCCGGACGAGTCGGCCTTCTCACGCGCTTGACGTGGGAAGAGGCGGACCAGCCAGGCCCAGATCCGGTCACCCTGGTAGAGGAAGAAGAACAAGCAGAACAAGGAAATGAACAGCCCGGCGACCACGTGGGTGGCCGTCGTACCGACCTCGGCTGCGCGTTGGCCGAGTGCGCCGCCAGACGTGATCGCGTCCTGCAGTTGCTTGAAGGCGTCGGTGATGTCTTTGTCGGTCAGCCCGAAGTTGAGGCGGGCGAGTTCGCGCAGCTTCTGCACACCTTCGCCGACCTGGGTCGACAGACTCTCGAACTGCCCGGCGATCTGCGTCCCGACCAGGGTCAGCAGCCCGGCGACCAGCACGATCGTCGCGATCACGGTCACCCCGGCCGCCGCGCCGCGCGGGAAGCGCAGCTTCTGCAGGCCGTTGGTGACCGGCACGAGCAAGGCGGTCAGCAGGATGCCGACAGTCACCGGTACGACGACCTCGGACAGGTACTGCATCCCGTACCCGATCACGGCCACCGCGGCCACGATCACCAGGAACCGCCACGCCCACGCACTCGCGATCTGCATCCCCGGCGTCACCCCGGTATCGACCCGCCCGCGACTCGACGTCGCCACCACGTGATCGTCAGGTACCACCGTGTCGGCGGTCTCCTCGACCACCTCGTTGTCGGCGACCGGACTTTCGTCCTTCGCCTTACCGTCCTCGCTCATCAGACCCCTCCGCCGCTGTGCTTCCTGATGAGCCTAGTGCCCGGTGCGAACCGTTCCATGAATGTGAGCGGCGAGGCCCTCCGCTGCCTTCGGATCGGTGTCGGCGAGGAGACCGACACCGGCGAGCACGTAGTCCTTGTCGACGCAGACCTGAGCGCGCTCGGGAACCAGCCAGCCCTCCTCCTGAGCGTTGGCCCCGACCGACCCCAGGATCCGCGCAGCCACCTCCGGCCCGTTGTGCCGCAGTACGCCGCCCGACCCGACGAGCAGTTCGACCTCGCGCAGGTCCTTCCCGGACCGCTCGATCACCCGGCCGCCGGGACCGAACACGATCCGCTGCCGACCCGCGTGCCGACGCAACGCCACGGTCGCGGCCACGGTGGCCAGGACCTCGTCGTACTGCGACTCGGCCGGCGAATCAGGCAGGTACGCCGGATCGTCGTGCCGCCGGGCGGCCGCCGTACGGAGGGCTTCGTCGTCACCGACCAACCCAGCTTCGATGCCTGAGGCAACGACCGGTACGGCGCTCCAGCGCATCCCGAGGTCACCTTCGACCGTCCGGGTAACGGGGTGGGTGGCGACCACCTCGCGACCGAGATTCGCGTCCTCGGGGTCGAGCTCGATAACCGAATGCACGTCGGTGGTCGCGCCGCCGATGTCCACGACCGCGACATCCCCGTGCATTCCGGCCAGCACTTCGACACCCCGCAGTACGACGTCCGGTGTGGCCGCGCGCACCATCCGGGCGAACGCGGGATCGCGGGACAGGTTCTTGCCGCCGATCACGTGGGCGAGGAACATCTCGCGGATCGCGGCCCGCGCACTGTCCGGCGCGAACACCCCGATCTCGGGGACGACGTTGTCCGCCAGCACATGCGGAACGTCAGCGAGGATCTCGGCGATCTCGGCCTGCGCGTCAACGTTGCCGGCGACAACGACCGGTCGCCGCCACTTGTAGGTGGCCAGCGTCTTGGCGGCCTTCAGCAGTACGGCGGAGTTGCCGCCATCGGTGCCGCCGGACAGCAGCACGACATCCGGCCGATCCTTGCGCAGCTCTTTGAGCGATGTCGGCGACAGCCCGCCGCTCACCACCGCAACCACGCGCCCACCACTGGACAACGCAACCCGCTTGCCCGCCTCCGCGGTCACCAGCTCTTCGTTGCCGACAACCCCGATCCGCAGCCCACCACCCGCACTGGAACAAGCCAGCACCTCGGCCCGCTCCACCCCCCGATCAACCGCCAGCAACCCAGCCCGGCAAGCCAGCCACCCATCCATCACATCGGTGTCGATCGTCGTCCGATGCTCAGCCCGAGCCACCAACGCACCCGACCCCGCATCAACCGCAACCGCCTTGGTAAACGTCGACCCAAAGTCAACCGCCACCACCAGCCCCACCGAACCCACCCCCACTCACCAACACCCCGCCCGCTCATCACACCCGCCACTCCCCCCACCGCTCAGGGCGTCGCCATCTGATGGGTTCCCCCACGAGGTTGTGGGTTCCCCCACCGCATGCGGGTCCAGAACCCACAAGCTGATGGGTTAACCCATCAGATGGCGGTAGGGCGTGGGTCAGGACATGGCTCGGTCTAGGTCTTCGAGGAGGTCCTCGATGGTTTCGATGCCTACGCTGAGGCGGATTAGGTCGGCGGGGACCTCGAGGGGGGTGCCGGCTACTGAGGCGTGGGTCATTTTGCCGGGGTGCTCGATCAAGGACTCGACGCCGCCCAGCGACTCGCCCAGGGTGAAGACCTCGGCCTTGTTGCAGATGTCGAGCGCCTGCGCCTCGCCGCCGGTGACGCGGAACGACACGATGCCGCCGTACCGCTTCATCTGCTTGGCAGCGGTGTCGTGGCCGGGGTGGCCCTCGACGCCGGGGTAGAGGACCTTGCTGACGGACTTGTGCCGCTGCAGGAACTCGACGACCTTCTCGGCGTTGTCGCTGTGCCGGTCCATCCGTACGCCGAGGGTCTTGATACCGCGCAGCACCAGGAACGAGTCGAACGGGCCGGCGACTGCGCCGATCGCGTTCTGGTGGAAGGCGATCTTGTCGGCCAGCTCGGCGTCCCGGACGATCAGGGCGCCGCCGACGACGTCGGAGTGCCCACCCATGTACTTGGTGGTCGAGTGCACGACCACGTCCGCGCCCAGCTCCAACGGCTGCTGCAGGTACGGCGAGGCGAACGTGTTGTCGACGACCAGCAGTGCGCCCGCGTCATGCGCGATCTGGGCGACGATGGCGATGTCGGCGACGTTCAGCAGCGGGTTGGTCGGGGTCTCCAGCCAGACCACCTTGGTCTTGCCCGGGCGGATCGCAGCGCGGATCGCCTCCGGGTTGGTGACCGCGGCCGGGGTCATCTCGACACCCCATGCGCCCAGGACCTTCGAGAAGAGCCGGAAGGTGCCGCCGTACGCGTCGTCGGGGAACACCACGTGGTCACCGGGTACGCACAGCGACCGGATCAGCGTGTCCTCGGCGGCCAGACCGCTCGCGAACGCGAATCCGCGGGTCCCCGCCTCGACCGCGGCCAGACACTCCTCCAGCGCCGTCCGGGTCGGGTTCGCGGAACGGGAGTACTCGTACCCGTTGCGCAGACCGCCGACGCCGTCCTGCTTGTAGGTGCTGGTCGCGTAGATCGGCGGGACGACTGCGCCGGTGGTCGGGTCGGGTTCGTTCCCGGCGTGGATGGCGAGCGTCTCGAAGCCGTAGTGGTGTTCGGAATTCACCGGACCAGCGTACGGCCTGGTCTGCCTGGTTCCGAACCGCGGTTCCGGGCCTGAGACAACGGTTGGGTGAACCGGGATCCAAGTTGTCCACAGATCCGTCGAACCCCCTGGCACGTGACCCACACAGCCGCCTAACGTTGCGGGCAGTAGTTGACGGGCCGCTGGACGGTCACCGGCCGCGATCGACGCCGTACGCAGAGAGATGGGATCTGGGGATGAAGACGCAGGACAGGCCACTCGACCAGGACGACCTGGCACTGGCCGATCTCGCCGAGATCCAGGACTGGACCGTGCTGGCCGGCCCGGACGGCGACGAGTCCGGCCCCGAGGTCGTGCGGGCCCTCGTCCACCGGGTAATGGCGCGGACTCCGTGGCAGCCCTGGCCGCTACAGGCCGGTGAGACGATCGGCGACGAGATGGTCTCGTGGGGCTTCGTCACACCCCGCCGTACGACGTTGATCGTGTTCGACGGCCTGGTCTTCGCGGACTGCCCGGACAGCGGCTGGTCGGCGTACGAGATCGGACCGGACGACATCGGCGCGGCCGAGGCCGGTCTGGATGCGCACTGGCCGGACCACCTCGCTCTGGTGAGCAAGTACTTCGGTCAGCCCGACTACATCAGTGACGACAGCAACCCCGACTTCGACGACGAGTGGGCGCCCGGCGCCGGTGCCGAGTACCGCCACCTGGCCGTGTGGATGCGTCCGGGCGCCGAGCTGCGGCTCTACAGCATCCGCCCGACCAAGGACCCGCTGACCACCGCAGTCGGCGTCGGCTACGCCGTGTACCTCGACTAGGAGAGCTGATGAGCCAGACGACCCCCGAGGGCGGGCGCCTCAGCAGGGCGGACCGCAAGGCCGCCAGGCGAGGCACCAAGGCTGTGAAGGCTGCCGCCACTCTGAAGAATCGCGACATCAAGCAGTTCGACCGAGGCCTGGTGGAGGACATCGGCCGGTCGAACCTGACCGCCGCCGACTTGAGCGCCATGATGCAGCGCGGCATCACCGGCACGCAGAACGAGCAGGCTCGCGCCGAGCTCAGCGCACTCGGCCAGGCCGCGCAAGGACGGATGACGGCGGCCCGCACCGAGAACCCGACGCTCGGCGGCATGCTGTCGAACGCCTACTCCCGCTGGAAGGACGTCCGGCGCGGCACCAAGCTCCTCAAGGCGGCCGGTGCGCTCACCGCCAAGGACGCGAAGACGATCAACCCGGCCATCCGCGCGCAGCTCGGCCACAGCACGATGACGCGCTCCGACCTCGCTCACCTGGCCCAACGCAACTTGATCCAGGCTTTCCGCTCCCCCGGCGACTTCGAAGTCCGACCCGGCATCCAGGCGCCCGAGTCGGTGCAGCAAGCGCCGATGCAGAACGGCATGATCCAGTCCCGCGAGGCGGCTGCCCGCGGGCCGGTGCAGCAGTCCGACAGCCGGCTGGAAGCACTACTCGCCGAGATGCAGCAACTGAACGAACGCCTGGCCGTCCTGGAACAACAAGTAGCCGAAATCAGAGCCGCCCAACAGCCGGAGGCCGAGTCAGCCACAGCCCAGTCGGCTGAGGCGCAGTCGGCTGGGGCGCAGTCCGCTGAGGCGCAGTCGACGGAGGGCCAGACTGCTCAGCCCCAGACCGCGGACGGGCAGACGGCCGAAGCGCAGACCGCTCAGCCCCAGACTGTCGAAGGGCAGACGGCTGAGGTGCAGTCGGCGGAGGCTCAGCGAGTGGTGACGGAGGAGCACGTCGGTCAGCACGAGGCGGTGCCGACCGACAGGTCGAAGGCTCAGCGTTGGGTGGGCGCCGCAGCAGGCGAACGCCAGCCGGAGGCAGCCGCACAGCAACCGGCCGCCCAGGCGACGACAGAAGCGTCCGCGCAGCAACCGGCAGCCCAGCAGCCGACGACGGAAGCACAGCAGCCCGAGAACCAGCAGCCGGGTGAGGCCGCGCCGCAGCAGCCTGCGGCCGAGTCTCAGCAGGTCGCCGGCCAAGCTGCTGAGGGTCCGACAACCGCCCAGCCCGAGGTGCAGTCCGCCGGGCAGCAGGGTGGCGAGCAGCAGCCCGCCGTACGGGAGCCGGCTGCGCAGGCTAGTCCGCGCGGTACGGCGCGGCCTGTGTTCCAGGAGGCGGGCAGGCAGGCGACGACGCAGCCGGGGCAGCGTCCGCCGGTGCAGGCGCCGACGTTCCAGGCGGCTGGTCAGCAGCCGAACGAGGCAGCGCGCAAGGCTGAGGCGACTCGCGCGGCAGCTGCTGCCTTCGACGGGACTACCGGCGCCGGGGCGAGCACCGCGGAGCAAGCAGCCAGGACCGCGCAGTCCGACCCGAACAAGGCGACTCGCGGCACCGGGCAGTCCGCCGCGCAGAAGAACGATCCCAACGGCCGCGGCACCCGCTGACCGGCGTACAAAACACAGGAGGACGACCGGATGAAGACAGCGGACAGGCCGCTCGACGACGACGACCTGGCCATGGCCGACCTGGCCGAGATCGCCGACTGGACGCCAGTGGCCGGGCCGGACAGTGACGACGCCGGACCGGCGCTCGTCCGGGCGCTGGTGGAGCGCGTGTCCGCGGCGACCGGGTGGACGCCGGCTCCGCTCGCGCCAGGTGAGGAGATCGACGCCACGATGTCGTCGTGGGCGTTCACCACCAAGCGCGGCAGCACGCTGGTGGCGTACGACGGTCTCGTGTTCCCCGACACCCGGCACAGCGGCTGGGTCGGGTACGAGGTGAAGCCGGAGGACATGGCCGAGGCCGAAGCCGGGATCGATGCGGCCTGGCCGGACCACCTCGCCCTCGCCCGCAAGCACTGGGGTGAGCCGGACGAGCTCGGCGACTTCTCCGACCAGCGCTTCCTGCGAAGGCGGACACCCAACGGATTCGGACCCCGGCGGCACGTTGCCATCTGGCTGCGCCCCGGGGCACAGATCCAGCTGTTCAGTGACCAACCGACGCCGGACCCGCTGACGCGCACGGTGAACGTCGGCTACGCAGTCTTCCTCGACTAGGAGCCTGACCATGACCACGCCACAGCAAGAAGCCACTGGGCAGAACTCGGCTCGGGAGTACTTCGAGAGCCTCAACGAGGCCGACCAGCTCGCGATGCGCCGCGCGATGAACGTGTTCCGGGCGCTGGCGCCGATCTACGACGCCGTCAACCGCACGGTCGAGTTCACCCGCCGGACCAGCCACAGGCTGAGCGAAGGTGCGCAGTCGCTGGTCTCGCAGACCCAGCAGTACGGGCGGGAGGCCGCCGACTGGGCCAGCCGGACCGGGACGAATCTCGTCGACCGCGCCGCGGACCTTCGCGACCGCGCCGGTGTCGCGGCCGAGGTGGCCGCAACCCGAGTCGGCGAAGGCCTCGACACCGCCGGCCAAGTCATCTCCAACCGCGCAACCGCCACCCGCGACGCGGTCGTCTCCGGCGCCGGCACCGCCCGAAACGCAGTTGTCTCAGGCGCCGGCACCGCCCGGAACGCCGTCGTCTCAGGTGCGGGTACTGCCCGAAACGCAGTCGTCTCCGGTGCGGGCACCGCCCGGGAGGCAGTTGTCTCCGGTGCGGGCAGCGCGCGGGACGCGGTCGTGTCGGGCGCGGGCAACGTCCGGGACGCGGCAGTCGACGCGGGGCAACGCGCGGCCGCACTCGCCGGCCGGGCCTCGCGGTGGTTCCAGGAGAAGGTCAGCAACACGGCCGCTCGCGCCGCCGCCGGTTACCACGCGGTCAAGGAGTTCAACGACCCCGGCCTGAACAACGAGGCGGCTCCGACCCCCGGCGGCCCCGAGGTGTCCGCACAGGCGATCACGGCCGTGTCCGCTCAGGTGCTCGCCTATGTGCAGGCGCAGTCGCAGGAGCAGCAGCAGTCGGCGCTCCAGCAGCTCGCCGAACTGAACGCCCGCGGCGAGACGATGAGCGCGACGGACCAAGCCATCTTCAACGCCGCTCTCTCCGGAAACGCGCCGGCTGCCGGGGCTGTCACCACCCCGCAGCAGCAGACGCCGGACGGCCGCGGTCCGCAGAACCAGCCCGAGAAGGGTCCCGACCTCGGTAAGTAGCCCCACTTGACGCAACCGATTAGTTGCAATACTTTTATTGCAACTAATCGGTTGCTATACCTGGAGGCGATGATGGGATTCCCGGATCGGATCGAGCGGACGATGGAGCTCGGGCACCCGCCGGCGAAGGTGTGGGCGGCACTCACCACGGCCGAGGGGCTCGGCACGTGGTTCGGACAGTCGGCGACAGTCGACCTGCAAACGGGTGGAAGCGCCGTACTGACGTGGGAGACCGGCGACAAGGCCGAGCTCCGGATCGAGCGGCTCGAGGAGCCGGCGGTGTTCGGCTACACGTGGCACATCTACGGACTGCCTGCGGACGACCCCCGCCGTACCTATGTCGAGTTCACTCTGGAGCCGACCGACAGCGGCACGCGGTTGACCGTGGTCGAGTCGGGGTTCGCGCAGCTTGCGGACGATGCCTACGCGAAGGCGTACGGCGGGAACACGGAGGGCTGGCAGCTCGAACTCGGCGAACTGGTCGAATACCTCAATGCAGCCTGACGAATCCATCGATCGCGAGGCGGTCGCCGAGCAGGTCTTCGTGGCGCTGGCGGATCCGAGCCGGCGGACGATTCTGGCCGAGCTGGCAGCGTGTGGGCCGGCGACGGCGACCGATCTCGCCGATCGCCTGCCGATCACCCGCCAGGCGATCGCGAAGCACCTGGCCTTGCTCTCCGAGGCCGGCCTACTGATCGCCGAGCCCGGCGAACGCCGCCGCGTCCGCTACCGTCTGCACTCGGCCCCCATCCAGCTGGCCCAGCAGTTCCTCGCAGCGCTCGCCAACAATTGGGACTCGAACCTCAACGCCCTCAAGTCCCACCTCGACGGTTAGGCGTTGCGTCGTCCCAGGAGCGCGGCGGCCGCATCGAGGAGGGTGGCGTGAATCTCGGAGTCGATGAATTCACCGGGCGAGAGGTTCGCGGACAGCGCGGCACTCAGGGCCTCGATCGCGGCGGCCGCGCGGAGCCGGTCGGGGACCGTGGGGTTCGGCCCTGCGAGCCAGAGCTGAAACCCGCGGCTGGTCGCGATCAGGCCCTCGAGATCCTCGTCGATCGCCGCGAGTACTGCGCCGATGTCCCGCATCAGGGTCGGGCCGGTGGCTCGATGCTTGATCAGTACGTCGAGGTAGGCGCCGAGCAACTCTCGCTCGGCCTCGGGTGACCAGTCGAGCCCGTCGGTGCGCGCCATCACCTGGCGCAGGTCGTCGACGAACGTGCCGATGATCGCCCGCAGCAGGTCCTGCTTGGACGAGTAGTGGTAGTAGAGCGACGCCTTGGTGATGCCGACCTGCTCGGCGATCTCCCGCAGGCTCGTCTTCTCGTACCCCTGAGCCGAGAACAGGTCGAGCGCGGCCCGATGGATCGACGCCTTGGTGTCCCGGGAACCACTCGCGTGCTGCACGTCACCCACCCTCTCACCTTTGCCAACCTACCGTGCGGCAGGTAGTCTACCAACCGACCGGCAGGTAGGGATCTGGGAGGGGTACCAGGGTGTTCAACAAACTAGGACGATTCGTCGTCGGCAACCCGTGGAAGGTGATCGCCGCGTGGGTGGTCGCGGCGGTGGCCGTGCTCGCGTTCGCGCCGACGCTCGCGGACGTCACCAGCAAGGACCAGACCAGCCTGCTACCGGACAAGTACGAGTCGGTCCAGGCGCAGAAGCTGGCCACCGACGCCTTCGGGCAGACGAACGACGCGACCGCGAGCATCGTGGTCAAACGCGGCGGTGGCGGTGAGTTGACCGCGGCCGACCAGACCAGGGTCACCGACCTGGCCACCAAGCTGACGGCCGCGAAGATCGACCGGGTCGTCGCGGTGGTCACCGGGCCGCAGGCGGTCTCACCGAACAAACAGGTCCAGATCGTCAGCATCGGCCTCAAGGGACTGGCCGAGGAGCAGGCCGTGCTGGACGCGGTGCAGAAGATCCGCGACACCACGAGTACGGCGCTGACCGGCGCCGACCTCGAGTACGGAGTCACCGGCGACGCCGCGTTGATGCTCGACAACAAGGACGCGTTCGACAACGCGTTTGTGGTGGTCGGAATCGCGACGATCGTGCTGATCGTCGGCCTGCTGCTGGTCATCTATCGCAGCCCAGTGGCGGCATTCCTGCCGATCCTCACGGTCGGTCTGGTCGCGAGTATCGCGCCCGGCCTGATCGCCCTGGTTGCCAAGTGGTCCGGACTCCAGGTGACCCAGGACCTGCAAACCATCCTCACAGTCGTCCTGTACGGCGTTGGCACGGACTACATCCTGTTCTTGCTCTTCCGCTTCCGCGAGCGTCTGCGCGCCGGCGAGGAGCCGAAGGCCGCACTGGCGAACGCGACCGGCCGAGTCGCCGAGGTCATCGTCTCCGCCGCCGGTGCGATCGTCGTCGCCTTCAGTGCCTTGCTGCTGGCCGTGTTCGGTGGATTCAAGAGCCTCGGCCCGGGGCTCGCGATTGCCGTCGGCGTGATGGCGTTCGCCTCGATCACTCTGGTCCCGGCGGTCGTGTCGCTGCTCGGTCCGAAGGTGTTCTGGCCGTCGAAGTCCTGGCAGACCACGCCGAAGGGTGCGACCTTCAAGCGCCTCGGCCGCTTCACCGCTCGCCGTCCCGCACTGGTCGCCCTGGCCTCCGGTGCCGTGATGGTCGCGCTGGCGCTCGGCACGCTCGGGATGAAGGTCGACTATGACGCGTTCAGCCAACTCCCGAAGGGCACCGAGTCCGCTCGCGCCATGAAGGACCTGCAGTCCGGATTCCCGGCCGGCGCGCTCAGCCCCACCACGGTCTACGTGCGCAGCACCGACGGTACGGCGCTGGATCCCGCCGAACTCACGCAGTACGCCGGAAAACTCGCGAAGGTGGAGGGAGTCGGCGCGATTCTCCCGGCGGATGCGAAAGGCAACGTGGCGGTTCTCAACCCCGACAAGACCGTTGCCCAGATCAACGTCGTACTGAACGGAGCGCCGTACGCGACTGCATCTCTGGATCTGGTCGACGGGAAGCTCAAGGACGTTGCACACAACGAAAGTCCGGCCGGGACGACCGCGCTGGTCGGTGGGGTGACGTCGAGCTACACCGACATCCGGGCCGCGAACACCCGCGACTTGTCGGTGATCTTCCCGGTGGCCGGCGGTCTGATCGCGATCATCCTTGCGCTGCTGCTGCGGTCGCTGATCGCACCGATCGTGCTGATGCTGGCCGTCGTACTGAGCTTCTTCAGCTCGATCGGGGCGACGGTGTTCGTCTTCCAGGGCGCGGTGGGGCATGCCGGGGTGACGTTCTCGCTGCCGATCATGCTGTACCTGTTTGTCGTTGCCATCGGCACCGACTACAACATCCTGATGATCGCGCGGCTGCGCGAGGAGGCCGAGCGGGGTACCGATCCGCGCGAAGCCGCCGATCTCGCGATCGAGCACGGCGGGCCGTCCGTGGCGTCGGCCGGGCTGATCCTGGCGGGGACGTTCTCCTCGCTGATGCTGGCCGGGATGGCGTTGCTGACCGAGATGGGCTTCTCGGTGGCGGCCGGGATCGTGGTCTCGGCGTTCGTGATGTCGATCTTCCTGGTGCCGAGTGTGACCGCACTGCTCGGCAAGTGGGCTTGGTGGCCGCGCAAGCTCAAGGTCCGGCAGCCTGCCGCCGAAGAGCGTGAGCTGGAACCAGTCGGATAGCAGCGGCGGGATCCCGGGCCCCCTGGTCCGGGATCCCGTCGCAGTCCTAGTCGGTCGGCTGAGGCTGAGGCTGAGGCTTCAGGCGGACCGTGAAGATCGGCAGCATCCAGTGCAGCAGCGGGCCGATCGACAGTGCGTAGAGCACGGTGCCGATGCCGATCGCCCCACCGAGCAGGAAGCCGACCGCGACAACGGTGATCTCGATCGTCGTCCGAACGAGCCGGATGCTCAGACCGGTACGGCGTACCAGTCCGGTCATCAGGCCGTCCCGCGGACCGGGACCGAGCTGGGCGCCGATGTAGAGCGCGCCGGCCAGCGCGTTAACGACCACCCCGGCGAGCATGAAGAGGATCCGCACCCAGAGGGCGTCCGGCCGGTCGACCGTCGCCAGCGTCAGGTCCGTGGCCAGACCGATCACGATCGCGTTGCTCACGGTGCCGAGTCCGGGCCATTGGCGCAGCGGGATCCAGGCCAGCAGCACGACGAAGCTCATCACGATGACGACCGTCCCGAAGCTCCACGGGATGTGCTTGATGATGCCGGAGTGCAGCACGTCCCACGGGTCGAGGCCGAGGCTGCCCTGGATCATCAGGCCCATCGAGGAGCCGTAGAGGAACAGGCCGACGTACAGCTGGACGAGGCGGCGGGGAAGGTGGCCTGCTTTGAGCTGCTGGATCGGGTTGAGCGCGGCGAGCTGACGGGGTGGGGCTGTCGAAGTGGCGGTCACTTGCCCAGTTTGCGGGTCAAGTGGCCTGGTGATCGATAGCCAATTGCGCAATAGTGGACTGCATGAACGGGCAACAGCTTCCGGCCAGCACGCTCAGTGGTCTGCTCGAAACCTGGTCCGCGGACGCAGGACCGGCGTACCGGGTCCTTGCGGAACGGCTCCGCCTGCTGATCGCGGACGGGCGGATCATGCCCGGCGCGCGGCTGCCGAGTGAGCGCGAACTGACCGACGCACTCGGGGTCAGCCGGACGACGGTCGCGTCGGCGTACCGGGAGTTGCGGGACATCGGCTACCTGGTGAGCCGGCGTGGATCCGGGAGTGTGACCGCGCTGCCGACCAGGGTCGGGCCGGAACTCGGGCGGCACCACGCTCCCGGGATCGACACGGACGGGTTGTACGACTTCACCTGCGCGGCGCCGGCCGCCGTACCGGGGATCAGTACGGCGGTTGCCGCGGCGGCCGCGGGGTTGCCGGAGCATCTGGCGACGCCTGGGTATCACCCGCAGGGGTTGCCGGAGTTGCGGGCGGAGATCGCGGCCACGTACGACGAGCGTGGGCTGCCGACGTCGCCGGACCAGATCATCGTCACCGCCGGTGCGTTGGCCGCGACCTCGATCGCGATCCGGGCGTTCCTGCAGATCGGTGATCGGGTGCTGACCGAGAGTCCGACGCACCCGAACTCCGTTGACGCGATCCGGCGGAGCGGCTGCCGGGTCGTCGCCGCGCCGATGAGTCCGGGTGGATGGGACCTGCCTTTGCTGGAGGCAACCATTCGGCAGACGGCACCGCGGGCGGCCTGGATGGTGGTCGACTTCCACAATCCAACCGGTTGGTTACTTGCTGCGGAGGACCGGCAGCGGCTCGCGATCGCGTTCGCCCGCAGCCGGACGACCGCGATTATCGACGAGACGCTGAGCGAGCTCTGGCTGGACGGACAAGAGATGCCCCCGCCGTTCGCGTCGTACCACCCGGAGGGCGTGATCACGGTCGGCTCGGTGAGCAAGTCGTACTGGGGCGGGCTGCGGATCGGCTGGATGCGCGTCCCGTCGTCGCTGGTCGCCCGGGTGCTGGACGCGCGGGCGTCACTCGACCTGGGCGCACCTGTGCTCGATCAGCTCGTGGTCACCCACCTGCTGCGCAACCGCGCCACCCTGCTCCCAGAGCGCCGCGCTGCGCTGGCGCTACGCCGAGACGCGCTGGCGGAGGCTGTGTCCGCAGAGCTCCCCGACTGGCGTTTCGAGGTCCCTGGCGGCGGACTGTCGCTGTGGTGCGAGCTACCGGAGCCCGTCGGCTCCACCCTGGTCGGGGTGGCCCAGCGGAACGGCGTACTGCTCGTGGCCGGCTCCCGCTTCTCCCCCGACGGCGGTCTCGAGTCCTTCATCCGCCTCCCCTACACGCTGGAGCCAGACGCACTGCGAGACGGCGTTCGCCAACTGGCCGCGTCGTACCGGTCCCTCACCGGCTCCCGCAGCACCCCGGGCTTCACCCCAGCGATGATCGCGTGACGTCATCCTCCCGTAAGGGGCCGGGGGAAGGTTCGCCCCGGTGGCCGCGTTGAGAGACTATGAGAGTCAACTGCGAGAGGCGTGAGAATGTCGTTCTTCAAGCGGAACACAGCCCTGGTCGAGCCCGAGGCCGCACTGCCCGGCCGCCCCACCCCCGGTTACGCCGTACCGGCCGAGAACATCGTCCTGCACACACCGCAGACCGCACCGGCCCCTGAGGGGTTCGAGGAGGTCTGGTTCGGTACCGGCTGCTTCTGGGGCACCGAGGAGATCTTCTGGCAGCTCCCCGGCGTCTACACCACCGCAGTCGGGTACGCGGGCGGCTACTCCCCCAACCCGACGTACGAAGAGGTCTGCACCGGCGGCACCGGCCACACCGAAGCCGTCCGCATCGTCTACGACCCCACCAAGACCACCTTCACCGACCTACTGAAGGTCTTCTGGGAAACCCACGACCCGACCCAGGGCATGCGCCAGGGCAACGACCTCGGCTCCCAGTACCGCTCCGCCATCTACTACACCACCGACGCCCAGCGCGCCGAGGCCGAACGCACCCGCGACCTCTACGCCCCCGTCATCAAGCCCCTCGGCTACGGCGACATCACCACCGAAATCGCCCCCCTAGGCGCCCACTACTACGCCGAGTCCTACCACCAGCAGTACCTGTTCAAGAACCCCAACGGCTACCGCTGCCACAGCAAGACCGGCGCCCCGTTCCCCGCTGAGGTTTAGCGGCGGCGGGCGAGGTGGGCGTGGATCTGGGCGTCTAGTTCTACGGTGTCGGGGAGGACGGCGAGGATTCGGCGGAAGACTTCGTCTCGTACGTCGGCTTCGAGCATCAGGTAGGCCGACACCGTGGAGAGGTGGCCGATGTAGTCCTGGGCGCTGATCGTCAGCCGGTGCTCGACCACCGACTGACGGACGTCGGTGAACCACTCGGATTGCTGGAGCTCGGTGCCCGGCCACTGCATCGGGAGCTCCGCGGGTGTGCCGTCAGGCGACGGCACACCGTCGTCCTCCAGGTACGGCGCACGTGCGGCGCGTGCGGCCTCTTTGAGGTCTGGGTCGGCCAACTGGATGGGCGCACCGAAGGATGCGAACACGCCACCGGGCTCGACGAGCGCGGACATGCGTTCCCAGCGGCCGACCGGGTTGGTCCAGTGGAGGGCAGCGGCCGAATACACCAGCCCGTACGACGAATCCAGCGGCAGGTCCTCGAAGGTGGACTGCACGGTCGTAACGGTCGCCGGGAGGTGTTTGCGCAGCTCCGCGAGCATGGCAGCGTCCGGCTCACTCGCGGTGACCGCGATCCCGCCCTGCGCAAACAGCCGCGTCGCCTTGCCGGTCCCAGCGCCGATCTCAAGCGCAGTCCGAATCGGCCCACCGGCGTACTCCGTCACCACCTCGAACAGTTCCACGGGATACCCCGGCCGGAACCGTTCGTATGTCTCGGCAACCGACCCGAAGCTCAACGCACGCTCAACCATGCCCCGCATCCTGGCACCCCTCCGCCACCCCGCGCCTTCCATTTTCAGGTAGCGGGAGTTGTCCACCTTCAAGGTGACGCCTGCCGCGGGGCCGTGGTTCGCGACGTGATTGAATCTTGCAGGACGGGGGGCAGTACACGAAGTGAGGAGCTCTGCGTGAGCAGGCTGGTACGTGCGTTGTTCGGGATTCCGGCAGCGGTGGTGTTGATTTCCGTGGGTACGACGGCCGTGGCCTCGGCCGCCACTGGGAAGCCGAGCGGTGCGCCGCCCGAGGGCAGCATCGGGGTCTGGTGTGTTTCGACCACTGGAGCGAAGGCGTGCTTCGGTCAGTACGGCGACAAGGTGTGGGTGAAGGACACCAAGGCGAACGGCGATTCCGCCGCGGGCACGATCTACAACACCGACTCCGGGTCGGACTGGTACCGCGAGTGCTTCAACACCCGCGGCGCTGACGGCGGCTGGGTGATGTGCGACTTCGACGTCCCCGAGAACCGCCAAGGCCTCCTCTGGGCCGCCAACAAGCCCTTCGTCGGCAACGAAAACAGCACCAAGATCTGGACCACCGTCGTCTGACGGCCTGCACCCCCGCTGTCACAGATGGCGGGGGTGTTCTGTCTTTGCTCTTGTTCACAGGCGGACAGAGCGAGGAGAGCATGGGTACTGGGCGGATCGAGAGTTTGGCGAGTCTGCGGGAGCATCTGCAGTGGGCGGTCGAGTTGGAGCATGCGACGTTGCCGCCGTACCTGTGCGCGTTGTACTCGCTGGATCCTGGGGTGAACGAGGATGCGGTCGAGGTGGTCAGCAGTGTGTTCGTGGAGGAGATGATTCATCTCTCGCTGGCTGCGAACCTGCTGAACGCGGTGGGTGGCGAACCGCGGTTGGATACGCCGGAGATGATGCCGCCGTACCCGCGGTTGTTGCCGCATGGCGAAGTGGAGTTGCGGCTGCTGCCATTCGGGGCAGAGGCGCTCGAGATGTTCTTGCGGCTGGAGAAGCCGGAAGCTCCGGGGGCACCGGCGGAGGGCGATCACTACGAGACGATCGGCCAGTTCTACGACGCGATCGAGGCCGGGCTGCTGTACCTCTGCGACGAACTCGGCGAGGACAAGGTGTTCACGGGTGATCCGGCGCGACAGGTAACCGCAGGCCCGTTCCATCACACGGACGGGAAGCTGGGCGAGGTCACGGATCTCAAGTCGGCGCTGGCCGCGTTGGAGGAGATCGTCGAGCAGGGCGAGGGTACGTCGAGTGGTGGGATCTGGGACGGCGATCGCGACTTCTTCCACCCGGATCGCGACGAGGTCGCGCACTACTACCGCTTCGAGGAGTTGAAGCTCGGCCGGCGGTACCAGCGCGGCGACACCCCGCAGACCGGTCCCACCGGCGACCCGGTCGTGGTCGATCCCGCCGGCGTCATCCCGATGCAGCCGAACCCCCAGCGCTCGGCGGATCCGGAGATCCACGCGGCGCAGGAGGCGTTCGACAACACGTACTGCGTGGTGCTCTACCTGCTGGAGCAGGCCTTCAACGGCGAGCCCGCGCTGATCCGCGACGCGACCCGCACGATGTTCGCCCTGAAGGCCGAGATGCTCCAACTCCTTGCCCTGAAGGAAGAAGACGGTACGACGCCCGGTCCGACCTTCACCTACATCGCCCCGGACGACCGAACCTGATCGTCAGCCCATGGACTTCTTGCCGTCGATGGCCTCGCGGATGATGTCCGCGTGGCCGGCGTGCTGGGCCGTCTCCGCGGTGATGTGCAGGAAGACCCGGCGTACCGACCAGAAGACGCCCGGCGGCTGCCACGGTGCAGCGGGGAGTTCGTAGCTGGCGTTGAGGTCGAGGGTGCGGACGAGGTCGTCGGTGGCGGCGGCGATCTTCTCGTACGACGCCAGTACGTCGGCCAGCGTCTCCCCGTCGACCAGCCGGAACTGGTCGGCCCACGCCGCGAGCACCTCTTCGGTGTACTCGGTCGGGGTGTCCTCCCTGGTACCCGTCCGAGCGAAGTCGGCCCAGTGCTGCTCGACTGTGCTCACGTGCTTGATCAGACCGCCGATGGTCAGCTCGCTGACCGTGCTGCGGGTACTCGCCTGCTCATCGGTGAGGCCCTCGGCGGCGCTCCGCAGGAAGTACCGGTGCTTGTTCAGGAAGTCGATGATGTCGTCGCGCTCGTTCGTGGTCATGTTTCGACTCTAGAAGGGGTAGCGGCCAGGTTGTGTCCGCTACTCCCGCGAAAACCAGAAGACTTCGCGCGAACCCGAAACCTAGGCTGCGAGCCATGGACCTGGCCATTCGCGCGCTGCAGCCCGAGGACCCGCCGGTGATCGCTGCCGCCTTCGAGGAGCTCGGCTGGCCCAAGCCCGTCACCCAATACGAGAAGTACCTGGTCGAGCAAGGCGAGGGTACGCGCGACGTCCTCGTGGCCTGGGTCGACGGCGAGTACGCCGGCTATGTCACGCTCCGCTGGGAGTCGCCGTACGAGCCGTTCGACGGCATCCCGGAGATCCAGGACTTCAACGTCCTCCCCAAGCTCCGCCGCCAAGGCATCGGCTCCGCCCTGATGGACGCCGCCGAGGCCCGCGTCGCCACCCGCTCCGACACCGTCGGCATCGGCGTCGGCCTCTACCCCGACTACGGCAACGCCCAGCGCATGTACGTCCGCCGCGGCTACCTCCCCGACGGCCGAGGCCTCATCTACGACGGCCGCCAGGTCCCCCCGATGGAAACCATCCGCAACGACGACTCCCTCACGCTGATGTTCACCAAGGTCCTGAATCGGAAGTAGAACGTCCGGAACGCCCACTAGCGTGCGTTCTATGGCTGAGAACTTGGTGGGCAAAGACCTGCGCGGCGGGTTGGTGCGGGAGGTGGACTTCGGCGGCGCGCGGTTCGAGCGAGTGGGGTTCACCGGCGCCGTGATGCGCGGGGTGGAGTTCGCGGGTGCCGAGATCGCTGGGGATATCGAGGGCCTGGTGATCAACGGGGTCGAGGTGGCACCGCTGGTGGAGGCCGAGCTGGATCGGCGGGATCCGGAGCGGGTCAAGATGCGGCCGGCGAACGCCGACGGGGTCCGCGAGGGATGGGCTGTCGTCGAGCGGTTGTGGGCAGAGACGGTGCAGCGGGCCCGGCAGTTGCCGGAGGAGAAGCTGCATGTGCGAGTAGACGGCGAATGGTCGTTCATCCAAACGCTCAGGCATCTCGTGTACGCGACCGACGTCTGGCTGTGCCGCGTGATCCAGGGCGAGCCTGAGCCGTGGGATCGGCTGAGCCTGCCCTTCGACGGGGCGACGCCCGATCCGCGCCTGCCGTGGGATCTCGAGATCGAGCCGAGTCTCGACGAGGTTCTCGTCCTGCGTCACGATCGGATGGGCCGCGTACGCCGGTACGTCGACCAGCTGACCGACGACGAATTGAACTCGCAAACCACCCCTGTCGACGGCCCGAGCTGGCCACCCGCAGACGCGTACGACGTCAAGATGTGCCTCGAGATCATGCTCAACGAGGAGTGGCAGCACCGCCTGTACGCCGAGCGCGACCTACAACTGCTGTAGCCGTTGCTCGATGGCGGCGGCGCAGCGGGTGTCGTGATCTTCGGTGCACAGCAGTGCGGCCGGGTCGTCGAGGACCAGTTGGCGGGTGGCTTCGAGGACGGCGGCGATTGGGATCCGGCGGGCACGGCAGGAGCCGATCATCACCTCGGTGGTTGCCGGGCGCAACAACGGCTCGATCAGGTCGAAGTGTTCACTGGAGCCGGAGATGTTCGGGAGTTCCGCCCACGAACCCTCGCCGACCTTCGCATAACGGTAGAAGCGGGAACGCCCGAGGTGCTGCTCGGCTACGTGGATCGTCGTGTTCGTTGTGTGCCCGACACCCAACTGCAGTACGTCGCCGCCGAGCGCCTCGATCGGTCCGAGCGGCCAGTCGTGCCGCTGCGCCGCCAGCACTTCCGCCGCCCGCTCTCCCACGGCCAGGAACGCCATCAGCGGATGCGAACTCCGCAGCGGCGAGAAAGACGTCCGCAGTACGTCGGGGATCCGCCCCAGCCACCGATCGACCGGCAGATCGTCCCGGTACGCCGTCGCCTTCGCAACACTCTCGTCGAATGTCGCCCAGTCCTCCGCCGGCGGATACGCGTTGTGCGGTCGCTCCAGCCCGGGCGGCACCGCCACCCCAGTCAGATCGAACGTCCAGCCCGGCATCAACACCGTCCCGCACGTGTCGACCAGCGCCTGACACACCGCCTCCGCCCCACCATCGACGTACCCGAAGGAACTGAGCGAGGAGTGCACGAGCACATCGGAGGATCGGTCCAGCCCCAACTGACGCAAGCCGGCGGCGATCTCGGCATAGGTGGTGGTCATCGCAAAAGCATGTCAGCTCAAACCCCGTCCCGCCTTAGGATTTCCGCATGCGTGAACGAGTGCTGAAGGCGGCGGCGGACTGGGTGTGGGTGCCACCGGACGCGGTGGACATCGTCACCGACGACTACCGAGCGGTCGTGTACGGCGGCCGCGGGCCCTCCGTGCAGTGGTCGTCGACGACGCGGCCGCTGGACGAGGTGATCGCCGAGGTGCGCCGGAAGACGCCCGACGGGATGAAGCTGAACTGGTGGGTCGACGACCGGACCCAGCCGAAGGACACCGCCGAAGTCCTGCTCAGCAAGGGATTCGAGCTGTCGGAGGTCCTCGAGATCCTGGCCCGGCCGCTGACCAGCGACCTGACCGAAGAGCTCGAGGTCCCCGCGGATATCACCGTCCGCCCAGCTCTGGATGCCGAGTCCATCCTGCGTGCCGCCGCGATCGACTCCGAGGTGTTCGACTGGCCGCCGCCGAGCCAGAACGAGCTCGATCACGAGGTCGCCGCCATCGAGCGCGGCGAACTGTCCCCGCGCCGATTCGTGGCGGAGCTCGACGGCGAGCTGGTCGGTTCAGCCGGCTACACGCTGATGGGCGATGTGGTCGGCCTGTGGGGCGCCGGCGTACTCGAGAAGGCGCGCGGCCGCGGCGTCTACCGCGCGTTGATCGCCGCCCGCTGCCAGGCCGCGATCGCGGACGGCGCCACGCTCGCGCTGGTCAGTGCGCGGACCGCGACCAGCGCACCCACCCTGCGCCGGATCGGTTTCGTTGCCTACGGCACCAAGCGCTGCTACCAACTTTGCCCCGAATGAGAGGGTTGGACGCGTGGCGGCGTTGAAGCGGTGGGTACTGGCGGCTGGACTCGGTCTCGGACTGATCTGGACCGTGGTCGTATCGGCCTCGATGCCGAGCGGGTGGGACCCGAGCAAGTCCTGCTTCGACAAACTCGGTCCGACGTACGGCCCGGACGCCACCGCCGACACCAGCTGGTTCCCACCGTCCGCCACCTGCGACTTCGGCGACGGCAACGTCCGTGACTACATGACGACGACCCAGTCCGTGATCCTGTCCGTCACCGGAATCCTGGTGCTGGCCCTTGTGCTGGCCGGCATCGTCCGCACCCTCCGAACCCTCAGCGGCGAGCCCGGCCCCGCGAGGTCGGCCGACGACGTCAACCTGCGCCGCCGGCACCGCAACCACCTCCTGTACGGCGCCCTCGACGTACTGATGCTCGTCGCTGTCGCGTCCGCCCTCAACGTGGCCGCGATCATCTTCGGCGGCATCATCGGCGGCATCCTGTTCCTCATCACCACGATCGCCGGCCTCGGCGCGCTCGCGAACGTCCTCGACCGGCACACCGGCCCACTCCCCAGTACGGCGCTCGACAGCCGCCGCCGGGGCGCAGCGACCGGCGGCATCGTCTTCGGCGTGATCTTTGTGGCGACCGCCCTCACCGGGCAACTCCCGTTCTTCCGACTCTGGGCCGCGCCACTCGCGGCGATCACCTACGCCGTCGCCGTACACATCCAGTGGACTAAAGCTGCGACCCGCCAGTCGCATCCAGCGTCTGCCCTGTGACCCACCGCGCGTCCCCCGAGGCCACGAACGCGACCACGTCGGCAACGTCGGCCGGCTGACCCACCGCGTCGAACACCGAGTACGCCGCAGCCGCGCGCGCCGCCTCCGGATCGGCGAGCCAGCCGTTCATGTCGGTCTCGATGATCCCGGGAGCGACCGTGTTCACGGTGATCCCGCGCGGTCCGAGCTCCTTGGCCATCGCCAGCGTCAGGGTGTTCAGCGCACCTTTGGTCATCGAGTACGCCGTGTCCTGCGGAAACGCGATCCGGGTCGCGCCGGACCCGATGTTGATGATCCGCCCACCATCCTTGAGCCGCGGAATCGCCTGCTGTACCAGGAAGAACGGCGCCTTGGCGTTGACGGCGAACAACCGGTCGAACCAGTCCTCCGTAACGTCCGCGATCGGCTGCTGCAGCCCGATCCCGGCGTTGTTCACCAGCACATCCAGCCCGTCGGCCGCCGCATCGAAGACGGCCCACAGACCGTCCAACGACCCACCCAGATCGGCCTTCAGCGCAAACGCCTTCCCACCGGCCGTCTCGATCTCCTTCACGGTCCGCTCCGCCGCGGCGTCGTCGCTGCCGTAATGCACGCCGACCCGGAACCCGTCCCGGCCCAGCCGCAGCGCGATCGCCCGCCCGATCCCCCGGCTGCCGCCGGTCACCAGTGCTGTCCTCATCCCAGATCCTTTTCTCTAGTGATCGTTACAGAAAGGACCGTAACACATTCTCTAGCGACCGCTATAGAATGATTCCCATGACCGAGACCCGCCGCGGACGCCCGCGCTCCTTCGACCGCGACGCCGCGCTCGAACAGGCGCTGCTGACGTTCTGGGAGCGTGGGTACGACGCCACCTCGGTCAGCGATCTGACCGCGGCCCTCGGCATTGGAGCCCCGAGCCTGTACGCCGCCTTCGGGGACAAGCGGAGTCTGTTCAACGAGGTGATCACCCGCTACCAGGCGACCCACGGCGCGTTCACCACCCGTGCCCTCGAGGAGGAACCGACCGCCCGAGACGCGATCACCCGCATCCTCCGCGAGGCGGCCGCCGAGTACACGGCGACCGATCACGCCCCCGGTTGCCTGATCATCAGCGCGACCCAGAACACGATCCCCGCGTCGGCCGAAGTGGCCGAGCAGCTCCGCGCGATCCGGCAGCACAATCTCGAGGTGCTCCGCGACCACATCCAGGCCGACGTCGACTCCGGCGTACTGGCCGTCAGCACGGACGCGCAGGCCCTCGCGACCTACTTCGCGGCCACGATTCAAGGCATGTCGCAGCAGGCCCGCGACGGCGCGTCCCGCGCCCAGCTCCAGCAGGTCGCCGAGCTCGCGAACACAGTCTGGGACGCCGCGGCTGCTTAGCCAGGCTCGATGTTCTGGTTGAGGTGGAAGACGTTCCCGGGGTCGTACTCGCCCTTGACCCGAGACAACCGGCGATAGTTGTCCTCGCCGAAACCGGCGAGCACGCGGTTGCGCCCCTCGTTGCCGATGAAGTTCAGGTAGACGTAGCCGGTCGACCATTCCTCGAGGTCCGCGCACAAGCCGCGGGCCCAGCGAATCCCCCGCTCGTCGTCGGCCGGATCCGACCACAGACCGAACGGGTGCACCACCCAGTCCGCCTGCCGATGCGGCTGCGGCCAGCGCTCGGCAGCACGCCGTACGGCGCCTCCCCACGGCAGCACCGCCTGTTGCGACGGGGACGGGGCCGGCATGTCCGCGGATCGGCCGGCGAAGCGCCGGATCGCCTCATCGGGGAACGACGCCAGGTGTTCGGCCGACCAGTAGTTGCGGAACCCCGGAGGGTCGTCCAGCGCGGACTGGATGTCGGCGTACGGCATCTCGGCGACCATGACGCCCTCCGGCGACATCGCGAACAGCGGCCCGAGCGCCGCTCGCAACTCCGCCTCAGTGCCCGCATAGACCGCCCCGACACCGACGACCAACTGACCCTGCAGGTGCTCCGGGACGAAGTCCTCCGGCGGCCCGGTCAGGTAGATCACGCCACCACCGAGCTCCTCAGGCACACCCTTCTCGAACAGATCCCGGTACTCGCGCAGTACGTCGGGTCCCGCCGACGCCGGCCAGAGCAGGAGCGCCAGCGTCGCGGCGGGTAGCTGATGGAGGCGGAAGGTCAGCGCGGTCGCGACACCGAAGTTGCCACCGCCACCGTGCAGAGCCCAGAACAACTCGCTGTTCTTCGTCTCGTCCGCAATCACCAACTGCCCGTCCGCGGTGACGAGCTCGGCCGAGATCAGCGAGTCGGAGGCGAGCCCGAACTTCCGTTCCAGCCAGCCCGATCCACCACCGAGCGTCAGCCCGGCGACTCCGGTCGTCGACACCCGGCCGCCGGTCGTGGCCAGCAGGTATTTCTGCGTGGCACGGTCAAAGTCTCCCCAGGTCGCGCCACCACCGACTCGCGCGATCCGGGCGTCGGGATCGACCTGCACGCTGTTCATGCGGCGCAGGTCGACGACCAGTCCCCCTTCGGTGAGGGCCATCCCGGCCACCCCGTGTCCGCCGCCCCGGACGGCGATCTCCAGGCCGCGCTCAACGCCGTACCGGACCGCCGCCTGGACATCGGCGGCCGATTCGCACTGTGCGATCATCCCCGGCCGCTTGTCGATCATGCTGTTGAAGATCGCCCGGGCCTCGTCGTACTGCGGGTCACCGTCGCGCAGGACCACCCCGCCGAACCCCTGCGGTCTCCACCCCTCGATTGTCTCGGACATGCTGCATCTCCCCTTTGCGCACTCCCCCAGGTGATCATTCGATCGTGCGTCGCCGAACCGGCGCGGTCAACGACTCCGCGCTTACCTGCCGATGACGCGATCACACCTGCATGGGTAGGGTCGTCGACGTGATCATCGGCGGAGCAGGTCAGGTTCTCAGCGAGGACGAGGTGACGGCCTTCGTCGGCGACGCCTTGTCCGGCGCCGGCCTGGAGGGTCGCAGCGTCTGCGTGATCGTGCCGGATGCGACCCGCAGCTGCCCACTCCCGCTGCTGATCCGTGCGGTTCACCAGGCCCTGCATGGGAAAGTCAGCAAGCTCACCATCTTGATTGCCCTCGGCACCCATGCCGAGATGACACCCGACGAGCTCCGCAAACACCTCGGCGCCGAGTACGACGGCGTCCTCAACCACGAGTGGTGGAAGCCGGAAACCTTCGTCGGCCTCGGCTCCATCAGTGCCGACCGCGTTCGCGAGATCTCCGGCGGCCTGCTGAACGACGAGGTCCCGGTTCGGCTCAACCGAGCGGTCGTCGAGCACGACGTGGCTCTGGTCGTCGGCCCGGTCTTCCCGCACGAGGTGGTCGGCTTCTCCGGCGGCAACAAGTACTTCTTCCCCGGTGTCGCCGGCCAGGAGGTCATCGACGTCTCACACTGGCTCGGCGCCCTGATCACCAGTGCGAGCATCATCGGCACCCTCGGCGTCACGCCGGTGCGCGCCCTCATCAACGAGGCGGCCGCACTGATCCCCGCCGAGAAGCTCGCGCTCGCCGTGGTCGCTCAGTCCGGCACGAACGCGCTGCACGCCATCGCCTTCGGCAACACCATCGAGGCCTGGCAAGCAGCCGCCGAGGTGTCCGCCCAGACCCACGTCACCTACCTCGACCACCCGGTACGCCGGGTCGTGTCGGTGATGCCCGCGAAGTACGCCGACATCTGGACCGCGGCCAAGGGCTTCTACAAACTCGAGCCCGTGGTCGCCGACGGCGGCGAGGTCATCCTCTATGCGCCACACGTCACGCAGATCGCCGCCATGCATCCGGAGATCGAGGAGATCGGCTACCACTGTCGCGACTACTTCGTCGGCCAGTGGGAGAAGTTCCGCGATATCCACTGGGGCGTCCTCGCACACTCGACCCACCTCCGCGGCGCCGGCACCTGGGACCCCATCACCGGCGAACACCTCCGCGTCAAAGTCACCCTCGCCACCGGCATCCCCGAGGAAGTCGTCCGCCGGGCCAACCTCAACTACCTGGACCCGGCCACCGTCGACCTGGCCGAATACAACGCCGACCCCGACACCCTCGTCGTACCGAATGCCGGCGAAGTCCTCCACCGCCTGAAATAGACGGTTCCCAGAGCGGTGACTCACCGGTAACCTCGGGGCCTATGACAGAGGTCGTGATCATCGGGTCCGGGTTCGCCGGTTTGTGCATGGGGATCAAGCTGCGTCAGGCCGGGTGCGAGGACTTCGTCATCCTCGAGAAGGCCGATCGCCTCGGCGGCACCTGGCGGGACAACACGTATCCCGGGTGCGCGTGCGACATCCCGTCGTACCTCTACTCGTACTCCTTCGAGCAGAACCCGCGCTGGACCAGGATGTTCGCGCCCTGGCACGAGATCCTCGAGTACCTCGAGTTCTGCGCCGACAAGTACGGCGTCGCGGACAAGATCCGGTACGGCGCGGAGGTCACCGAGGCGGCGTTCGACGAGACCACCGGCCGGTGGACCGTCACGGTCAACGGCGACGAGACGATCGAAACCCAGGCCCTGGTGACCGGGGTCGGCGGTCTGCACGAACCCAAGATGCCCGACCTCCCAGGCCTCGACTCGTTCGCCGGTACGTCGTTCCACACGGCGCACTGGGATCACAACCACGACCTCACCGGTCGTCGCGTGGCCGCGATCGGCACTGGCGCTTCGGCGGTTCAGTACGTGCCGCAGATCGCCCCGCAGGTCGAGCAGTTGGATGTGTACCAACGGACCGCCGCATGGATCACGCCGAAACCGGACCGCGAGATCGGACCGCGGGAGCGGCGGTTGCACGCCGCGTTCCCGGCCGGGCAGCGACTCATCCGGAACACGATCTACTGGGCCCTGGAAGCTCGCGGCGCCGGCTTCGCGGCCAACCCGAAGTTGATGAAAGTCCTTGAGATGCAGGCGAAACAGCATCTGCGCAAGCAGGTGCCGGACCCTGATCTGCGCGCCCGGCTGACCCCGGACTACCAGATCGGCTGCAAGCGGATGATGGTCTCGAACGACTACTACCCGGCCTTCAACCGGTCCAACGTCGACCTCGTCACCACGCCGATCACGCGCATCACGCCGACCGGCATCGTGACCGCCGACGGGATCGAGCGGCCCTGCGACACGATCGTGTTCGGCACCGGATTCTCGGTGATGGGGAGCCTGACCCGGATGCCGATCCTCGGCAAGGACGGCACCGACCTCGGCGAGCACTGGAAGCGCGAGGGCATCGGCGCCCACCTCGGCATCACGGTCGCCGGCTACCCGAACCTGTTCCTGCTGATCGGGCCGAACACCAATACCGGCCACTCCTCCGCGGTCTTCATGATCGAGGCGCAGGTCCGCTACGTCATGCAGGCGCTCGACCTGCTCCGGCGCCGCAAAGCGACGTACGTCGAGGTCCGCGAGGAGGCCCAGCAGAAGTTCGTCGACGGCATCCAGGACGAACTCAAGGGCACGGTCTGGGACGCCGGCTGTCAGAGCTGGTACCTGGACGCGACCGGGCGGAACTCAGGCATCTGGCCGGACTTCACGGTGTCCTACTGGCGCCGTACCCGGAAGCTCGACCCAGCGGACTTCGTGCTGGTCAAGTAAGGGGCACCCGCACTCCTGAAGGATGACTACCCAGGGTCGCGTGTACGACCTTGGGATGAAGGCAAGACCATGCCGGTGGCCGATGTCTGAAGCCCCACGCTGAAGGAACCTTGAGATATGGAAATCCTTCAGATCGCGGGAGCAGCAGCCGTCGTCATCGGCATCGTCGTCATGGCCCTGCTCGCCATCGTGCCTACGGTCGTAGACCGTTAAGTCTTTCCCTACTGGGGCTCTACAAATTTTGCCCCTCCGGGGAAGGTCAGTCGGCGGACAAGTGGACCAGCAGGTCCTGCCGGGTCAGAACGCCCACCGGCTTGCCGTCGTCCAGCACCATCAGGGCGTCCCGACCCTCGAGCAGCTCGACCGCCTTCGTGACGGCCTCGCCGGCCCCCAGGGACGGCAACGCCGGGTCCATGTGCAGCTCGACCATGTCGGCCAGCCGCGCCTTGCCGGAGTACAACGCGTCCATCAGCGTCCGCTCCGACACCGCGCCGGCGACCTCGGCAGCCATCACCGGTGGTTCCGCGCGGACCACCGGCATCTGGGAGACGCCGTACTCGCGCAGAATCGCGACCGCTTCGGCGATCGTCTCGTGCGGGTGGGTGTGCACCAGCGGCGGCAGGCTGCCGTCCTTGCCGGCCAGCACGTCACCGAGCGTGGTGCCCTGCCGGGCCCCCGCGAGGAACCCGTACTGCGCGAGCCAGTCGTCGTTGAAGACCTTCGTCAGGTAGCCACGGCCGCCATCCGGCAGCAGTACGACGATCACCGCCTCGGGGTCGTTGAGTTCGTGCGCGAGCCGGATCGCCGCGGCGGCCGCCATACCGGCTGAGCCGCCGACCAGCATCGCCTCTTCGCGCGCCAGCCGCCGGGTGAGCGCGAACGAGTCCGCATCCGAGACCTCGATGATCCGGTCGCAGATGTCCCGGTCGTACGTCTCGGGCCAGAAGTCCTCACCGACACCCTCGACCAGGTACGGCCGGCCGGTGCCACCGGAGTAGACCGATCCCTCGGGGTCGGCGCCGATGATCTGGACGCGACCGTTCGAGACCTCCTTGAGGTAGCGGCCGGTGCCGGTGATCGTGCCGCCGGTGCCCACACCCGCCACGAAGTGGGTGATCTTCCCCTCGGTCTGCTCCCAGAGCTCGGGACCGGTCGTCTCGTAGTGCGAGCGCGGGTTGTTCTGGTTGGCGTACTGGTTGGGCTTCCAGGCGCCCTCGATCTCACGGACCAGGCGGTCGGAGACGTTGTAGTACGAGTCCGGGTGCTCCGGCGCGACTGCGGTCGGGCAGACCACGACCTCGGCGCCGTACGCCTTGAGCACGTTGCGCTTGTCCTCGCTCACCTTGTCCGGGCAGACGAAGACGCACTTGTAGCCCTTCTGCTGGGCAACCATCGCGAGCCCGACGCCGGTGTTTCCGGAGGTCGGCTCGACGATCGTGCCGCCCGGCTTGAGCTCGCCGGAGGCCTCCGCGGCCTCGATCATCCGGACCGCGATCCGGTCCTTCACCGAGCCGCCCGGGTTGAAGTACTCGACCTTGGCCAGGACCAGCGGTGTGGCCCCGTCCGTGGTCTTGCCCAGCTTCACGAGCGGGGTGTTGCCGACGAGGTCCAGGAGAGATTCTGCGTAGCGCACACTCTCACTGTAGTGATTGTCGTGTCGTTTCCCCTATTTCCCTTGCTTGTGCGTGACAGCGTGTAATCCTTGTACCTATGAGTAAAGGCAAAGCCAGGGCGGCCAAGAGGCTCGCCCAGGCCGCAGCCTTCGGGGGCGGGGGACTCGGACTCATCGGTGCCACGTTGTACGGCGTACTGACCGCAGAGGCCGAGTACGTGAAGCGCGTGATCGGCCCGATGCGCTACTACCCCACTCCGGGGAGCGGTCTGTACGGCAGATACCCAGGATTACCGATCACGTTCGCCATGCTCGGCGACTCCAGCGCAGCCGGTTACGGCACTGACACCCCGGACGAGACGCCCGGGGTGATCCTTGCTTCGGGGCTGACCGACCTGGCCGAGCGCCCGGTCCGGCTGGTCGACGTCTCCAAGACCGGCGCCAAGTCGACCGACCTGGCCCAGCAGGTCGACGCCGCGCTCCAGGCCGGCCCGCATGTCGCAGTCATCCTGATCGGGGTGAACGACGTGAAGGCACAGATGTCGCCGTCGGTCTCGGTCCGCTTGCTCACCGCGGCAGTACGGCGGTTGCGCGCGGCGAACTGTGAGGTCATCGTCGGCACCTGTCCGGATCTCGGCGTGGTGCGCCCACTCGTGCCGCCGCTGCGGCAGTTCGCCCGCGCGTGGAGTCTCCGGCTCGCCGCGGCCCAGACCATCGCCGTGGTCGAGGCCGGCGGGCGGACGGTCTCGCTGGGCTCACTGCTCGGACCGGCCTTCAAGTCCGACCCGACGATGTGGGGCCGGGACAACTTCCACCCCTCCGCCATCGGGTACGCCGCTGCCTCGGCCGCGCTACTGCCATCCGTGGCGGCCGCGATGGGGGTCGGCCCGGAGTCGTTCGTGCACCCCGAGTCGTTCCGGGGCGAGGCGATCCTGCCGATCGCGGAGGCCGCCGTACAGGCTGCTCGCACGGCCGGCACCGAGGTCGCCGCGACCGAGGTGGCTGGGCGCGAGCGCGGACCGCGCGGCCGTTGGGCCGAGCTGCGGCACCGTCGTCGGCACCCGAAGGCCGAGGTCGACCGGGTCGAGCCGGAGACCGCGGCTGAATCCGAGTCTTTGATCAACATCTGAATCAAGTTCCGGAACCGGCAGCCGGTTGACTGGGAGCGCTTCCAAACACACGATCGGAGCCCGCCCCACCGCTCCGGAGGTCACCATGACCAGGTTCCGCCCCGCCCTGCTCGTCCTTGCCGCACTCACGCTGCTGGGTGGCGTCCTGACGCCGACCGGCAGTCAGGCCGCCACCACCGCGATCGGCGGCAGTTTCGTCGACAACTTGGACGGGTTCAACACCGGCCGCTGGCACAAAGCCGACGGCTGGAGCAATGGCTCGATGTTCAACGTTGGCTGGCGGGCCGACCATGTCTGGTTCAGCGGCGGGGTGATGGGCCTCAACCTGGACACCGCGTCCTGCCCCGGCGGGTGTTCGGGGAAGCCGTATGCGTCCGGCGAGTACCGCACCAACGACCTCTTCTCGTACGGGCGCTTCGAGACCCGTCTCAAGGCGGTCAAAGCGTCCGGCACGGTGACGTCGTTCTTCACCTACACGGGTCCGAGCGACAACCAGCCCTGGGACGAGATCGACGTCGAGATCCTCGGCAAGAACACGACCCAGCTGCAGACCAACTACTTCACCAACGGCGTCGGCGGGCACGAGAAGATCATCAACCTGGGCTTCGACGCCGCAGCCGGCTATCACGATTATGCGATCGAATGGTGGAACCAGGGCACGATCAACTGGTTCGTCGACGGTCGGCTGGTGCACCAGGAGAACGGGTCCCGCGGGGCCCTGCCGACCCGGCCGATGCGGGTGATGCTGAACCTCTGGCCGGGCATCGGTGTTGATGGCTGGCTGGGTCCGTTCAACTACACAGGCCAACTGACCGCGACGTACGACTCGGTGCGCTACACGAAGTACTGAAACTGGGGTCTCCTGAAACCGGCCACTGAAATGGGACAGACATGAAGAACCTCTTGCCTGTAGGCGTCCTCGTGGTGCACAGTCGATAGCAACGCGGTACCCCGATAACGGGAGGCAACGATGGGCTTGAACCACTCCGAGGAAACGCACCAGCGTTTGGTGGAGAAGGTGCCCAGATGCACCGGACGCGGAATGACCGAGTGGTTCCAGCTGATGAACGACGGACCGTCGTTCCTGCGCTTCGACGACAGAGTGCGATGGCTCTCCAGCGAGTACGAACTCGCGCACGGGCACGCAACCGCCATCGTCCATGAGTACGACCTCGTCAAAGCACACCGGCGAATGGGCTGACAGCCGAACAGGAGAAGAGATTTCGGAGGGCCTGCCCCTACAGGTGGAGGGGCGGGCCCTTCCTGTTCTACACAGCCTGTTCTACAAGGGCTTTCGAGCTATCAGGTCGAGTTCGTTGCCTTCGGGATCGGTGAGTGAGCAACGATCCGGTAGTTCATTGCGGATCGTCCCACCGGCCTGGACCGCTTGCTCGATGCGCTGTGGCAACTGGTCGGGCGCGATGTCGAGTTCGAGCCGGATGCGGTTGCGCTGCTCCCGCCTTTCGGACTCGGTTGGGTCCAAATGCTGGAAGATGAAGCCTGGGTTGAGACCCCGCGGATCGTAGCTGTCACCGACCTCGAACCGCTTGTCGCGCGTGTAGCCGAGAGCCGTTGTCCAGAACGCCTGAACCGCCGGTACGTCGACCGCGTCGAGCCCCAGTTGCACGAACCGCAACTCGTCGGTTTTCGCAGTCAGACCGAGGTCTCGAGCGGCACTCTGGATCCGCGTCGCCAGCTCGACGAACGCTTCTCCAGCTTCTTCCCACTTGTCCTTGCCGTGGTCGATGACCACGCCGTCGGCCCGGATGTCCAGCATCAACGGACTGCCAGCCGCATCAGCAAGCTGCGCAACGGCCGTCACCAACTGAACCGACTGCGTTGCCGAGGTCGTCGGATAGAAAGTCATTGCTGCAAACAACGTCTGCCAGTCGTCGGCGGTTGGCGCGAGCGAATCGCCCGGGACAAGATCCACCTCGTTGCCTTCGCTATCGGCCAGCATCACACCCCACGGTCCCGCCGGCTCACGATCTCCCCGCACCGCCTCAACCACCGCGCTCGGCCGTACGACGTCCACGTGGAACCGATTCCGCAGCGGCCGCACGTCGTCAGTCGGCAGCACGATCACGTCCGGACCCCGGCGCAACGGATCCACCAGCCGCCCACCCCCGGCCACGCGATAACCAAACGCCGTACCCCAAAACTCTTGTACGGCGGCCGTGTCCACCGCGTCGAACACAATCCGCAACTCCTGCAGCGCGCTGGAATCACCTGCTTCACCTGGAGCCGGTCGGACTCGGAGACCGTTTGGCCGCAGGTCGATGTCCGGCAGGGGCCCGACCTCGGCCAGTCGCCTCACCACCGCGGCTCCAGCGCTCAGCGACGGCGCGTCGTACCACGCTCCCAGCCCTGCTGCTTTGTCCATCTCCGCACCCTAGAACTCATTCCGGACGGTTCCCGTCCGGTGGCCGGAAACGGCCGAAGGGCCGGCTCCTCGCGGAACCGGCCCTTCGGGTTGTCGTGCGGGTGTGACTAGTCGCCGCCACGCAGGATGGCGAGGATGCGCAGCATGTTCCAGTACAGCCAGACCAGCGTGACGGTCAGGCCGAAGGCAGCGCGCCAGGCCTCGTTCTGCGGGGCGCCGGCGCGGACGCCCTGCTCCACCATGTCGAAGTCGAGGATCAGGTTGAAGACCGCCAGCCCGACACCGAGCGCCGCGAACAGCAGCCCCAGCGGGCCCATCCCGCTGATCCCGGTGGTGATCCCGAAGAACCCGAGCACGAGGTTGACCAGCAGCACGCCGGCGAAGCCCATCGTCGCGAGGATGACCATCTTCTGGAACCGCGGTGTCACCTTGATCGCGAAGTACTTGTACGCCGCCAGCGTCAGGCCCGCCGTCACCAGCGTGGCCAGGATCGCCTGCGCGACGATGCTCGCGTCGCCGCGGGCGAACACGTTGACGATGACCTTGCTACCGACACCGAGGAAGACACCCTCGAGCGCCGCATAGACCATCACCAGCGCCGGGTTGATCCGGCGCGAGAACGACAGCACCATCGCCACCGCGAAGGCCAGCAACGCGCCACCGAGGAAGGCCGGCAACACCAAACGGTCCGGGACCGCGATCCAGGCGGCGGCGCCGGTCGCGGCGACAACACCCAGCGTGATCGCCGTCTTGACGATGACATCGTCCAGCGTCATGGGGCGGCTGCCG
Source organism: Kribbella yunnanensis (assembly GCF_039529655.1). Taxonomy (NCBI): domain Bacteria; kingdom Bacillati; phylum Actinomycetota; class Actinomycetes; order Propionibacteriales; family Kribbellaceae; genus Kribbella; species Kribbella yunnanensis. The sequence continues at coordinate 12,018 of NZ_BAAANF010000010.1, read as the reverse complement.
GCCGGTGCACCCTGGTACTGCTGGGGCGGCACACCCGGTCCGCCGTACTGACCGGGCTGCTGACCGTACGGAGCGGCCCCCGGATAAGCCTGGCCATGGCCAGGCGCAAACGCACTCGACCGGTTCAGGACCGGGTTACTGCTCTGCATGACATTCCTCCTGGTGACCCACATCCGGGGCCGTATCGAAATACTACGGTCCCACCCTTAACAACATCTGAGAATCCACCCCTCGTTCCCCAACCGAAACCCAACCCACCAACGATTTCAATCGGCCACCGATGGAAACGGCTTGGCGTCGTACCTGTATGGGCAGGTACGACGCTTGCCGGCGGCCACCCGGGACGTGGTGCTCCCGCAGGCCGGTCAGTGGGGTTGGGTGGTGAGGGCGGCGGCTACCTGGTCGGCGAGGGCTACGGCTACTCGGCGTTGGTCCAGGTCGGGGCGGGCGATGTGGGTGGCGGCGGTGAGGAGGAAGCGGCCTCGGATGCGGCCGGCGTGCTGGACGGGGAGTTCGATCTCGGCGTTCGTGGGGAGGCCGTCGCGTTCTACCTTGAGGATGTGACTGCCGCGGGTGACTGTGCCGTCGGGGTTCAGCTGCGGTGCCGACGTTCGGTTGTTTCCGGCAACGAACTTCACGCCGTCGATCCCCAGTACGACGGTCAGTTCCGCGCGGACGTGGTCGATCAGGTCTTGCGTCGAACCACCTGTGGCCACGGCCTGGGAGGTCGTGATCACGCCGTCCAGGTAGCCGCGGTGGCGGGAGGCGCGGGCTTGTTGCCGACGGCCCCAGATGGCGATCTCGCTGACGGCGACACCGATGACCACCAGCAGGATCGTGGTTTCGATGTCATCCCTGCTGTCGATGGTGAATCGGTTGTACGGAACGGTCAGGAAGAAGTCGAACCACACCGCACTCGAAACGGCCGCGAGCACCCCGGCCGACCGCTGCCCAAACGCGGCGACGCCGACGATCACCACGGCCAGCACCAAGGCGGCGTTCGCATTGTCGAAGCTGTCGCGCAGCAACGCGAGCAGAGCACACACCGCCGGTGGGACCACCAGCCCGATTGCGAGCACACGGTTGCGATTCACAATCCCATTGACCCTCGCGACCCCACCCCCGATCAACCCTTCTCACAAACGTCTATCAGCCGTAATCCAGTGGCCACCGAAGCCTCCGCGTCCTACCGTGCTGAGCTATGCACACCCTGCGCCCGGCCACCCTCGACGACGTCGACTTCTTGCTGGATGTCTCCATCGAGGCATCTCGCGATCAGGGCCGCCTGCCGGCGGCAGCCGACGAACCAGGCTGGCGCGAGGGCTACCTCGACCTGGCCCGCCGGCAGATCTCCGACGGCCCGTCGACCACCAGCGTCATCGAGCTCGACGGCCGCCCGGTCGGCCGTCTTCGCGTCACTCGGGAGGCGGCCCGGATCGAACTGAACGGCATCCAGCTGGATCCGTCGGTGCAGGGCCGCGGCATCGGTACGGCGATCATCCGGCAACTGCAGCAGGAAGCGGCCGACCGCGGCGTACCACTCGATCTCGGTGTCGAACGCGACAACCCGAACGCCCGTCGTCTCTACGACCGCCTCGGCTTCCTGCAGTACGCCGAAGACGACCGCGAGGACAAACTCCGCTGGCGCCACGACATCTGGACGACCGAGCTCGCCACGACCTACGACACCCCCGGCATCGGCATGTTCGCCGACGACGTCCTCGGCCCGACCACCGCCCGCCTGGCCGAACTAGCCGCCGGCGGACGTGCCCTGGAACTAGCGATCGGGACCGGCCGAGTCGCCGTACCGCTGGCTGCCCGTGGCGTCCCCGTCAGCGGCATCGAGCTCTCCCCGCCGATGATCGAGCAGCTCCGGACCAAGGCCGACGAGGCCACCATCCCGGTCACCATCGGCGACATGTCCGCCGTCCGCGTGCCGGGCGAGTTCTCCCTTGTCTACCTGGTCTTCAACACGATCTCGAACCTGCTCACCCAGGAAGAACAGGTCGCCTGCTTCCGCAACGCCGCCCGCCACCTCACCCCCGGCGGCCACTTCGTCATCGAACTCTGGGTCCCCGAACTCCGCCGCCTCCCACCCGGCACCCCCGCCACGGTAGGCATCGCCGACCCGAACTACATCCTCCTGGACACGTACGACGTACTGAACCAGCACGTCGTCTCGCACCACTTCCGCTTCGCCGACGACGGCTACGAGGCCACCCTCTCCCGCACCCCCCATCGCTACATCTGGCCCGCCGAACTGGACCTGATGGCCCAACTAGCCGGATTCACCCTCGAATCCCGCCACGCCGACTGGTCCGGCACCGAGTTCACCGCCGACTCCCCCTCGCACGTCTCGGTCTACCGCCTCACCTGATTGCCGGACCGCCCCCACTCACCAACCTCCGTTTCACCCACTTCTGAAGCGCACGCTACGCTCAGCGGACCGCCCCACGACAGGTTGGTGAGTGTCTGGGGTCCGCCCACCAAGGCCAAAGCACGGCCAGCACCTCCGGATCGTCGCCCGGGGACACGACGACCACCGCCTCGAGGCCGTCGTCGAACACGACCAGCGGGCCGGCCACCGCCGCTAACGCAGTCGCGGCCACCAGCGCTGCCCGTCCCGACGGCTTGCGGAACGAGACGCAGTCAACAGCCTGATCAGGCCGGAGGTCCTCGTCGGAATCCTCCACCTGCAGACCGACCTCCCCGAGGTCCAGCCCGTCTTCCGAAGCGCAGTCCCCAGGCGCAGGACAGGTGGGCAGCCCATGGCCGGGCACCCGGAACCACGCATCACCGTGGCAGCCGGCCTCGCGCAGGACGCGGACCACCTCAGCGACGGTCGGCAGCTCCCGTGCATCGGGCGGCGCATCCGGCAGTCCGTACGAGAACGACGCCTCGGCCGCCCACTCCAGTCCGCCGTCCGCGGCCACGAGATGCAATGGCGACACCATCAGAGTCCAGCTCATGCCGATCATCGTGCCATCGGGCGCGGGCATCTTGCGGTTGGGTGACGGGTGGGCGGATAGCTGGGCGGTGGGTGGGAACCGGGTGACGATAGGCCCATGGGTGGTCACTCCAGCGAGGGATTCCGGTGGGTGAGATCACTCCCCAGAGGGTTTGTGAAAGTTTTCACGAACGGATAACCTGAAGTAGACATGAAGTCGTAGAGCCACTCAGGGAGAGTGAACCGCATGACAGCCCAGGTGCCGCACATCCTCGTCGTCGGAGGCGGTTACGTCGGGATGTACACCGCGTACGGACTGCGTCGCGCGGCCAGGAAAGGCAAGATCCGGGTGACCGTGGTGGACCCGCGGTCGGTGATGACTTATCAGCCGTTCCTGCCGGAGGCAGCGGCTGGTTCGGTGGAGCCGCGGCACGTGGTGGTGCCGTTGCGTAAGACGCTCAAGGGGTGCCGGGTGGTGACCGGGCGGGTGACCGGGATCGACCACGCACACAAGGTCGCGAAGGTGATGCCCGAGGAGGGCCCGGAGTACGAGTTGGCCTACGACCAGGTCGTGGTCGCGCTCGGCTCGATCGCCCGCACGCTGCCGATCCCGGGGCTGGCCGAGGAGGCGACCGGGTTCAAGAACGTCGAAGAGGCGATCGCGCTGCGCAACAAGGTGCTGGACCGCCTGGACGTGGCGAGCTCGCAGCCCGACCCCACGCTGCGCACGTCGGCGCTGACCTTCGTCTTCGTCGGTGGTGGGTACGCCGGTGTCGAGGCGTTCGCGGAGCTCGAGGACATGGCCCGGTACGCCACCCGGTACTACGACAACATCAAGCCCGAGGACATGCGCTGGGTCCTCGTCGAGGCGACCAACCGGATCCTGCCCGAGGTGGGCCCGGATCTCGGCAAGTACACGGTCGACCAGCTGCGCAAGCGGAACATGGACATCAAGCTGGAGACCCGGCTGGAGTCCTGCGAGAAGGGCCGCGTGGTCCTCAGTGACGGCGAGGAGTTCGACGCCGACACGATCGTCTGGACCGCCGGTGTGAAGGCGAACCCGGCGCTGGCCGCCACGGACTTCCCGCTCGACGAGAAGGGCCGGGTCAAGTGCCTCGCCAACCTGCGGATCGAGGGTGTCACCGACGCCTGGTCCGCAGGCGACAACGCCGCCGTACCGGACCTGACCTCGGACAGCGGCGCGTACTGCGCACCCAACGCCCAGCACGCGGTTCGGCAGGCCAACCGGCTCGCCGCGAACATCCTCCGCACAGTCGACGGCAAGCCGCCGCAGGACTACGAGCACAAGTACGTCGGCTCGGTCGCCAGCCTCGGCCTGCACAAGGGCGTGGCGCAGTTGTTCGGCGTCAAGGTGAAGGGCTGGCCGGCCTGGTTCGTGCACCGCACGTACCACGTCTCCCGCGTCCCCACCTTCAACCGCAAGGCCCGCGTCATCCTCGACTGGACCCTGGCCCTGTTCTTCCGCCGCGAGGTCACCTCGCTCGGAACCCTTCAGGCCCCCCGCGAAGAGTTCCGCCGCGCAACGCAGTCCTAGCAAACCGCGAAGCAACCGGCCGGTCGCCCCGGCCGGTCGCTACTGCAGTGGCTCAGAGCTTGATGACAGCGATGCCGTCGATGGCGGCCGGCGCCGTACCGACTGACACGAGCTTGACGTCGCCGGTGCGCTGCACACCGGCGGGGAGGTAGGTGATCTTCCGGTACTCCGTGGCTGGGGCGGCCAAGGACACCCGGCCGAGCTTCACCCCTGCGTGATAGACGTCCACGGTGCCCTGGCCGGGGCCGTGCGTGGCGACGAGGGCGATCTGCTTGCCGATCTGACCGGTCTTGACGAGGGCGGCGCCGTTCGACTTCAGCGTGCTGACGGTGCCGCGGTAGCCCATCGGCTCGAGCACCCTGCTGACGGTTCCGGTCGAGGTGAACGAGCGGTCGTCCCACGGCGCGAGGACGCAGGTCTCGGGCGTCCAGCCCGACACGTTGCCGGCCCAGTCCCGGCCGCGCGCTGACACGCACCGGTCCACGCCAGGGACGGAGTCCCAGAAGAAGTCGCTCTTGCGCTGGTCGTGCCAGTAGTCCGGGTACACCCACGGGCCGCGAGGCTTCCCGGGGACCAGATCCCGGTAGGCGACGTCCACAGTGTCCTCGTGGGCACTGTCGTCGTCGAACCAGACGCGCCAGAACGCATCGATCGACACCCGGCCGCTCGTGTAGCCGCCGATGTACACCGGCGGGGTTCCGTCCCAGACAGAGCAGGTCGAGTACTCACTCCACGCGCTCTCGTTGCCAGTCACATCTCGGGCTCGCACCTGGAAGCAGGTCTCGGTACCACGCTCGGCGGTGTGGGTGACGGTGGTGGCGGTCGTCTTCTGCCACTCCGCGGGGAGGACCCATTCGCCGTACTCCTGCTGGCCGAGCTTCCTCCTGGTAGCGCACGTCGTAGTCGGCGAGCCCGCTGCCCGGCTCTTCCTCGGTCCCCGGGTCCTTGAACGCGTACTTCAGCGTCACACTGGCCGCATTCCGGAAGAACGCGCCGGCATCGGCACTGACCTGCACCGGAGCGGTGACATCGTCCGCTGCGCTTGCTGCTGGTGCGGCCAAGGTCAGTACGGCGCACGTGCCGGCGGCCATGACTGCCGCGATTCGTGACTTCATCGGGCCCTCCCCTTCTCCGGGCCGCAGCCTAGGTCCGGGGAAGGCGACTTGCCCGACCTTTGCGCCGACGCGCAAAGGTCAGCGGTCGATCGGGGCCGTGCCCCAGGTGGTCGGGGTGTCGACCAGCTGTACGGCGATACGCCCGCCGCGCGTGACGAACGATTCCGGCAACCAGGACTCGGTTCGCGGATGTCCGTTCAGGGCCAGCGATTCGACGTACTGGTTGGAGTCTGAGGTGGCTGGTGCTTCCACAGTGATCCGTACGCCGTTGCTGCGGCGGAGCTCGACTTTCGGGAAGAGCGGGCTGCCGACGAGGAGCTCGGCGCGGCCGGGGGTCTGCGGGAAGAGGCCGATCGCCGCGAAGATGTACCAGGCCGAGAGGGTGCCGAGATCGTCGTTGCCGGGGAGGCCGGCCGGGCCGGTGCCGTAGACGGTGTCGACGATCTCGCGGGTGGTGGCTTGGGTCTTCCAGGCGACGCCGAGGCCGTTGTAGAGCCAAGGCGTGTGCAGACCGGGCTCGTTGGTCGGGTCGTAGCGGAGCGCGCTGCCGCCCTTGACCGCCCAGTTGCCCTGCTCGTCGTGGAAGAAGGCGTCGAGCCGCTCGACAGCCTTGCCGTCCATCTGCGCGGCCAGACCGGAGACGTCTTGCGGGACCATCCAGGTGTACGTCGCACTCGAGCCCTGCGCGAAGCCGGTCTGGGTCGATGGGGTGAAGTTGGGCTCCCAGGTGCCATCCGCGCGGCGTGCTCGCTGGTAGCCGACTGCGGGGTCGAAGGTGTTCTTCCACCAGCTACCGCGGTCTTTCAGATCCGGTGCGCTCGTTCCGAGCCGCTGTGCCCACTGGGCGAGGGAGTAGTCGGCGAGGGAGTTTTCGAGGGTTTCGGCGGCGCCGCCCCAGCAGTGGCAGGCGTCCTGGGGTGCGTACTGGTGCGCCAGGTAGGTGTTGAGGGCTGGGCGTTGGCCGGTGCATTGCCCTGGGCAACCACCGTCTAGCTCGGCGTCAGGGTTCTGCGTGCGGGCCTGGCGAGCCAATGATTCAAACGCACCTTGTACGTCGAAGTTGCGCACGCCCATCGCGGCGAACGTGGCCAGTGTGGGCGCGGCCGGGTCGCCGGTCATCACATGGGTCGGGCCGTTGTTGTGCAGCCAGCGATCCCAGATACCCTTGTTTTGCTGGGCAAACTGATACATCGACTGGGCGAAGTCGCCCGCGACATCGGGTTTGAGGAGGGCGAGCAACTGGATCTGCGCCCGGTACTGATCCCACCCGGAGAACGTTCCGTACTGCGCCTTCTGACCGCGCGCGAGGCGGTGAATCTTCAGATCGCTGCCCAGGTAGCGTCCGTCGACGTCGTTGAAGATGTTCGGCTGCAAAAGCACGTGATAGAGCGCGGTGTAGAACGTGGTCCGCTGCGCATCGGTCCCGCCGGTCACCTTGATCGCCTGCAGTTCGCGCCGCCAGTCGTCGTACCCGTCGGCTGCCAGCTGAGCGACGGTCGCGTTGCGCCGTACCTCGGTCCGGAGGTTCTGCTCGGCACCGGCCAGGCTCACGTATGAGATCCCCAACTGCATCCGTACCTTGGCGCCCGACGCGAATGTCACGTAGCCGCCCGAACCACGCCCGGCGCGGTCAGCACCGGTCGCGTAGCCCTCGCCGCCGGTAGTGTGCGTGCTGCCCGCGGCCAGATCTCCGTTCTTCCAGGTGCCGTTGGCAACGATCGGCTGGTCGAACGAGGCGGTGAAGTACAGCCGGTAGTAGGTCTTGCGGTTGTTCACTCCCCCGTTGGCCCGGCGGCCGCAGAACGCGCCGGTCAGCACGGATCCGGCCACCTTGCGACCACTCGGGTCGATGGTGATCTCCGCATCCTCGCTGCCGTTCAGAGAGTTCGACGTACGGAAGAGCAGGTTCGCGGCCTGGTCGGCCGGGAAGGTGAACTCGCCGACACCCGCCCGCGTGGTCACGGCCAGGTCGGTCTTGACGCCGGAATCCAGCGTGACCGTGTAACGGCCCGGGACGGCCTTTTCGTTCGCGTGGCTGAAGTTCGTGGCGTACTTCGCATCCTTCGTGTCCGCCGTCGGCGACGAGTCGACCGCCCCGACGTACGGCAGGATCGGGATGTCACCGGCCGCACCGGGATTACAGCCGGCGCCGCTTAGGTGGGTCAGGCTGAACCCGCGGACGCGCGTCACGTCGTACTGGTAGCCGTTCGCCGCGCCGGTGCTGGTCTGGTCGCCGCGCGTACTCGTCGGGCTCCACGAGATCATCCCGAACGGCCGGACCGCGCCCGGCCACGTCGTACCGTCCCGCAGCGAGCCGATCAGCGGATCGACGTACGCGGCCGGGTCGTACGGCGCCTTCGCCGAAGCGGGTACGGCAGGGATTAGCAGAGCGAGTGCGAGACCAGTTGCGACCAAGCGCATGGAGGAGCCTCCCGTTGGCGGACGGACGTTCCAACGATAGAAGGCGCAGATGGCCGGTAGGTGTCCTACTCGTGGAGCAGGCCCGCATCGTGGACCAGGAGGGCGATCTGCACGCGGTTGTTCAGATCGAGTTTGGTGAGAATCCGCGAGACGTGGGTTTTGACCGTCGGCACGCTCAGATAGAGGGTCGCGCTGATCTCCGCGTTCGACTTCCCCTCGCCGACCGCGACGGCGATCTCGCGCTCCCGCTCGTTCAATCCGGCCAGCCGGTTGACGGCTTTCGTCTTGCGCTGATCCTGACCCGACGCTGCGACCCGGGTGATCAGTCGCTTGGCGACGGCCGGCGACAACACCGGCTGCCCGCCGGCAACCCGCCGTACCGACTCGACGATCTCGGCCGGTGGGGTGTCCTTCAGCACGAATCCGGCGGCCCCGGCTCTGAGCGCGCGCAGGACGTGCTCGTCGGCGTCGAACGTGGTGAGGATGATGATCTCCGGCGCGCCCGGCCTCCGGCGTACCGTCTCGGTCGCTGTCAGGCCGTCGGTGTTCGGCATCCGGATGTCCATCAGTACGACGTCCGGCGCGAGCCGCTCGATCAGCCCGGTGACGCCGGTCCCGTCGCCGGCCTCGCCGACCACGCGGATGTCCGGCGCACCACCCAGCATCAGCTTCAGGCCGGCGCGCAGCAGCGGATCGTCGTCGACGATGAGTACCCGGATCATGGCGGCCACGGTAGCCAGGCGGACAGCCGGAACTCGCCGTCGGGGGTGCGGCCGTGTTCGAGCCGGCCCTCGACCAGGGCCGCGCGCTCGGCCAACCCGAGCAGCCCTTGGCCGTCGCCACGCCGCCGGTCCGGCGCCGGGTTGCGGACCTCGACCGTCAAGCCGTTGCCCGGGGCACCGTTCATCGCGATCGTGACTCGCTCCCCCGGTGCGTGTTTCATCGCGTTGGTGAGACCTTCCTGGACGATCCGGTACGCCGTACGTCCGATGTGATCGGGGAGCGCGCCGACCACGTCCTGCTGGAGCTCGACCGGTACGCCGGCCGCCTGGGACGCCTCGACCAGCGCCGGGAGGTCCGCGAAGCTGGGCTGAGGCAGCTCGCCGACGGGAGCCCGCAGTACGCCGATCACCTCACGCAGATCCTGCAGCGCTTGATGGGCGCTCGCCCGGATCACCTCGGCCGCATCGGCGACCTCCTCGGTGGACGCATCCGGCCGATAGGCCAGCGCTCCCGCGTGCACGCTCAGCAACGACAACCGATGCCCCAGTACGTCGTGCATCTCGCGCGCAATCTCCTCGCGGGCCCGGAGCTGGCCCTGTTCCGCCTGCAGTCGGGCCACCATCTCGGCCCGGTCGGCGCGGTCCCGCAGCGTCTGCAGAAGCTGCCGCCGGGACCGGATGTACAGCCCCCAGCCCGCGGTCGCGATGTAGATCGCGATCGCCGCGACCGCCACCGCGGGCCCGTCGGCCTGCTGTTTGACCTGCAGGTAGGCCGCCAGCGACAGCGCGTTCACCGCGAACACCAGCAGCGTGGTCCGCAGCCGTCGGTAGACCGCCACGGACAGGATCAGGATCAGGGTCGGCCCGCTGGCCACCTCGGAGAACACCGACACCGCCGAGGCGAGCAAGGCCAGCTGCACCGGCCAGCGGCGGCGGAACCACAGCGTCAGGCTCAGCGCCAGGCCCAGGCACACGTCCAGCACTCGCATGCCCTCGGACGCTTTGGCGCTGTCGTCGAAGATGAGCAGGCCGAGGACGATCGCGAACACGAAGACGACGCTGTCCACGATCCAGTCGCGTGGGCTGCGCCGAGGCTGTTCCATGAACCTGACGGTACCGGTGGGAAACCGCCCGCCGGCACGTTCCGGGCTGTCCGGATACCGAAGTCGGTGTGATCTCCTCCTTTGGTTGACGGTAGGTTCCCGGGCATGAGCCAGCTCGCAGTCACCGTCATTGGCCCGGACCGCCCGGGCATCATCGCGGACGTCACCGAGGCCCTCGCCGGTACCGGCGTCAACCTCGAGGACTCCACGATGACGCTCCTGCGCGGTCACTTCGCGATGATGATCGTCTGCTCCGGCTCCCTCGACGAGGTCGTCGCCGCCGTGGAACCACTCCGCGGTGAGCTCGTCATCACAGTCCGCGCCATGGGCCCGGAACACGAGCACGCCGCGATCGGACCGTCGTACCTGCTGAGCGTCCACGGCGCCGACCGCCCCGGCATCGTCGCCGCCGTCACCCGAATGGTCGCAGCGGTCGGCGGCACCATCACCGACCTGGCCACCCGCCTGAGCGGCGACCTGTACGTCCTGACCGCCGAGGTCGAGCTACCGGTCACCGCCGACCTCGAGACCCTGGAGCGCGCCCTCGAGATCACCGCCGAGGAGCTCGGCGTCGGCGTCACCCTCAGCCCGGCGGAGAGCGACGACCTGTGAGCGTCGCGCACCTCAACCAGACCCTCGCCAGCTGGAGCCCCGCCCAGCTAGGCCTAGTCGGCGACATCCTCGAAGTAGTCCGCGCCCCCCACCCGGTCCTCGCCACCCCCGGCGCAGCGGTCGACCCCCTAGACCCGGTCATGATCGCCCTAGCCGCCGACCTCGTCGCCACCATGCGCGTCTCCCCCGGCTGCGTCGGCCTCGCCGCCCCTCAAGTCGGCATCTCCGCCCAGATGTTCGCCCTCGACGTCACCGGCCACCCCAAAACCCGCACCTGCCACGGCGTCTTCGTCCTCTGCAACGCCGTGGTGGTTGAAGCCTCCCGCCAGGAAAAAGCCCGCGAAGGCTGCATGTCCGTCCCCGACTTCACCGGCGACGTCAAACGCGCCACCCGCCTCGCGGTCACCGGCATCCTCCCCGGAACCACCGACCAGGTCACCATCACCACCGACGCCTTCGAAGCCCGAGCCCTCCAGCACGAAATCGACCACTGCAACGGCAAACTCTTCCTCGACCGAGTAGCCGGAGCGCACGCCGTACACCCCCGCAAGGTCTACAAATAACGTACTCTCGACCCCGCGCCCGGGTGGCGGAACGGCAGACGCAGCGAGCTTAAACCTCGCAGCCGAAAGGCGTACGGGTTCGAATCCCGTCCCGGGCACCTGTACGACGATCAACCCCGCGTGCTCCGCAGCCGCTACCTTCGTCGCTCCGCTCCTCAACGCGCCTGCTCCGCGCGCACCCCACCCACCCCGGCTAATCGCCGTCCTCCCCCTGCGGGCTGCCGCCCGCACCCCGTGCTGCCGCGCGACCGACCCCGCTGTGGCGGGCCGGTGCGCACAGGCTGAGCTCTGACGCGGATTCTGACGAACAGGCAACCTCGACCCATTCTGCGGAGGGTTGCCAGGCGTATGTGCGCGGGGAAACATGGGATGCCCACCGCTGTGCCGAGACAACGCCCCGGCCACAATCTCTGGGCGAGTACGAGCCCTGGAGGCGAGTATGAGTGACCTCGACGACTTCCTGACGCCGACGTTGGCCCGTCAGATGGAGGCGGAGCGGGCGCTGATCGACGGCGACGCGAGTCTGCGCGTGGAGCTGACTGCGAGGCAGGACCCGGTGACTGTCTTCGGGGCGAAAGTGCCTGTTCGACAGGGATGGAAGGAGATCAGCGAGGTCCTGACCTGGCTGGCGGGGCGGTGGTCCGACTCCACGGATTACCGGTTCGAGGTTGTTGCGGCGGACGTCAGTGGGGACCTGGCGTACATCGTCGGGTTCGAGCACATCGCCAACTCGGTCGTCGGGGTGCCGGTTGAGCCGTATACGTTGCGCGTCACGCATATCTTTCGCCGCGAGGAGGGCGAGTGGAGGATCACCCACCGGCACGCGGACTACGTCCCGATCGACCAGACCCTCCCTGGTGAAAGCCAGCACAAGTGAGTGTGAGGAGTGTGTTGTCGAGTGCGACCTCCGTGCCGTTGTACATCGCTTGGGTTCAGGTGGTCGTTGCAACACCTTGATTGTGGAGGTGTTGTTGATGTCT
>NZ_BAAANF010000009.1:399212-439982 GCF_039529655.1 Kribbella yunnanensis | reverse complement strand
GTCCAAACCCCACAAGACCATCGACGGCGAACGCGACCCCCGCACTCGCGACCAACGACAAGCCGACGCCCTGACGATCATCATGAACGCCGCCGCCGGCAACCCCGACCATCCCGGCGTCCCACACCTGACCGTCACCATCGACTTCAACGACCTCAAAGCCGCCACCCCCGCCGCCTTCGGCGGCACGGCCGACGCAGACGCGAGCCGAGCCGGTGCGGTCGGGGCCGGTGCCGTTGAGGACGGCACGACCGGTCTCGATGCGGGAGGTCGGGGTGGTGGAGTAGGTGAGTTGGTGTTCGGCGGCAACCTGTCCGCCGGCGCCGTCCGCCTCCTGGCCTGTGACGCGGCGGTCCTGCCGATCGTGCTGGGCGGCGATTCGCAACCGTTGGATGTGGGCCGCGAGCAGCGGTTCGTGAACCGCTACATCCGCCGCGCGTTGAACAAACGCGACAAAGGCTGCGTCGTCTGCAAAGCACCACCCTGGATGTGCCACGCCCACCACCTCATCCACTGGGCCAACGGCGGTCCGACCAGCCTGCAAAATCTCGCGTTGCTGTGCGCCTTCCACCACCGCGCCGTGCATGACGGCCAATGGAGCATCACGATCGTCGACGGCATCGCCCAAGTCACCCGCCCGACCTGGGCAGACCCACCCCGCACCGATCCCGCCGCACTCGCCGAGCTAGTCGGCTGGGTCACCCCTGCCCACAGCACCAGCACCAGTGCCGACAGGGCCAGTGGCAGAAGCGCGCGGGTCAGCAGCAACCCAACTCATGAGCAGCCGGACCGGCTCCCGCCCGCCAGCACCCTCCCCAACCCAGGACTGGCCGCCGCCCGCGAAGCCTTCCGGACTCGGCTCACTGCAGTGGGACCCAACTACACCGACCCCTGGAGCACCAACGCCACCCCAACAGCCGGACCGTAAGAACCACGCCACCCGATCCACCAACACCACCGTCCACCATCACCCCACCGCGGCAGCCGGCCCACACACCGGCCCGCGGCCCTACCCATGCCCACCGCACAACCACAGCCACACCACCGACTCAGCCGCCGAGCCCATGATTCCCAAACAGCAACCACACCGATCGGTCAGCCGCACACCATCCGATCCCGGAACAGCAACCACAGCCCGTCAGCCGCACACCATCTGATCTCGGGGCAGCAACCACAGTCCGTCAGCCCAAGCGACGAGCAGACGCTCGCCCGCAGCAACCATCCCCCTCAGCCACCGCACCGCCCAGCCACCCCGCCTTTAGTCGGCCGCAGCGGTGATCAGCCACCGCGCACATCATCGGCCGAGTCCACGCAGGCAGCACCCGGCCGACGAATCAGACGCAAGGCACGTGATCCCGGAACAGCAACCACAGGCCGTCAGCCCCAAGCGACGAGCAGACGGTCGCCGCAGCAACCATCCCCCTCAGCCACCGGATCGCCTAGCCACCTCGCCCTTAGTCGGCCGCAGCGGTGGTCAGCCACCGCGCACGTCGTCGGCCGAGTTCATGCCGGGTGGGACACCTGCGGCGGTGACGGCAAGCCCAGACACCTTCAGGCAGCGAACCTGTGGACAACTCCGGCCACGGGGCGGAACGCGGATATCTTCTCTGGCGTATCGAACAGGTGTTCGAGGGAGAGGAGAAGTTGATGTGTGACGTCTGCGGTGGCATCACCGTTCCGGAGGTCTCGCGATCGATCGAGGCCGGCATCCGGACCTTCGGCTGGGCCATGCTGTACGTCGAGGGCGACGGCGAGCGGAACCCGGCCTTCGGCTACACGATCGGGCTCACGCAGTACGACCATCCCGAGATCATCGTCTTCGATCCAGTGCCGGCCTCAGCCCATCTGAGCCTGAAGCCACTGGCCTGGGCTGTGCTCGAGGGGAACACCTTCGGCGAAGGTGACGATCTGACCGCCTTCTTCCCGCCACCGGACCGAGCCGAGCTGCTGCAGTTCCCTGATTCGGGAGCGCATCTGTTCACAGCCAACAGCATCTTCCGGGGCGCGAGCGATCCACCACTGCCCGCGCTACAGCTCGTGCGGTCGAGTTTGAGTCCGCTGCTGAGCCGGCGGGGAGGCCGCTGATGGCAGCAGGAACCGGCTGCTCCGGACTTGCCGGGACAGCCGGGTGTCGACGACGGTCAGGCCGCGGAGGCCACGACCTCCGACTCGATGGTCGGATGCGCCAGGACCAGCGCCTCTTCGCGCGCCAGGTCTTCACTCACCTCGGCGAAGACAGCCGAGAGCGGCACCTCGAGGGCCATACAGATTGCCGCCAGCAGCTCGCTGGAGGCCTCCTTCTGGCCGCGCTCCACCTCGGACAGATAACCGAGACTCACGCGTGCATCGGCAGACACCTCGCGAAGAGTGCGCCCCTGGCGCAGCCGCTTACGCCGCAGGACGTCGCCCAGCAGGCCACGAACCAGCACCATGAGGTTTCTCCCTTCCGCCTGTCCGGTCGTTGCTACTCGCACCGTAGCCCGACCGTAGGAACCAACGGTACCTGTTGCCGGGTCACTACTCCTCGCAATGTCCACCTTCGGTGCGCCGTGCCAGTCTGCCTTACCTGTCCCCATGCTGGTCTCAACACCCCGTTCAGTCGAGTTCTTCCGCCACAAGTGTCGCTACGAGTTCCAGTGCGGCCGCCACAGTGCCCTGCCGTACCGCACTCCGGTCACCGCTCAGCTGCAACTTCCGCACCTGCACAGACCCTGGTCCAGCCGCTGCGACGTACACCGTGCCCGCCTCGACGCCTGCTTGGGGGTCCGGTCCCGCCACACCGGTCGTGGCTAGCCCGTAGGTGGCCTTCAGACGCTCTCGCACGCCGGTGGCGAGCGCTGCTGCAGTGTCGGGGTGAACCGGGCCCACAGCGTCCAGAAGGTCCTGAGGAACGCCCGCAAGCTTGGCCTTCAGGTCCGTCGCGTAGACCACCACACCACCCCGGTACACCGCAGACACCCCCGCCACATCCGTCAGAGCCGCACCGACCATCCCACCGGTCAACGACTCAGCAGTCGCCAAAGTCTCGCCCCGACTCTTCAAAACTCCGACCAGCCACTCGACCCTGCCCGCCCCGGTGCTCTCCATCTCCCCATTCCACCCCACGACCCACCCACGCTGCAGGCGGCACCCGGTGTGGCGACACACCGGAGAGGTTGGACGGCCGGGAGGGGTGGTCGGCGGAGGCGCTGAGTCCGGAGGCGCTGGCAGACCGGGAGGGGTTGTTGGCGGAGGCGCTGAGGCCCGAGAGGTTGGAAGGCCAGGAGGGGTGCTCGGCGGAGACGCTCAGGCCGGCGGGGCTATGGGAGGGGGTGTTTGGCGGCGGCGCGGAGGCGGAGGGCGCGGATCAGGTAGTCGACGCCGGTGATCAGGGTGACGGCTACGGCGGCGGTCATGAAGAGGATCGCGGTCCAGTGCAGGAGGCCGAGGGTCTGCCACGGGAGGAGGTAGAGGCCGAGAGCGATCGCCTGCAGGACGGTCTTGAGTTTGCCGCCGCGGCTGGCGGGCATCACGCCGTGGCGGATGACCCAGAAGCGGAGGGCGGTGACACCCCACTCGCGGACCAGGACGACGACAGTGACCCACCACGGGAGTTCGTTGAGCAGGGAGAGGCCGATGAAGGCGGCTCCGGTGAGGGCCTTGTCGGCGATCGGGTCGGCGATCTTGCCGAAGTTCGTGACCAGGTTCCAGCGGCGCGCGATGTCACCGTCGAAACGGTCGGTGACGATCGCGACCACGAAGGCGCCCGTGGCGAGCAGGCGGGTGCCGGTGTCGTTACCGTCGTGGCGGAGCAGCAGCCAGACGAAGAGCGGAACCAGGACGAGCCGCAGCACAGTCAGCGCGTTCGGGACGTTCCAGGCGCTCGGCGCGTGGATCCGCCCGGCTTGCGGAACCGGGTTCGGCGGGTTGGTCACGCGGTCAGGTTAGCGGCCGGACGGTCGTCCTGGGGATTCACCACCGCGGCGAACTCCGCGATCAGGTCGACACCGTCGCTGCCGGACACCTTCGCGGAGACCAGATCACCGATCCGGACACCCTCCGGAAGCCCGACCAGCGTCGTCGAACCATCCACCTCGGGGCCCTGGTGAGCGGCGCGGCCTTCACCGGTCTGCCCGGCGACCGGTGCGTCGTCCGGGGCGGCGGTGAGGGATTCCACGAGTACCTCGACGAGGTCGCCGATGCGGGACTCGGCGCGGGCGGAGGTGAGGTCCTCGGCGAGGCGGGTGACGCGGTCGAGGCGGGCGGCGATGGTGTCCTCGTCGAGTTTGCCGTCGTAGGTCTCGGCCTCGGTGCCGTCCTCGTCGGAGTAGCCGAAGACGCCGATCGCGTCCAGGCCGGCCTGGGAGAGGAAGTCGCAGAGGATGTCGACGTCTTCCTCGGTCTCACCGGGGAAGCCGACGATGACGTTGCTGCGGATCCCGGCGGCGGGAGCTGCGGCGCGGACCTGGGCGATCAGTTCGAGGAAACGTTCGGAGTCACCGAAGCGGCGCATCCGGCGCAGGAGCGGGCCGGAGGCGTGCTGGAAGGAGAGGTCGAAGTACGGGACGACGCCGGGGGTCGACGTCATCGCGGCAAGCAGCGTCGGGCGCATCTCGGCGGGCTGCAGGTAGGAGACGCGGACCCGGGTGATGCCGGGGACCTCGGCGATGTCTGCGACGAGGGTCTCCAGGAGGCGGAGGTCACCGAGGTCCTTGCCGTAGGAGGTGGAGTTCTCGGAGACCAGGAAGAGTTCGCGGACACCGTTCTCGGCGAGCCAGTGGGCTTCGCCGAGGACCTCGGTGGGGCGGCGGGAGATGAACGCGCCGCGGAACATCGGGATCGCGCAGAACGCACACCGGCGGTCGCAGCCGGACGCCAACTTCAGCGGCGCCATCGGGCCACCGTCGAGCCGGCGGCGTACGACGCGCGGGCCGCTGGCCGGAGCAGACGCGAGGTCAGGCGCGTCGATCTTCAATTCGTTGCGGGTGCCGTCAGACGCGGCAACCATCCGCCCCTTGAGAGGCTGCGCGGTGTCGGCGGCAGAATCCGAGGTGCCAACCGGCTTGAGTGCCGAGGGGATGTGGTCTCCGAGGGTGCTTGCAGCGGCCTCCGAGGAGCCACGCGCGTGGTCGCGCTGAGCCGGGATGACGGCAGAGCCGTGGTCGCCGTGGGCGGGAGCGGCGCCGCTGGGGGCGTGGTCGCCATGGGCGGGCGTGGCACTGGGCGCGTGGTCGCCGTGGCCGGGGGTGGCTACGGGGGCGGCGGACTGGCGGGCTGCTGGAGACAGCGGGAGGAGTTTGCGGCGGTCTCGGGGGGTGTGGGGGTGGTGCTTGGTGCCCGAGAGGATGGAGCGGAGGCGGTCGGAGATGTCGGCGTAGTCGTCGAAGCTGAGGACCGCATCAGTTTCGGGGAGGGCCTCGGCGAGTTGGTCGCCGTAGCGCTCGGCGAGGCAGCCGACGGCGACGACGGCCTGGGTGCGGCCGGACTCCTTGTAGTCGGCGGCGGCGAGCAGGGTGTCGACCGAGTCCTTCTTGGCGGCCTCGACGAAACCGCAGGTGTTCACCACCACGGTGTCCGCTTCGGTGGCGTCGTCGACGAGAAGGAAGCCGCCGGCCTCGAGGCGGCCGGCGAGTTCCTCGGAGTCGACGTCGTTGCGGGCACAGCCCAGCGTGACCAGGGCAACAGTGACGGGTGGCGTAGTCATCACTACGAGTATGACTCGCCGCCCAGCCTCACACCTAACTGCGCGCGAACGCTACTTCTTGGTCAGGGTGCCGTCGGGGTGGGCAACGAAGCGGTAGAGCTTGGTGACCTGGGCTTTGCCGTTGACCTTGATCGCGAGGTTGCCCGGGGCACCGGCGGACACGCGGATGTCGCCGACCACAGTGACCGTCTGCACCGAACCAGGACCGACCAGGCCCTGGAAGAGACGCTTGCCCTTCTTGTCGCGCAGCGTCACATAAGAACCGTTGTTCTTCGCGGTCAGGGTGAGCGTGGTCTTCGTCGGCACCACCGGTGGCGCGACCGGCTTCTTCTTGGTCGGGGCAACCGTCGGCTTCGGGGTTGGCTTCGGCGGCTGCGTGGTGATCGTCGTGGTGGCCGTGGTCTTGGACGCGTTGGCCTCGACATCGCTCGGCAGCGTGAAGAGCCGAACCATCCCCCAGCCCATCAGACCGACCAGAATCGCCCCGAGGACAACGGCCCAGCGCGGACGGGCCGGGTGCAGGGTCGGGCCCTTGACCGCGGCACGCTCCTCGCGGCGGGACTTCTCCTCGTCGGCAGCGTGTTCCGCGTCGAAGGACGCCACCAAGGGCGCCGGGTCGGCCTTGACCACGCGCGCGATCGAACGGATGTGACCGCGCGCGTAGAAATTGCCGCCACAGCGGGAGAAGTCGTCGGCCTCCATGGCGGTCAGCAGCCCGGTTCTGATCCGGGTGGCGGCACTCAGCTGCTCGATCGTCATGTCGGCCCGTACACGGGCCGCCGTGAGCTCGCTACCGATGCTCACGTGGTCACCGTCCTCTCCGTCGCCCGATCCGAAGTGCGGGCCATCAGCATCAATGAGTTCCTGATGCCGGCAGCCAGGACCGCCGACATCAAGTCAACGGTCGTCGCCCGATGGGGTCACGGACAAGTCAGAGTTGCTCGCGCACCGGACATCTGGCGTCCGCGAGCATGTGCAAAGCCTGTACCACTTCCCCGTTCGACGGCCGTGCCGTCAACCCGAACGGTACCGCTAGTGAGGACCCGGTCAGACGCCGGTTGGCATCCGTGGTCCGGCGCGTCGCACTCGGCATCGCGGCCAGGATCGGGCCGGGATCCAGCAGATGGACGGCGATCCGGCCGTCGTCGAGCGGATGCCGGCGTTTCAGCACCGTCACCTCCTCGATCTCCTGCCACCGGGTGCCGATCCATTCGTTGCCGATTCGCAACCGGATCCCGACGTCGTCGGCCACCAGCATGTCCCCGACCGTCAGCGCCCGGGCGCACACCACGGCCAGTACGGCGAAGGCTGCCGCGGCGAACCAGCGCAGTACACCGGTCGCAGTACCCGACGCGGAGGCGGCGAAACCGACCGCCACCAGGCCGGCGCCGAGGGCGAGGCCCCCGTGCACCTTCTGGGAGGCGCGGATCGTGAACGGAACAGGCCTGTCGTCGAGGTCGAAACCCTCATGACGGGGCTGATGATGGGTCATGGCGCTTGCTTCGGTCACAGTCACTCTCCTCGGAGGGTGGTGATGAAGTCTTCCAGGTCGTCCGGTTTGACCAGCACGTCCCGCGCCTTGGATCCCTCGCTGGGACCGACCACGCCCCGGCTCTCCAGGATGTCCATCAACCGGCCGGCCTTGGCGAAACCGACCCGCAGCTTGCGTTGCAGCATCGACGTCGACCCGAACTGGGTCGAGACGATCAGCTCGGCGGCCTGGACCACCAGGTCCATGTCGTCGCCGATCTCGTCGTCCAGGTCCTTGCTCGGCGCGGCGACGGCGGTGACGTCCTCGCGGTACGTCGGCTCCAGCTGGGTCTTGGTGTGCTCGACCACGGCGCGGATCTCGGACTCGGTGACCCAGGAACCCTGGATCCGCATCGGCTTGCTCGCGCCCATCGGCAGGAACAGGCCGTCTCCCTGACCGACCAGCTTCTCCGCACCGGGCTGGTCCAGGATGACCCGGCTGTCGGCCAGCGACGAGGTCGCGAACGCCAGCCGGGACGGCACGTTCGCCTTGATCAGACCGGTCACGACGTCGACCGACGGCCGCTGGGTGGCCAGCACCAGGTGGATACCGGCGGCCCGGGCGAGCTGGGTGATCCGGACGATCGAGTCCTCGACATCGCGCGGCGCGACCATCATCAGGTCGGCGAGCTCGTCGACGATCACCAGCAGATACGGGTACGGCGTGAGTACGCGCTCGGACCCTGGTGGCGGCTTCACCTTGCCGCCGCGGACCGCCTTGTTGAAGTCGTCGACGTGCCGGAAGCCGAACGCCGCGAGGTCGTCGTACCGCATGTCCATCTCGCGGACGACCCACTGCAGCGCCTCGGCGGCCTTCTTGGCGTTGGTGATGATCGGCGTGATCAGGTGCGGGATGCCCTCGTAGTTGTTCAGCTCGACCCGCTTGGGGTCGACCAGGATCATCCGCACCTCGTCGGGGGTGGCGCGCATCAGGACCGAGGTGATCAGCGAGTTGACGAACGACGACTTGCCGGAGCCGGTCGCACCGGCGACCAGCAGGTGCGGCATCTTCGCCATGTTCGCGACCACGAAGCCGCCCTCGACGTCCTTGCCCAGACCGGCCACCATCGGGTGGTGGTCGTTGCGAGCCGTCGCCGAGCGAATGACGTCGCCGAGACTGACGATCTCCTTGTCGGTGTTCGGGATCTCGATCCCGATCGCGGACTTGCCGGGGATCGGGGACAGGATCCGGACGTCGGCCGAGGCGACGGCGTACGCGATGTTCTTGGACAGCGCGGTGACCTTCTCGACCTTGACCGCGGAGCCGAGCTCGACCTCGTACCGGGTGACCGTCGGGCCGCGGGTGTAGGCGGTGACCTGGGCGTCGATGCTGAACTGCTCGAACACCTCGGTCAGCCGGTCGACCACGGCGTCGGACGCCTTGGTCCGGGCCTTGTGCACCGATCCCGGCTTCAGGATCTGGCCGTCGGGCAGTGTGTAGGTGATGTCGCCGGACAGGCTGAGCTGCTCGACGCGCTGCGGCATCGGGGTGTGCGGCGGCGGCTCCGGAGCCGGTGCGTCGTTCACCTTGAAGCTCGGCGTGGCCGGGGCCGCGGCTGCTGAAGCGTCGACGTCGTACGCGTCTTCTTCCGAAGGCGGCGCGGCCTTCGGCTTGCGGCTGCGCTTGGAGATCTCGCGTCCTTCGAGGACCGGCGAGTCGTACGGCTTGATCGTGGGGTCGCCGTCGTCCTCGAGGGCAGCCTTGGCGCGACGCTCCTTGCGGGTGAGCCGCACAGTGTCGTCAGTGGGCGACTCGCCCGCCGGCGCGGCAGCCTCCTCCGGCAGTTCGGTCCGGCCCATCAGTACGTCGAATGCTGCGCGCACCCGGAGCGGGATCGCGTAGATCGCCGTACCGGTGATGACCAGCAGACCGAAGATCGAGAGCAGTACGAGCAGCGGAGCGGCGACGTACTGGGTCATCAGGTAGGAAAGCGCCGCGGAGATGACGTAGCCGACCGCACCGCCGGCGTCGTGCAGCGGGGCATCGCCCGCAACGTCCGGTCGCGGGATGCCGTGGGCGATGTGCACCAGCCCGAGCACCCCGAACGAGAGCAGCGTCCAACCGATGATCTGACGCCCGGCCGGTCCGTTGCTCTCGGGGTTCCGCAGGGTCCGGATCGCCATCGCGAGCAGCAGCAGAGGGACGGCCCAGCCGGTAATACCGATGCTCTCGCCGACCGCGGTCCGGACGCCGTTGCCGACCGCGCCAGGCAGGTGCCACCAGATCGAGGCGGCGACGATGATCGCCAGCCCGATCAGGAACAGGCCCGCGCCGTCACGGCGGTGCTCCGGCTCCAGATCCCGCGCGCCGTGACCGATCCCCCGGGCCGCCCGGCCGATCAGGTGGGCGATGCCGATCCACAGCTTGACGAGGCCGCGGCCGATCGCCAGCATGGCGGCCGCAAAAGGGCCTGGTCCGCTGTTTTTGGGTGTGCTGGTCCGCGCAGCGGTACTGCCACCACCGCGCTTCGAGGTCTGCCCACGCTTCTGGGCGGCCGACGGACGGGTGCGTCCACCGGCAGCGGCTCGGGCCGTACTGGGCCGTTTCGCTGCCGACTTCTGCGCCCGCGCCGGGGAAGACGTGCGGGTCGCCATGTTCAGCAGGCTACCTCCAATACCACTCGAGTCCCACGTGTCACACGCCGATCACGCTGCCCCATCCGTAGCGTCACGACTCAGAAGACGGGCCACGCCTCAGTCGGACGCTGCTGACCGTCACCTGGTGCCGTCCAGTCACAAACGCCCTGCGGGAAGGCCTGTCGGAGCGCCGTCCACTGGGCCGGCGTGAAGTCAGCCTGGTAGTCAGCCAGTGACAGCGGGCGCAGGTGGCATTTGATGATGTCGTTGGCGACGGAGGCCCCTGCTACCTGGCGTGGCGCGGGCCAAACCGGGTAGAGCGTGTTGCACCGCGTCGTACCGATGCCGTTGACCTGCTTCTCGACGATCTTCACTCCCTGCGGCGTCCAGCACGCCTCATCGAGCGACGACGGCTTGTTGCGGATCAGACGGCTGTGCGACGAGCCGGGACCAGTGTCGGCATCCACGGCATCCATCCACTGATCGAGCGCCTTCAGCGCGGACAGGACGACCGGGTTGCCGGTACTGAAGCCGCCCTGCGCGTCGCTGGACTGCACCAGCATCACCTGGTTGTCCGCATCCCCGTTCGCCTTCACGAGCCGCTCGCGCAGCGAGAACGAGTGGAACATCAGGTGGATGTCGCCGTTCGGCAGCTCATCCAGGTACTGCCGGTAGTCGATGATGGGGGTGCTCGCGAGTCCCCCGCCGCCGTTGATCAATTGCCCGGTCCGGTACGCCGTCTCGGTCGCCTGCGAATCGGCCACCGTGCGACCGGGGACGAAGTTGGCGTCGGCGTCGAAGCCACCGATCGCGCGGTTCAGGTCGACGAACTGGGCCGCGGTGATCTTGCCGGCGTTCAGCGCCGCCAGGCCGTACTGGATCCCGACGTTGTCGAGCGGTCGCCGGACAGCGCCGGCAGCGTCCTTGCCCCAGATGTTGACCTGGTGGTCGTAGACGTCACACCGAGCACCACCAGGGTTCGTCGACGGGTCGTACCGCTGCTCCACAGGTAGTTGCTCAGGGCAATAGACCCGCGGGTCGATCCGGCGGCCGCCGGCGGCCAGGTTGGCGATCGTCTCGACCTTGCCGAACCCGGCCACCGCCCGCTTCGCGGTGTCGGTCCAGCCGTCGGCCGATCGGAAGTAGTGATCCAGCAGCAGCGCGTCGGTGATCGTGTGCAGGGTCGCGAACCCGACCTCGGGGAACACGCACGCCGCGACGATCCCGTCGAGCAGCCCCGGATAGTTGTCGGCGATCTGGAAGACCTGGTACGAACCGCCCGAGCAGCCCCAGCCGATCGTCTGCCGCGGTACGCCGATGGTCTCGGCGATGTGCTCGCGGGTCATCGTCATCGTCTCGGCCGCGAGCACCCCGTTGCAGTTCACCCCGAACACGTTCAGGCTCGACGAGGCAACGGCGTACCCGCGTCCCAGGAGTACGTCGTCGTTGATCCCGCCGGTGTTGCTCCCCTGCTGGTACCAGCCACCGGGGCAACCGCCGCCGAAACTGTAGACCAGCCGGCCGTTCCAGGCCGACGGTGGCCGCTGCACGCTCGGCGCACCTTCCGTGCGGTCGTGCAGTACGGCGTACTCGTAGATCGACCGGTTGATCACACCGGTTTCAACGCGGACGATGTACGGCACCCGCCGGCCGTCCGACGTGGTCGTCGTGGCGAGGTCATCGGGTTTCGTTGCCGGCAGCACCTTCAGCGACCGGTCGATCGTCGAGCGGTACAGGTAGTCGACCCGGGTCGGCACCGAGCAGTTCGGCCCAGTCGCCGGTCCGAGTTTGACCTTCGCGAGCGTCGTGAAACCGGCCGTCCCGCAGATGTACGGCGTTTCGTGCGGCCCAGCCAGCATCGGTCCGGAGCGCGGATAGTTCGTGATGCCGAGTCGAGCCTCGCCCGCGGTGAGCGTGTTCCGGCCGATCACTAGTCCGCGAACCAGGCCGATCAGCCGGTCCGCGGTTCGGGTGAAGGCGTCGGTGACATCGCGACCGTTGAGCTCGACGACAAGGTTCTCGAGGTTCTGTCCGGTGATGCCGATCAGCGCATTACCGTCGCTGACAAACTCCGGCCGCGGAGACGACAGCACCTCGATCCGGACGCCGTATGCCGCACTCGCGGGCGCGACGAGCAACGCGGTGAGCACCGCGAAGATCAGCGCGACGAGGGCGGCCGGACGCTTCATGGCAGGAAGTTGACCACAACGCCCGGTCCATCGGAAGGCTTGTTACCAGATCGATCAGGCTCCGGTGGTGCCGTCGAGTTGTTCCCGCAGCAGGTCGGCGTGCCCGCAGTGCCGGGCGTACTCCCCGACCAGGTGGATGTAGATCATCCGGAGCGTCGACTCCGTGCCGTTGAAGACGAAGCGCTCGTCGAACGACCGGTCGGCCGCCGCTTCGTCGGACAACTTCCATTCGGCTACCAAGCCGTCGTACGCCGCCTCGGCCTCGGCCGGATCGATCAGCTCGAAGTCGGCGTCCTTGCCCAGCTCCGGCGCGAACAGCGGCTCGGCCTTCTCGCCGGACGCGAAGTGAATCCGGAACCAGATCCGCTCGACCTTGGTCAGGTGCCGGATCAGCCCGAGCAGCGACAGGTTCGACGGCGGCGAGGGCCGGGTGGCGAGCTGCTCGGCGGTCAGCCCGGCGCACTTGTAGAGCAGCGTGCTGCGGTAGAAGTCGAGATACCCACGCAGCAGCTCACCTTCCGGCGCGGTCAGCGATCCGTCGGGCCGCTCGACATCAGGTGCGGTCCACGCCGCGATCGTCGTCATCCCGCCATCCAACACACCCACCTCAACGGTCGCGAATCGGCGGTGCCCAGCCCGGCCTCGGGATGAGGCAGAACGGGTGACCCGCCGGGTCCTCGAACACGCTGCCCACCACTTGACGGGCACCCAGCGCGACGACGGCCGCACCGGCTTCCGCGAGGTCGTCGACCATGACGTCGAAATGCATCTGCTGTGGATGCGCGGGGTCCGGCCACTGCGGCGGGCGGTGGTCCGGTGCGCGCTGGAAGGCCAGACCGGACGTGTGGTCGTTGTCCGCGACCACCACCCAGTCGTCGCTGCGGTAGGTGATCGGCTTGCCGAGGAGCTCGGCGTAGAACTCCGCCAGCCGGAGCGGATCCGGACAGTCGATGGCCAGATGGTGCAGGCGTCCGATCATCTTCCGCCGCCTCTCGTCCCACGATGTGTTTGTCTATCTCATCACATGAGATTAGGGCTGGCGTCCTTGTGGCCGGTTCGTTACCGTTCTCGGCAGGTCATGAGCGCCAGCGTCAAGCCCCGGCTCGCTGGCCGGCAACCCTCCTCCGCGGCGGGGTGCCCCGGGTGAAGACCAGGCCGTGCGGATACCCCGTTCGGCAAGTGCGGACTTCCCGGGAGCGAAGCCATGTCGATCCTCTCCATCCTCGAGCCGGCCAGCACCACCACCCCGCGTGCGGCGGTCACCCGGCTGACGAACGGCACCATCCCCGCCACTGTCGGTGCGGACCTGCTGGTCCCGCTGGCCGACGGTCGCGTGACGGACTACGCGAACTTCGACCATGGTGCCAGCGCGCCGTGTCTGGAGTCGGTGCGCGCCAGCGTCGAGGCAGCCCTGCCGTCGTACGCGTCGGTGCACCGCGGCAACGGGTACGCCTCCCGGATCACCACCCAGTGGTACGAGCGGGCCCGCGCCGAGGTGCACAGCTTCGTCGGCGCTCGCAACGACGACCAGGTGATCTTCACTCGGCAAACCACCGACGCCCTGAACCTGCTCGCGCACGCCGTCCCGGCGGACGCGACGGTGATCGTCTTCGAGTCCGAGCACCACGCGGCGCTGCTGCCCTGGGGCGAGGAGCGCACTGTCCGGCTCGCCGCTCCGGCTTCGGCCAGCGCGGCCGTGACTGCTGTGGCCGACGCGCTGCGGAGCGCTCCGGAGGGCCCGCGGCTGGTTGTCGTCACGGGCGCATCGAACGTGACCGGTGAGATCTTCCCGATCGCCGAGCTCGCTGCGGTCGCCAAGGCGCACGGCGCGCGGATCTGCCTGGACGCCGCCCAGCTGGCACCGCACCGCGTCGTCGACATCGCCGAGCTCGACGTCGACTGGGTCGCACTGTCCGGCCACAAGCTCTACGCCCCGTACGGCGCCGGTGCGCTGATCGGTCGCGCGGACTGGCTCGACGCCGCCGATCCCTACCTGTATGGCGGCGGCGCGACGACCGCGGTCACCGGCGACGGTGTGGTCTGGGCGACCGGCCCGTCCCGTCACGAGGGCGGCTCCCCCAACGTCATCGGCGCAATCGCCCTGGCCTCGGCCTGCGCGACCATCAGCCGCAACCGCGACGCGATCGAGCAGCACGAGCGCAGCCTGCTCGCCCGGCTCCGCACCGGCCTCGCGCAGATCGCCGACGTCACGACGTACTCGATCTTCGGCGCCGAGGCCGACCGCGTCGGCACGGTCTGCTTCACCATCAAGGGTCTGAGCTCGACGCTCGTCTCCGCAGCACTCAGCGCGGAGTACGGCATCGGCGTTCGCGACGGCAAGTTCTGCGCCCACCCGCTGGTCGGCCACCTCCTGGCCGACGCACCCGAGCACGGTACGGCGGTGCGCGCCAGCCTCGGTCTCGGCACGACCCGCGAGCACGTGGACCGGCTGGTCGGCGCAGTGCGCTCACTGGCCACCAACGGGCTGCGCGCGGAGTACGAGGACACCGACCACGGCTGTCAGCCGGTCGAGGACCCTCGCGATCTCCACGCGCCCCGCATCTGGTGAAGCCCAGCTCCTACTGCTCAGGAGTCTCCAGGCCTACATGGTGAGCGGCGAACGCCAGTAGGTCAGCCCACTCCGCCGCGATCATCGCGGCGGGTTTTCCGAAGCCGTGACCGGTGTTGACCTCTACCCGGGTCAAGACAGGTGCGGATCCGGACTGGGCATGCTGCAATGCAGCGATGAACTTATGACTGTGCAACGGGACTACCCGGTCATCGTGGTCACCGGTGACCACCAGCGTGGCCGGGTACGCCGTACCGTCCTGCACGCGATGTAGCGGCGAGTAGGCCAGCAGGTCCTCGAACTGCTCCGGGTTGTCCGGATGCCCGAAGTCGGACGCCCAGGCGGCACCCACCGTGAACAGGTGGAACCGCAGCATGTCCAGTACGCCGACTCCCGGCAGCGCGACCTTGAAGAGGTCGGGCCGCTGTGTCATGGCCGCTCCGACGAGCAGTCCGCCGTTGCTGCGGCCGTGAATGGCCAGCTGGGCCGGAGTGGTCACGCCCTGGTCCCGCAGGTGTTCCGCGACCGCGATGAAGTCGTCGAACACCTGCTGCTTGTTCTTGAGCCGCCCCGCGTCGTGCCAGTCGCTGCCGTACTCACCGCCGCCCCGCAGGTTGGCGATCGCCAGCACTCCCCCGGCCTCGAGCCACGCCGGCCAGCCCGGCTTGTAGTCGGCCAGGATCGAGATGCGGAAACCGCCGTACCCGTAGAGCATGGTCGGGCGCGGTGTGGTGAAGTCCAGGTCGGACCGGGTGATCAGGAAGTACGGCACGTCGCCGGCCTTCTCTCGCACCACCGTGACCTCGGGCGACTTGTAGCCGCTTGTGCCCCGAACCAGCTCCGGCAGCGCACGCGCCTCGCCGGTCGACGCAGAGACGACGTACGAGACCGTCGGGTCGGTGGTGGTCGACAAACCGATGAAGAGCTCGTCGTGCTTGGTGCTGCCGTTCAGAGCGAGCACCCCACCACCCTGTACGTCGACCACTCGCGCACCGGAACCGTCGAGTGCGTAGAGGGTCAGCACGGGCTGCGCGTCGACCAGCGTGATGGTCGCCAGTCCGGACGCCGTACCGCGAACGGCCTGCAGTGCGTCGGGCCCCTCGGGGATGAGGTCGGAGAAGGTGCCGTCCAGCGAGGAGAGCACCACGCGGCCACGGGACGCGTCCCGGTCGGTCTGCAGTACCAGCTGGTCGCCGGCCATCCGGATGAAGAAGATCTCGTCGACCAGCTCGTCGACGACCTTGATCGGCTCACCGAGGCCGTCCGTAGCGATCGGGTAGACCCACAGCCGGGACGCCGGGTCAGTGCCCGCGTTGATGTGCACGACGACATACCTGTCGTCGTCGGACACCTCCGGCGAGATGAACAGGCGGTCGTCCTCGGGGAACGCGAGAACCAGTTCGTCGTCGGACTGCGGCGTACCCACGCGGTGCAGTTTGAGCTGACCACCCGTCAGCGTCTTCGTCTCCGTACCCTCGGTGCGCCCACTCGACGGGTAGTGCAGATACAGGTACGCCGAGCTGTCCGGAAGCCACGTGGCCTCGCAGAACTTGGCCTCCGTCACCAAGTCGTCCACCGGGTCCCCAGTGGCGATGTCGAGCAGCCGGAACGTCGTCCAGTCGCTACCGCTCTCGTTGATGCCGTACGCGAAGTACTTGCCGTCCGGACTCACGGTGAACGTCCCCAGTGAGTCGGTGCCGTCTTCGGACAGCTTGTTCGGGTCGATCAGCACCCGGCCGCTGTCCAGCAGTTCGTCGAGCGACTCCGCGACGTACACGACGTCCTGCGCCTGCGTGCCGTCGTTGCGACCGACGAAGTACCAACCGCTCTTCTTGGCCGGCACTCCGGCGCGCGGACGGGCCAGGATCGCGGACAGCGTGGTCTGGAACCACTCCCGCTCCGGATAGCCCGCCAGCTCGGCCTGGGTGTATTCGTTCTGCCGGTTGACCCAGTCCTGGGTCACGGCGGAGTCAGGGTCTTCCAGCCAGCGGTAGGGGTCGGCGATCGCGTGCCCGTGCAGGGTTTCGACCACATCGTCGCGGCGGGTCTCCGGGTAGGTCATGGGGACAAACCTAACCGGCGACCGGAATCACTGCCCGGGCAATTAGCTCGAACGTCGGCCGCGGGTCCACGTCGTCGTGCCGGGCAATCCGATGCAGGATCAGCCCCTCCGATACCGCAGCCATCGTGTGCGCCGCCACCTCGGGGTCGGTGGCCCCCAGAGCGGCGAGTGCCTCGGCGGCGCCGGCCTTCAATGCAGCGTGCCCGCGGGACAACGCTTCTCGCAGTACCGGGTCGTGGCTGCCCTCCAGAAACAGGATCAGCCGCGCAGTGGTCTGCACGCGATTCACTCGGGTGATGAGATCGAACAGTCCGCACATGGCATCCACAAACTCCGCCGCGGTCGCCGGACGGAACCCGCCCGGCCCGGCTGCCTGCCGGTCGGCCTCCGCGAGCCAGTCGACGACACCGGACATCAGTGCGGCCCGGCTGCGGAAGTAGTTCGAGGTCGACCCCTTCGGCAGCCCGGCCCGGTCGTCGACCCGGGCGTGCGTGAGCGATCGGAGCCCTTCGGTGCCGAGCAGCTCGACGGCGGCCTGGAGCGCCCGGGTGCGCGGTGATTCCACCCCGTCACTATAAACGTAGTAGACGCCGTACTACGTTCGTAGTACGGTCGAAAGATGGAACTTCAGGGGGTGAGTCACCGCTTCGTCGAGTTGTCCGGCGTGCGGTTACACGTGACGGAGGCGGGGAGCGGCGAGCCCGTCGTACTGCTGCATGGTTTTCCGCAGCACTGGTGGGAGTGGCGTGACGTCCTCCCCGCACTGGCCGAGCACTACCGGGTGATCTGTCCTGACCTGCGTGGGTTCGGGCAGTCGAGCGCACCGGCCACCGGGTACGACCGGGAGTCGCTGCTCGGTGACCTCACCGGGCTGCTGGACGCGTTGCAGCTCGACCGGGTGCACCTACTGACACACGACTGGTCCGGGATTCTTGGAACGCTGCTCTGCCTGCGGCAGCCGGAGCGAGTGCAGGATCACCTGATGCTGGCGATCCCGCCGCTGGGCGCCAAGCCTGACGCAGCGATGTTCGGGAGGGCGCTGCGGCACGGGTGGTTCAACCTGGTGCTCCCGTGGCCGGGACTCGGTCCGTGGGCACTACGCCGTACTGGACTGGCCAAGACGATGCTGCGCGGCCACTCGGTCGATATGCCCGAGGACTTGGTCGAGTTGTTCGCCAGCCAGTTCCAGGAGCCGGAGCGTGCCGTGGCGGGGTCGTTGTTGTACCGGAAGTTCATTCAGCCCGAGGGGATGCGGATGATGCGCGGCGAGTACCGCGCGGAGCAGCTCACGACTCCGACGAGGGTGCTGATCGGTGCCGAGGACCGCGTGGTGCGGGCCGGCCCTGACACTCATGAGATTGCCGGTGCGTCGCACTTCCTGGTCGACGACCGGCCGGATGCGGTGGTCGAGCACGCACTGGAGTTCTTCGGACGGTAATCGCGTCGTACCCACCGCCCCCGGTGGGCGGCATCCCGCACAGGCGCCGGAGGCAGGTGGGTACGACGGGCCCTCAGTGGTGGGCCGGATTGATGTCTTTGCTCCAGAGGACCTTGCCGAACAGGTCCCGCAGTGACGCGGTGAAGACTCCGGTGCGCGGATCGATCTCCACGTGCCCGAAGAACTGGTTGCCGCCACTCGGCGGCTGGTTCGGGAAGTCGGCCGCCTTGACGAACTCCGCCTTCGGTCCGAACGTCGGGTCCAGCGTGTTCGGGCCGAACGTACCTGCGTTCACCGGACCGGCGACAAGCTCCCAGAACGGGTCGAAGTCGGTGAAGGCCGCACGGGACGGGTCATAGTGATGGGCGGCGCAGTAGTGCACGTCTGCGGTCAGCCAGACCGTGTTGCGCACCTTGCGCTTCTTGAACTGGCTGAGCACCCAGGCGATCTCGTGCTCCCGGCCACCGGGCGCACCGCCGACGCCGTTCGCCACTGCCTCGATCAGCGGGCCGTCCGGCACCAGCAGTCCGAGCGGCATGTCACTGGCGATCACCTTCCAGGTGGCCTTGGACTTGGCCACCTCACGGACCAGCCACTCGGCCTGCTCGGTGCCGAGCATCGCCACTGGCCCAGCCGTCGCCGGTGTCGGGTTGGCGCCGCGGTAGGTGCGCATGTCGAGGCAGAAGACGTCGAGCAGCGGACCGTAGCTCACCTTGCGGTAGATGCGGTTCCGGCCGGCGGTGTGCACCATCGGCAGGTACTCGAGGAACGCCTGCCGAGCTCGGGCCGCCAGGACGTCGACCCGCCTCTCGGTGTAGCGCGCGTCTTCCAGGATCTCGCCCGGGTACCAGTTGTTGACCGTCTCGTGGTCGTCCCACTGGCTGACGATCGGTACGTCGGCGTACAGGTCCCGGACGTTGTGGTCGAGCAGGTTGTACTTGTAGCGGCCGCGGTACTCCGCCAGCGTCTCGGCGACCTTGGAGACCTCCTCGGTCACCACGTTCTTCCAGACCGTGCCGTCCGGGATCTGTACCGAGGCCGCGATCGGGCCGTCGGCGTAGATGTTGTCCCCGGAGTGCAGGAAGAAGTCCGGCCGAGTCTCGTGCATGGCCTTGTACGCGATCATCCCCCCGAAGTCCGGGTTGATGCCGTACCCCTGGCCGGCGGTGTCCCCGGTCCAGACGAACGACAGCCCGCGGTTGCGGCCCGGCGTACTGAAGGAGCCCTCCAGGGACTCACCACACCGGCCGTAGGCGTCCTCGAACGCGATGCGGTAGTCGTAGCGCTGACCGGGCCGCAGGCCGCGCAGCGGCACCTGTGCGGTGTAGTCGGCGTCCGGCCCGGTGATCGGACCGCACAACCGGACTGCCCGGTCGAAGCGGCCATGGCTGGTCAGGTCGACCACCATCCGGGCCTTCCGGTCGGTGCGCGACCAGACCACGGCGGAGTTCGAGCTGACGTCGCCCGACATGATGCCGGACGGCAGTGCGGGCCGATCCCGGCGTACGACGTTGGCGGCTGCGACCTCAGGCAGAGCCAGGGTGGCGCCGGCGGCGGTGGATGCAGCCAAGAGTTGGCGGCGACTCAATTTCATACGGCAAGCCTGGTCCGGCCGGATGGCTGCCGCGTGAACTGGCGATGACCCCTTGGCGCGCCACGAGACCCACCTTGCAAAGGGCTTGCCCCACGTGGTTCGGTTGGGGCCCAGCCACAGCTGTGGCGCTGCCCTGGACCTGGTGGCGCATCGAGACGATGTTCCACCGGACCGGAGGGTTTCCCTTGCGCCCACAGCAGCAGTACGCCAGCCTCTACACCGACCTGCTCCGGACCGTGCAGGAGCTCGGACTCCTGCGGCGGCGGCACGGGTACTACTTCACGCGCATCGGCCTCGTGGCCGTCGCGCTGATCGGCGTCGCGGCAGGCGTCGTCGTACTGGGTGACTCGTGGTTCCAGCTCGTGCTGGCCGCCGTACTGGCGCTGGTGCTCGTTCAGGTGGCGTTTCTGAGCCACGACAGCGCGCACCGGCAGATCTTCGACTCCGCCGCGCGCAACGACTGGACAGCGCGGGTGCTGGCCGGTGCCGTCGCAGGGATGAGCGTGAGCTGGTGGCGCAACAAACACTCACGTCATCACGCCGCACCGAACCAGGTGGACAAGGACCCCGACGTACAGCTCAAGGCGGTCGCCTTCACGCCAGATGCGGTGCTAGGGCGCGGACCGCTCGGTCGGTGGATCGCTGCCCGCCAGGGGTGGCTGTTCTTCCCGCTGCTCACGCTGGAAGGCCTCGGCCTGCACGCATCTAGCCTGCGGCACCTGTGCCGCCGGGACGCCAGCAAACTCGAGCGGGTCGAGCTGGCGGTCGTGATCTCCCGTCTGACTCTGTACGTCGCCGCGCTGTACGTACTGCTGCCGCCCACCAAGGCCACTGCCTTCCTGGCAGTGCAGTTGGCCGTCTTCGGCGTGTTCCTCGGCGCAGCGTTCGCACCGAACCACAAAGGCATGCCCCTGGTCCCAGCCGGCATGAAGCTCGACTTCCTGCGCCGCCAGGTGCTGATGTCGCGCAACATCCGCGGCGGTGTGCTGATCGACTTCGCCATGGGCGGTCTCAACTACCAGATCGAGCACCACCTCTTCCCGAGCATGCCCCGCCCGACACTGCGCCGGGTGCGCCCGATCGTCCGCGAGTACTGCGAGCTGCATGGCGTGGACTACACCGAGGTCGGCCTGTTCACGTCGTACCGCATCGTTGTCGAGTACCTCAACAACGTCGGCCTGCACGCCCGCGACCCGTTCCAGTGCCCGCTGGCGGCCTCCCTGCGTGGTTAAGTGGCGCTATGGGGTTGCTGTGTGCACTTGCTGCTGCGGTGGCCTACGGACTGGCATCGGTCCTACAGGCGGCGGCCGCACGGAGTACTCCGGATGAGAGTGCGCGCGGTGTCCTGCGCGTCGTCGGACAGTGGAGGTTTCTGGCCGGGATCGCGCTGGACGTGCTCGGCTTCGGGCTGCAGATGGTCGCACTGCAGTCGCTGCCGCTGTTCCTGGTCCAGGCCGCACTCGCAGCCAGTCTTGCGGTGACCGCCGTCGCGGCTCGGGTGCTCGGCGTACGGCTCGGGACGAAGGAGTGGTCTGCCGTCGCCGCGGTGTGTACCGGTCTAGCCCTGCTGGGGATGTCGGCGGGTAAAGAAGGCAGTACGCCGGTCGGTCACGGCTTCCGGCTGTCGTTGGTCGGGGCAACGATCGTGCTCGGCCTCGCGGGGCTTGCGACCCAACGCGCGTCCGAGAGACTGCGCGCGCCGCTGCTTGGGCTGGTGGCCGGGCTGGCGTTCGGCGTGGTCGCCATCTCGGGCCGGATCATCACCGACTTCCACCCGCTGAAGCTGCTCGCCGAGCCGGCGCTCTACACCGCGGTCGTGAGCGGCGCGCTGGCCATGTTCTGCTACGCCTCGGCGCTCCAGCGTGGCAGCGTGACGATGGCGACCGCGATGCTGGTGGTCGGCGAGACTGTGTTCCCAGCGCTGGTCGGACTGCTCGCACTCGGCGACCACTCCCGGCCGGGGTTCGGCGCAGTCGCGGTCGGCGGCTTCCTCGTCGCGGTCGCCGCCGCCGTCGTACTGGCTCGATTCGGTGAGGTTACGACGCCGGCGGGATCTCCCCCGAGCCGCGAATCGTCAGTTTGACCGGCACCCGCACTGTCCGGCCAGGCCGGTGGGGTTCGGGAAGGCGCTCGGTCATCAGCTGGATCGCCGTACGGGCCATCACGTCGGCTGACTGAGCGACCGCGGTCAGGCCGGGCTTGAGGAGATCGCCGAGCGCCAGGTCGTCGAACGAGACGAGCGCGACCTGGTCACGCCGGCCGGCCAGACCTCGCAGTACCTCGGCGGTTGTCATGTTGTTTGCCGACAGCAACGCTGTGGCGGGCTCCGGCCGATCCAGTACGGCGGACAGCGTGATGCCGATGCCTTCCGTGGTCGGCTCGGACAGGTGCACGAGGTCTTCGTCGACGTCGATGCGGTGCCGGGCCATCGCGGCGCGGTAAGCGACAACGCGCTCGCGGGCGGTGAAGATCCGCTCATCGTCACCGAGGTAGGCGATCCGGCGGTGGCCCTGGCGGACCAGGTGATCGATCGCCTGGTCGATACCGCCGGCGTTGTCGGCCAGTACGGCGTCCGCTTCGATCCCGTGCGCGGGTCGGTCGATCGTGACGACCGCCATCCCGGCATCGACATGCGGTGCCAGGTACTCCTGGGTCTCGCCGATCGGCGCCATGATCAGCGCGTCCGGGCGGCGGGCGACGAACTCGAGGCAGACGTCGCGCTCGCGCTCCGGGTCCTCGTCGGTCAGGCCGATCATCACCACGGAACCCGACGAGCGGGCCCACAGCTCGACCGCACGACCGAGCGAGGCGAAGAACGGGTCACCGATATCGCGGATGACCACGGCGATCGTGCCGGTCTTGCCGCGGCGCAGCATCCGGGCCGACTCGTTCGGCGTGTAGTTCAGGTCCTTGATCGCGGCCTGGACCTTGGCGGTCAGCTCCGGGCTGACGTTCGGCTCCTCGTTGACCACCCGTGAGACGGTCTTGAGCGCCACGCCCGCCCGGGCCGCGACCTCTTTCATGGTGGGCCGGCGCTGACCGGCTCCGTTGACACCAGTGATGCTCACAGGCCCACCTCTCCGTTAGCTCTGCACGACGACCGGGATGATCATCGGGCGGCGGCGGTGGGTGTCACTGACCCACTTGCCGACCACCCGGCGGATCACCTGCTGCAGCTGGTACATGTCGTCCACGCCGCCGCCGATCGCCTTCTCGATCTCCGCCTCGATCTTCGGCTTCAGGGTGTCGAAGACGGTGTCGTCCTCGGCGAACCCGCGGGCCTGGATCTCCGGACCGGCCGTCAACTTGCCGGTGACGGAGTCCATCACAGCGATCACCGAAATGAAACCCTCGTCGCCGAGAATCCGGCGGTCCTTCAGCGAGGTCTCGGTGATGTCGCCGACCGTGGAGCCGTCGACGAAGACGTACCCGCAGTCGACCTTGCCGGCCACGACGGCCTTGCGGTCGATCAGGTCGACCACCACACCGTCCTCGACGACGACCACGTTCTCGCGCGGTACGCCGGTCTGGATCGCCAGCTCGGCGTTCGCGTGCAGGTGCCGGATCTCGCCGTGCACCGGCATCACGTTGCGCGGCTTGACGATGTTGTAGCAGTAGAGCAACTCGCCCGCACTCGCGTGCCCGGACACGTGCACCAGGGCGTTGCCCTTGTGGATCACGTTCGCGCCATGCCTGGTCAGACCGTTGATCACCCGGTAGACCGAGTTCTCGTTACCCGGGATGAGCGACGACGCCAGTACGACGGTGTCGCCCGGCTGGATCTGGACGACGTGGTGGTCGTTGGCCGCGATCCGGGACAGCGCCGACATCGGCTCGCCCTGGGATCCGGTGGAGACCAGCACGACCTGCTCGGGCGGGTAGTTCTCCAGCTCGCGCATGTCGATCAGCGTGTCGCCGGGCACGTTCAGGAAGCCGAGATCCCGGGCCACGCCCATGTTGCGGACCATCGAACGGCCGACGTACGCGACCTTGCGGCGGTGCTTCACGGCGGCGTCCATCACCTGCTGGACGCGGTGCACGTGGGAGGCGAAACAGGCCACGATGATGCGCTGGTTCTTCGCCTTGGTGAAGACACCGTCGAGCACCGGGGCGATGTCCCGCTCGTGCGTGGTGAAACCGGGGACCTCGGAGTTGGTGGAGTCGACGCAGAACAGGTCGACCCCCTCCTCGCCGAGCCGCGCGAACGCGTTCAGGTCGGTGATCCGGCCGTCCAGCGGGAGCTGGTCCATTTTGAAGTCGCCGGTGTGCAGCACCATGCCGGCCGGGGTCCGGATCGCGACCGCGAGAGCGTCCGGGATCGAGTGGTTGACCGCGACGAACTCGCAGACGAACGGGCCGATCTGCAGCTTCTCGCCCTCGACCACGGTCTGCTGCGGCACGTTGCGGTGCCGGTGCTCCTTCAGCTTGCCCTCGAGCAGCGCGAGCGTGAGCTGCGACCCGATCACCGGGATGTCGCCCCGCTCACGCAGCAGGTAGGGCAACCCGCCGATGTGGTCCTCGTGGCCGTGCGTCAGGACGACGGCCACGACGTCGTTCAGCCGGTCCCGGATCGGCTGGAAGTCCGGCAGGATCAGATCCACACCGGGCTGGTTCTCGTCCGGGAACAGCACACCGCAGTCGACGATCAGCAGTTTGCCGTCGTACTCGAACACGGTCATGTTGCGGCCTACTTCACCGAGGCCGCCGAGCGGGATGACCCGCAGTGCGCCCGGCGCCAGCGGCCCGGGCGTGTCGAGATCGGGATGGGGATGACTCATGCAATCAGTCCTGCCGTTTTCAAGTCGGTGGTGAGCCAGTCCACTTGCTCCGCGGTCGCCTCGATCAGCGGCGACCGGAGGGTCGCGTGCTCGATGACACCGGCCAGCTTGAGTGCGGCCTTCACCATGATGGCGCCCTGGGTTCTGGTCATAATCGCTTCGACGGCGGGCACCAGCCGTCGATCAATCTCCTGTGCGGTGGCGAGGTCGCCGGCCACCACGGCGTCGATCAGCTGCCGGTACTCCGGGCTTGCGACGTGTCCCACGACACTCGCGATACCGACCGCTCCTATCGCCAGCATGGCGAGGTTCAGCTCGTCGGCACCGCAGTAGTAGAACAGATCGGTGTTCGCGAGCACCTTGGTGGTCGCGGCCAGGTCGCCCTTGGCGTCCTTCACCGCGACGATCCGCGGGTGCTCCGCGAGCGCGATCAGCGTCTCGGTCCTGATCTCCACCCCAGCCCGGCCGGGGATGTCGTACAGCAGGTTCGGCAGGCCGGTCGCGTCGGCAACCTGGGTGAAGTGCTGACGCAGACCCTCCTGCGGAGGCTTGTTGTAGTACGGCGTCACGACCAGCAGCCCGTCCGCACCGGCGGCCTCGGCCTGCCGGGCGAGCTCGATGGTGTGCACCGTGTCGTTCGTCCCGACGCCGGCGACGAGCTTGGCCCGGTCGCCGATGGCCTCGCGGACCGCGCGGATCAGGTCCACCTTCTCCTGGTCCGAGGTGGTCGGGGCCTCGCCGGTCGTCCCGTTCAGGATCAGGGCGTCGTTCCCGCCGTCGACGAGATGCGTGGCCACCTTCTGCGCCGCGGCCAGATCCAGGGATCCATCCGGCTGAAAAGTAGTGACCATGGCCGTGGTCAGGCGGCCGAAGGGCAGCGCCGGAGCGGCTGAAGGTTCTGGCGAGGGCATGGTGCTCAGATTACCGTCCCGACGCCCTGAAGAAATGAGTAGGCCTGGTGGCTGTCCGCTCGGGGGTCCGGGCAGCCACCAGGCTCACTCGTCCTATCGGGTGAGCCCAGGAAGTCGTTACACGTTTCACGAAAAAAGTCCGGAAAAGATTCTGTGAACACTTTGAGTGACTTCTCCCTCACTGAATGTAGACAAAATGAACGGATATACGCCTGGAAGCAGCAAAATCCCGGCCACCAGCAACGCCGGTACGACGATCAGCCGCTCGACCCAGCTGTTCGTACTGAACCGGAGCAGCCGCGGCAGGCGGATCTCGTACCAGGTCTCGCCGCGAATCGGGAGCGGCCAGAGCCATGGACACCCGGAGCGGGTCAGACTGTCGCCCAGACAATGCGTGAACATGCCGAGACCGACGGCCACCCCGATCCACCCACCGATGCCGCTCAGCCCCGCCTGAAGCGCATCGGCGGGCGTCGTACCAGGAAGCGCCGTACCGAAGACGGAGTAGGCACTGGCGCCGAGGACTGCGAACAGGACCCAGTCGCCGAGCACGTGAGCTGCCAGGAGCAGACCGGTGGCCGCGATAGCTAGCACTGCCCACTTGCCGCGGTCCCCCAGGCTTGCGGCCAGTAGGCCGAGACCGATCGCGGCCGCGAGGGTGTGCGTGGCGTGCCGATGCTTGCCGGTGCTGTCCTCGTCACGAGGACCCTTGGTGAGACTGTAGAGCGCGCCCGAAAGCCTGCGAATCAGGGCGGAGATCAGCCCGGTGATCGGGCCGAGGAACCGCGACGCGCTCCCGCCCGGGTGATCCAGGTCCGGCACCAACGCGTAGCCGGCCGTGGCCGCGGCGAACGGCACCACCTCGGCCACCGAGGTCAACCCGACCATTGGAGCCACCGCCAACCCCAGAACCCACCCCGACAACGCATGCGACCGCCCCATCATGGTGCGCCTCACTCCCCTCCAGCAGACCCCCATCTTCTCAATCCAGCCTCAGCAGTCCCAGTAGCCACACCCGTCACCGGCATTTTGCATAATCATTCAGAGGCATGCATACTCTTCCTATGTCCAAGGTGCTTACGTCGTTGCCGGTTGGTGAGCGGGTCGGGATCGCGTTCTCGGGAGGTCTCGACACGTCGGTCGCGGTCGCGTGGATGCGCGACAAGGGAGCGGTGCCCTGTACCTACACCGCCGATCTCGGCCAGCCCGACGAGCCCGACATCGCGTCGATCCCCGGGCGAGCCGCGGCGTACGGCGCTGAGCTGAGCCGGCTGGTGGATTGCCGCGCGGCGATGGTCGAGGAGGGCCTGGCCGCGCTCGCGTGCGGCGCCTTCCACATCCGGTCGGGTGGGCGGACGTACTTCAACACCACGCCGATCGGGCGGGCAGTGACCGGGACGATGCTGGTCCGGGCGATGCTCGACGACGACGTCCAGATCTGGGGCGACGGGTCGACGTTCAAGGGCAACGACATCGAGCGGTTCTACCGGTACGGCCTGCTCGCGAACCCGCAGCTGCGGATCTACAAGCCGTGGCTGGACGCGCAGTTCGTGCACGAGCTCGGCGGCCGTAAGGAGATGTCGGAGTGGCTGGCCAGCCACGACCTGCCGTACCGGGACAGCGTCGAGAAGGCCTACTCCACCGACTCGAACATCTGGGGCGCCACGCACGAGGCGAAGACGCTCGAGCACCTCGACGCCGGGGTGGAGATCGTCGACCCGATCATGGGCGTCGCGCACTGGGACCCGTCGGTCGAGATCGCCACCGAGGACGTCACCATCGGCTTCTTCCAGGGCCGGCCGGTGACGATCAACGGCAAGGAGTTCGGTTCCGCGGTCGACCTCGTCCTCGAGGCGAACACGATCGGCGGCCGGCACGGCCTCGGCATGTCCGACCAGATCGAGAACCGGATCATCGAGGCCAAGTCGCGGGGCATCTACGAAGCCCCGGGCATGGCGCTCCTGCACGCGGCGTACGAGCGGCTCGTGAACGCGATCCACAACGAGGACACCCTCGCGAGCTACCACAACGAGGGCCGCAAGCTCGGCCGGCTGATGTACGAAGGCCGCTGGCTCGACCCCCAGTCGCTGATGCTGCGGGAGTCCCTGCAGCGCTGGGTCGGTACGGCGGTCACCGGTGAAGTGACGCTGCGGCTCCGGCGGGGCGAGGACTACTCGATCCTCGACACCACCGGACCGGCGTTGTCGTACCACCCCGACAAGCTGTCGATGGAGCGCATCGAGGACTCCGCCTTCGGCCCGGTCGACCGGATCGGCCAGCTGACGATGCGGAACCTCGACATCGCCGACTCCCGCGCCAAGCTGGAGCAGTACGCCGGACTCGGCATGTTCGGCGTCGAGAACCCCGCCCTGGCCGCCTCCACCAAGCTGATCGGCGAACTGCCCACCGGCGGCGCCGACGCCATCGCCTCCCGCGGCGAGGCCTCCGAGGAAGACATCCTCCTAGACCGCGCCGCCATGGAAGCCGGCACCGACTGACCCAAACGCGACCGACAGTCAGGCGTCGTAGTCGACGGTTACGGCTGAGGTGGTGGGGTGGGATTGGCAGGTCAGGACGTAGCCGGCTCGGATTTCGTCGGGTTCCAGGGCCCAGTTGGTGTCCATGCGGACTGAGCCGTCGAGGACTTTGGCTCGGCAGGTGCCGCAGACGCCGCCTTTGCAGGCGAAAGGGGCGTCGGAGCGGACGGCGAGGGTGGCGTCGAGGATGGGGCGGGCGTGTTCGCCTAGGGGGAAGGTGGAGCGGCGGCCGTCGAGGACGACGGTGACTTGGGCGGCGTCTTCGTCGACTGCCTCTTCGACCTGGGGCTTGGGGGCTTCGTCGCCGATGTGGAAGAGCTCGGCGTGGACATGTTCGCGGGCTACGCCTTCGGCCAGCAGGAGGTCTTGGGCGCCGACGACCATGGCGTACGGGCCGCAGAGGAACCAGTCGTCGACAGTTGCGATCGGCAGGATGGTTGCGAACATCCGCTGCAACCGCTCCACGTCGATGCGGCCGCTGAAGAGTTCCACCTCGGTCGACTCACGCGACAGCACGTGCACGAGGTGCAGGCGCTCGGCGTACACGTCCTTCAAATCGGCCAGCTCGTCCGCGAACATCACCGAGCCCGCAGTGCGGTTGCCGTAGAGCAGTGTGACGCGGCTGGACGGTTCGACCGACAGGATGGTCGCCACCAACGAGAGCACCGGTGTGATGCCACTACCCGCGGCCAGGAACGCGTAGTGCTTGGCGTTGGCGGGGTCGAGCGTCGTACCGAAGCGGCCGAGCGGCGTCATCACCTCGAGCTCGTCGCCGACCTTGAGCTCATGCGCCGCGTACGCCGAGAACGTGCCACCGGGGATCCGCTTCACCCCGATCCGCAGTACGCCGGAACCCGCAGGCGAGCAGATCGAGTAGCTGCGCCGCACGTCTTCACCAGTACGGCGAATTGTCAGGTGCTGGCCCGCGGTGAAGTCGTACTCCCCCGCGAGCTCCTCCGGTACGGCGAACGTGATCGCCACCGAGTCGTCGGTGATCGCCTCGATCGCCGCCACCTTGAGCGCGTGGAATGTCGCCCTGCGCCGGGCAGCCACAGTAGTCATCTAGATCGCCTTGAAGTGATCGAAGGGCTCACGGCAACTGTTGCAGCGCCAGAGCGACTTGCAGGACGTGGACCCGAAGCGGCTGAGCTCCGACGTGTCAGGTGACCCACAGAGCGGACACCGCAGAGTCAGCGACAGCATCACCGGTCCACCGACAGCACGGCGACCGGTGGGCGGCGCGATCCCGTACTCGGTCAGCTTCGCCTTGCCTGCCTCGCTCATCCAGTCCGTCGTCCACGCCGGCGACAGCACGGTCTCAACACGACCGTCGACGTGCAACGACTGCAACGTCAGCTCTACCTCGTGCCGGATCAGATCCATCGCCGGACAGCCCGAGTACGTCGGTGTGATCGTCACGACGACCTCATCGCCCTCGTGCCGCACACCACGCAGCACTCCGAGGTCAGCGATCGTCAGCACCGGCACCTCGGGGTCAGCGACCTCACCGACTGCGTCGAGGATCGCAGCGTCGGTCACCATGTCGCCCCCGGGTGTGAGCGCGCCACGTGCTGCAGCTCTGCGAGCAGGTACCCCATGTGCTCCGTGTGCCGACCACTCCGGCCGCCCTTGTGCTGGTACGACGACTCTGGCCGGCTGCACGTGGATTCGTCGATCACCGCGAGCACCCGGCGTTCCCACTCATCCCGCAGACCAGCCGGATCCACAGCGACCGGGAGCCGCCGTACAAGCTCGTCGGACTCGAACATCTCCGCGGTGTACGGCCAGAGTGCGTCCAAACCGGCCTGCATGCGGCGGTGGCTCTCCTCAGTACCGTCACCCAGCCTGATGACCCACTGGGTCGCGTGGTCGACGTGGTACGCGACCTCCTTGACCGCCTTCCCCGCCACACCGGCCAGCGTCTCGTCCGTGCCGGTACGCAGCTCGTCGTACAGGAGATGCTGGTACGTCGCGAAGTACAGCAGGCGGGCCATGGCGTGCGCGAAGTCGCCATTCGGCAGCTCGCACAGCTGCAGGTTGCGGAACTCGCGCTCCTCCCGGAAGTACGCCAGGTCGTCCTCGGTGCGGCCGTCCATCGAACCGGCGTACTGCAGCAGCGTCCGCGCCTGGCCCAGCTGGTCGAGCCCGATGTTGCCAAGGGCAACGTCTTCTTCGAGCTGAGGCGCGGCCGCGATCCACTCGGCCATCCGCTGCGCGGCGATCAGCGCGTCGTCACCGAGCCGGAGCGTGTAGTCGAAGAGGTCGGTCACAGGTGCTCGACACCTTCCGGAACCTCGTAGAACGTCGGGTGCCGATAGACCTTGTCGCCTGCCGGGTCGAAGAACTCGTCCTTCTCATCCGGACTGGACGCGGTGATGTCGGTCGCCCGCACCACCCAGATCGAGACACCCTCCTGACGCCGGGTGTACACGTCACGCGCGTTCCGCAGCGCCATGGTCGCGTCAGGTGCGTGCAGCGACCCGACGTGCGTGTGCGACAACCCACGCCGCGACCGAACGAACACTTCCCACAGAGGCTCAACGGTCATGCCACAGCCTCCTGCTGCTTCGCTGCGTACGCCGCTGCGGCCTCCCGGACCCAGGCGCCGTCCTCGTGCGCCTTGACCCGATGGGCAAGCCGCTTCTCGTTGCACGGCCCGTTGCCCTTCACCACGGCGTACAGCTCGGTGTAGTCCGGCTCAGTGAAGCTGTAGTGCCCAGTGCTCTCGTCGTACACCAGTCCGTCGTCCGGCACGCGCAGCCCCAGCACATCCGCTTGCGGAACAGTCATGTCGACGAATCGCTGCCGCAGCTCGTCGTTGCTGTGCCGCTTGATCCCCCACGCCATCGACTGCTCGGAGTGCGTCGAGGACGCGTCCGGCGGACCGAACATCATCAGCGACGGCCACCACCAGCGGTCTAGCGCGTCCTGCGCCATCGCCTTTTGCCCCTCGGTGCCGTTGCACAGCGTGTGCAGGATCTCGAAGCCCTGCCGCTGGTGGAACGACTCCTCCTTGCAGACCCGGACCATGGCTCGCGCATACGGCCCGTAGGAGCAGCGGCAGAGCGGCACCTGGTTCACGATCGCGGCGCCGTCGACCAGCCAGCCGATCGCACCGATGTCGGCCCAGGTGAGCGTCGGGTAGTTGAAGATGCTGGAGTACTTCTGCCGGCCGGTGTGCAGCATGTCCAGCAGGTCGGCCCGGTCCACGCCGAGCGTCTCGGCGGCGGCGTACAGGTAGAGGCCGTGACCGGCCTCGTCCTGGACCTTGGCCATCAGGATCGCCTTGCGGCGCAGCGAGGGCGCGCGGCTGATCCAGTTGCCCTCCGGCTGCATGCCGATGATCTCCGAGTGCGCATGCTGCGCGATCTGCCGGATCAGGGTCTTGCGGTAGCCGTCGGGCATGGCGTCCCGCGGCTCGATCCGGCCGTCGGCGTCGATCGTCGCCTGGAAGCTGTCCATGAGCGCAGCATAGCCCAGATGTGACACTTTTTCTCCGGATCGACAACAGGTGTCACAAGGGTGGTGCTGGACCTACCCGTGGGAGTGGGTTCAGCG
This sequence comes from Kribbella yunnanensis, assembly GCF_039529655.1. Lineage (NCBI taxonomy): Bacteria > Bacillati > Actinomycetota > Actinomycetes > Propionibacteriales > Kribbellaceae > Kribbella > Kribbella yunnanensis. The sequence continues at coordinate 408,556 of NZ_BAAANF010000009.1, read as the reverse complement.
CACTGGGTCGGGCTGGCTAGCAGCGGGAGGATCGTCTCAACAGTTCAAGGGCTAAACAGTTCTGAGAGGCAGACTCCAGTGACGATCCAGCAAACCCTCCCGGCCACGGATCACCGCGGCCCGGTCACCGGTAAGGAACGGGCCCTCGCCCCCGACCTGATCCGCGGCGCGATGCTGCTGCTGATCGGGCTGGCGAACAGCGCGAACTTCGCCTTCGCCGGCCAGCCCGGCGTGGAGAGCGCGCCGCACGGGTTCGAGCGCATCCTCAACTTCCTCAAACTCACCTTCGTCGACGCCCGGGCGTACCCGGTCTTCGCGGTGATGTTCGGGTACGGCCTGGTCCAGCTCGCTCGGCGACAGCGCTCCTCCGGCGCAACGCCCGGTGCGGTCCGGCGGATCCTGCTGAAGCGCAACGCGTGGCTGATCGCGTTCGGCGCCGTACACGCGACCCTGCTGTACTTCGGCGACTTCCTCGGCGCCTACGGCATCGTCGGGATCATCTGCACCCTGCTGCTCCTCAACCGCAGCGACAAGTTCCATCGGATCGTCATCGGCATCTGGGCGTTCGAGATCGTCTACGTCCTCTACCTGGCGATCCATAGTGCGGCTGCGACGCTGGCCAGCTCCGGACCGGCTCATGCACTCACCAACGAGCCCAACCCGTCGCTCGCAGCATCGTCGTACGGCGCGAGTCTGCTGGAGCGACTGCACGAGTACCCGCTGCACACCGCCAGCGTGATCCCGTTCGTCATGGTCGTCTGGCTGGGTATCTGGGCCGCCCGCAAGCACATCTTGGAGAACCCGGCCGCACACCGCACGCTGCTCACCAGAGTCGCCGTAGTCAGCATGAGCATCACAGTGCTGGGCGGTCTGCCGCTGGCACTGGTCGGTGCGGGCTGGCTGCACGTTGACGAGACCGCAGTCGCTTCACTGAACATGCTGTCGCATGTGAGCGGGATGTTCGGTGGTCCCGGGTACGTCGCTCTGTTCGGCCTACTGGTCGCCCGCATCACCACCCTGTCGCTCCCGGTCCGCGCGATCTCCGCACTGGGTCAGCGGTCGATGTCGGGGTACCTGTTCCAGTCGGTTGCGTGGATGGGCCTGCTGGCACCGTTCACTCTGGATCTCGGGCACCGATTCGGCAGTACGGCGTACGCGGCACTCGGATGCGCGGTTGCGGTCTGGCTGGTCTCGGTGATCGGCGCCTATCTGATGAGCCGCCGCTCGTACCGCGGTCCGGCGGAGACCCTCCTGCGCCGGCTCGTCTACTGATTGAGAGGATGGGCAGCGTGAGTGACTTCGGCGTACCTGAGCCTGCAAATCTGTCCGACCTGTCCGGTGAACCGCCGGTGGCCGAGACCAGTGTGCGGCTCGCGCTGCCCGCCGAGGCGAACGCGATCGGCGAGATCCAGGTAGCGGCCTGGCGGGCGTCGTACGCCGGTCTGCTGCCGGCCGACGTACTGGCCGACCTGAACCCAGCACAGTTCGCCGCCCAGTGGCGGGCCGCACTGATCGCCCCCGGCGAGGCCCGCAACCGGGTGATGGTCGCACTGGCCGGCCGCACCCTGGTCGGGTTCGCGGCCATCACCGCCTCGGACGACCCGGACGCCGACTCCCAGCACGACGCCCTGATCGCGGAACTAGCAGTCCAGCCGGACGCCACCCGCGCCGGCCACGGCTCCCGCCTCCTGAACGCAGTCGTCGACACAGTCCGCGCCGACGGCTTCCGCCGGGTCACCGTCTGGGTCAACTCCACCGACGACGTCTCCCGCGCCTTCTACACCGAAGCCGGCTGGGCCCCTGACACCGCACACCGCGAGCTCGACCTGTACGGCGACGGTTCGGTCCGCATCAAGCAGATCCGTCTCCACACCGACCCCTCAGCTGAGGTGTAGCCCGCACCCCACGGCGTAGGCCCTCGCCAACCAGTCCTCGACCTCAGCGTCCACTTCACTCGGGTCGCTCAGCCGGAAGGCGTGCAGGACGTTCCGTGGCGAGTACACCTCCACCCGCCGAAACCGCGGGCCAGCCAGCTCCTCCGCCAGCACGACGTGCCCGTCGAGCTGCCCCAGCGGCCGACAGGTGTGGGTCTGGTTCCGCTGCGCGAACGTCCGCCCGCACCGCTCACACCGCCACATCAGGCCACGCAGAACTCGTTCGCCTCGGGGTCCTGCATGACGACGAGGTAGCCGTCCGCCTCGTCCATCCGCCGCAGCACGCTCCCACCGAGCTCGATCAGGCGATCCACCTCGGAATCGACCGCCGTACGACGCTCGTCGCCGGACAGGCCGGGTGCGACCTTGATGTCGAGGTGCACCCGGTTCTTGGCCACCTTTGCCTCCGGCACCTGCAGGAAGAAGATGTCCGGCCGGTCCCGCACCTTGTCCACCAGCGTGCGCCCGGTCGGCCGCTGGTCCACCGGGATCTGCTGCGCGTCCGCCCAGTCGTCCCAGGTCAGGAAGCCGTCGGGCACCGGCGTCGGGAAGTCGTACCCACCGAGCGCACGCATCCAGAAGCGCGCCACCCGATCCGGCTCAGCGCAGTCGAACACTATGTGCAGGTCAAACGCCGTCATGCACCGACTCTAGGGCAGTCTTGGCCGCATGAGCGAGGTGCGAGTCAACGAGGTCGGGGACATGGTGCTGACGGGCGCGGCGGCGATGCGGACGCTGGCGGATCCGGTGCGGCTGGCGATCACGGACCGGCTGACACGGCACGGGGCAGCGACGACCGAGGAGCTCACGGAGGCCGTTGGGGTCGGTGCGGCTGAGCACGCGGAGCAGTTGGCCGCGGTCGGCCTGGTCAAGCGGGACGGCGACACGTGGGAGGCCTGTGGGCGGGGCATCTTCTTCGAGATTCCGGAGGACGGGGACGTCGAGGTTCAGCAGGCGGCGCGTGCGTTGAGCAGTGCGATGTTGCTGAGCTATGAGCACCTCCCGCGCCAGTGGGTCGAGGGGACCGAACCGGAGCTGGAGCTGGATTGGGCTCGCTCGGCGGGGTTGTTCAACGCGGGGATGTGGCTCACCGCCGAGGAGTTGCGCAAGGTGCAGGAGGACCTCGAGGTTCTGCTGATGCCTTATCTGCAACGCAAGGAGCCGACGCCGGACTCGCGGCGGGTGCGGATGCTCGCGTACTTCCTGCCGCCGAAAAGCGACTAGCCGGGGGTGGTGCTCGACCCCGGCCGCCTGGCATGACAGATTGCGACGGTCCGATCACGCTTTGCCGTTGGAGTCTGTATGAAGCTCGCCTCCCTGGCCGTCGGCCTGGGGCTGTCCGCCGCTGCTGTCCTGATCGTTCCCGGCTCGGGTGCGACCGCCTCGATGCGGACGGGGGTGATCGTCGACAAGGCGCGGCCGGTGGCGAACAAGTACCTGCAGCAGAAGCTCAGCTGGCGGCGCTGCGGTGACGAGGAACTGCGGACCTTCTGCACGAAGATCGCCGCACCGCGCGACTGGTCCAACCAGTACGGCGGAACTGACATCGAGCTCGCGGTCAGCAAGGTCACCCCGGAACGCGGTAAGCCCAGCCGGGTCGTGTTCGGCAACCCGGGTGGACCAGGCGGTGCCGGGCTCGGAATGGCGCCGTACCTGGCGAGCCAGAAGCCACTGGCCAAGGACCACCTCGCAGTTGGCTTCGACCCCCGCGGTACCGGCGACAGCACCAACGTCACCTGTCAGGGCGCACCGGGCTACTCGATGGACGCCCGCGACCGCGACCCGTCGAACCTGGACCTGATCTCGCAAGCCTCCAAGCTGGCCCAGCCGTACTGCGACCGGCAGTCCCGCGGGCTGCTCCCCTACGTCACCACCGCGCAGACCGTGCAGGACATGGACCTGATCCGCCAACTGCTCGGCTTCGACAAGATCGACTTCGTCGGCTACTCCGGCGGCACCTGGCTGGGCGCGTACTACCAGACCTACTTCCCGCAGCACGTCGGCCGCTTCGTGCTCGACTCGAACACCGACTTCACCAGCCCGTGGATCAGCACGTTCGCGGCGCAGCCGGCCGCGTTCGAGCGGCGGTTCCAGCAGGACTTCGCGACCTGGGCGGCCAAGTACGACGACAAACTGCACCTCGGTACGACGTCCCGCCAGGTGGTTCGCAACTACGAACGGTTACGGGCGGCGCTGAAGAAGCAGCCCGTGATCGAGGAGTTCATGGACGGCTCGATCCGGATCACCTACGACCAGAACACCCTGGACGACATGGTTTCCGGGGATTTGTATACAAAACTCGACTTCTACTCGCTTGCCCTTGATCTGGCATTTCTCCGCGAACTTTCCGAAACCCAGACAAAGGGCGGACCGCGCGCCGCACAAGCCCTCGTCGACGCGCTCTCACCGGCCCGCCAGCAAGAACTCGTTCGCCGGGCGCACCGCAGTACCGTCGGTCTGCCGGCACGCGGTCTGTCCGCGGCGGGCGACGACTACGAGGACGCGACCTTCACGGCGATCACCTGCAACGACACCGCTTGGCCGCAGGGCCGCGAGCACGCCGACCAATTGGCCGGCCGCCTCGGCCCGCGGAACCCGCTGATCGGTTGGAGCATGAACGAGAACCCGTGCTTCTACTGGGACCGCCCGCAGCTCACCATGCCGCACCCGACCGGCGCCGGCCTGCCGACAACCCTGATGGTGCAGAGCCAGAACGACCCGGCCACCAGCTTCACCCTGGCTGCCGAAGCCCACCACCGGTACGCCGGATCGCGGCTGCTGACGATCACCGGCGAGGGTGATCACGGCGTGTACGGCGGGGTGAACAAGTGCGCCGATCGGATCGTCAACGCGTTCCTCACCACCGGCAAGACCCCGGCCACCGACGTGAGCTGCCGCGGCGAAGGTATCCCGGCACCGTCCACTCCGGAGCCGATCGAAGGTGAGGGCGGCGAGGCCGCCACCGGTTCACCGTTGCGCCGGGTTGCCGGATTCACCGCAGCCCTCTCCGGATATCTCGGCTGAAATCATCACGAATTGGCACCGGCCAAACGCTTGACCCAATTCCGGAGCCGCACCGGAAATCACCCACTGACAGGCACCGGTTACGGTCGGCGAAATCCCGCAGATGCCTTCGTTGTCAGGACATATTTGTCAGGGCGATGTCAGGGTTACGTCCCTGTGCGACAGAGCGTGACATCGGCCACTCTTGTTTCAGCGCGGGAGGGCCGGGCGTCGACCGGGAGGGCTCGACGAAAGGCTCGCTCGCTGGACGTGGCTTCGGCCGGCTGCAGGTGGGGGGACTGCCTGGGGGGTCAGACAGAGGCGCAGCCGGCCGGGTCACGCACACGTACGATCCCGCGCATCCCAGATCCCTCGCGGGGCATCGTCGATCCCCCAGGTCGTGATGCCTCGCGAGGCATATCCCCTGCCGATCAGCAGCTCTGGTGGACTGCTGATCGGACAGGTCACAGATACCTGGACCGGTCCGGATCAGGTGCGGGGCTCTGGACCGGGTAGCCGTCGGCCACGGCTGCCAGCGGGGCTGAGCGCCCCGCTGTCCACGCCGTCCGGAAGACGCGCCGGTCCAGCGATGCCTCGACCGCACTGCGCGTCGCCTGGTAGTCGGCCTTCTCCACCTGCGGTACCGGTGCCTGGATCACTTCGCGTACGCCGTCCGCCGCACCGAGCAGGAATGCGGCGTACTCGCTGCGTTCTCGCTGCTGAGCAACCGCAGCGAGCTCTTCGAGCACACTGGCCGACCGCCACCTGTCACCGAGGTCTCGATGCTCAGCCAGGCTCTCGTCGAGCAGGTGTACCGCACGCTCGGTCAGACCGCGACGCCGTTCGACTATGCCGAGCTGGTTGAGCGACCACGCCACACCCTCGCGATAGCCGAGTCGCTGCGACAGTGTGAGGCTCTCCTGCAGCAGGGTCTCCGCCTCGACCAGCTCACCCTTGTACTGCGCGATCGCGCCGAGGCTGATCAGCGACCAGGCGAGTCCTTCGCCGTCGCCCAGTCGCCGGAAGCTGTCCCGCGCCCGGCCGCACCGGCGGGCACCGACATCCAGATCGCCCCGCAGCCAGGCCACGAAGCCAAGGTGGTTGTGCGCCCACGACATCCCGGACTGGTCACCGAGCTCCTCGAACAGGTCGTAGCTCAGGCAGTGCAGGTCCTCCGCAGTCCCGTAGTCGCCGCGCTCGCGCGCCACTCCCCCGAGTCGCTGCAGCACCAACGCCGTACCGGCGGTGTCCTTGAGTTCCTTGTACTGCGCGAGTGCGGTCTCGAGCCGAGTTGTCGCCACGTCGTACTCGCACTGCAGGAACGCCAGCATGCCGGCACCGAGATTCGCCTTCGCCAGCGCGGGTGTCGCGTCATCGGTGGACGGCGCCAGAGCGAGCGAACGCTCCAGCCACTGGCTGCCCTCCGCATAGTGGCCGCGCAGGTAGCAGAACAACCAGAGTGCGCCAGACAGCCGCAACGCTTCGCTCACTGACCTGGTCTGCAGCGCCCACGCCATGGCAGCGCGCAGGTTGTCCAGCTCACTTTGCAAACGTTCGAGCCAGTCCTCCTGGCTCGCACCGCGCAGCTCACGCTCCGCCTGCTCAGCCAGTCCGATGTAGAAGTGCGCGTGCCGGCTGACTGCCTCGTCCACGCTGGACGTCGTCTGCAACCGGTCCGCTGCGAACTCCCGGATCACCGCGAGCATGTAGTACCGCGCGACGCCGCCGCGCCTCGTGACCCGGATCAGTGACTTGTCCACGAGGCGTCCGGTCAGGTCGAGTGCCTCGGCCCTCGCGACCGGTCCGGGTGCGTCCTCACCGGACATCACCATCGCGGCCGCGCTCAGGCTCCAGCCGCCGACGAAGACCGACAGTTGCGCGAAGACATCGCGCTCCGCCGGTGTGAGCAGGTCATGGCTCCACTCGATCGCACCGCGCATCGACTGTTGCCGCGGCGACGCCGTCCGGTCGCCACCGGCCAGGATGCCGAACGACGTCTCCAGCTCACCGGCCAGCTCTTCGATCGTCATCACGTTCGTCCGGGCGGCTGCCAGCTCAATCGCCAGCGGCATGCCCTCGAGCCGCCGTACCACTCGGGCCACCTGCTCCAGCTGGCCGTCCAGGTCGTACCCGCGCGCCCTGGCCCGATCCACGAACAGCTGGACCGCAGCCGCTGCCTCGGACCGACCATCAACCGGGGGCAGCGCGAGCGGTGGTACGACGTACACGTTCTCACCGGGGACCCGGAGCAGCTCGCGGCTGGAGGCGAGGATGGACAGGTTCGGGCAGGACTCCAGCAGCGCAGCGCACACCTGGCCGACGCTCGAGACCACGTGCGAGCAGTTGTCGAACGCCAGCAGCAGGGTGCGCTGGCCGATCTGCTCGGCGATCTCTTCGGTCAGCCGGGCGGTGTCCATCGGGTGCAGCCCGATCGAAGCGGCGACGGCCGCAGCGACGCCCTGTCCGTCGGTGAGCGACGCGAGCGGCACCCAGCACACGCCGTCCGCGAAATCATCGGGGAGCTCGCTTGCGACCGCCATGGCGAGCCGGGTCTTGCCGACACCGCCCGGACCGGTCAGCGTCAACAGCCGGGTGATGCGCTGGCCCAACAAGCGCTTGGCCGTACTCAGCTCGACAGTCCGCCCGATCAGCTCGTTCGGCGGGGCGGGTGGTCGTCTGAGCACCGGCTGCGGTGAGTCGGACTCGTTCCGGGCGGAGGTGGTGAGCTGACTGCGCTCAGCGCTGTTCAGTCGCAGGGCGTCCGCGAGGAGCCGCAGAGTGTGCGCTCTCGGCGCACGGCGACGACCCCGCTCCAGCGCCGCGATCGCGTCGACACTCAGACCGGCCAGCTCCGCCAGGCCCTCCTGCGACAGCCCGGCGTCTCGCCGATGCCGGCGCAACAAGCCGCCGAACCCAGCCCCCTGCACGTCGTCCGAACCGCGGCGAGATCCGTCGGACGACACAGGACGGCTCCACCCAGTTTCCGGCCTCGACGTGGCGGTTGCCACGTACGTTTCCCTTGAAAATATCCTTATCCGGCCCGCATTGTCAGTCAATCGCCGCAGGTTGCCAGCGAACTCACAGGTAACGCCCAGTACCAGATCACTGCGTTCCGGCGGCGTGCCGGGCGATCGCCTGGCGCATGGTGGCCCGTGCCCGCTTGCGATCTCCGGCGGCGTCGTACGCCGTCGACAGGCGGAACCATACCCGCCAATCGTCCGGCGAAGCCTCCGCTTCGGCCCGGTACTGCTCGAACGCCGCGTCGGCCGCGGCCCGGTCGATCCGCCCGGACGGTCGCCGCGGCAGATCGTCGACCGGCAGCCCGCCGGCCGCCTCCAGCTCGCGGGCCAGTCCTTCGGTCTGGGTGCCGAACCGCAGCTCGCGCCAGACCAGATACGCACCGAGCACCGGAATCACCAGTACGGCGACGCCGAGGCCGACCGCGACCGGATCCCCGGTCCCGATCAGCAACACCCCGCGCCAGCCGAGCAGAGCGGCGTACGCGATGAACACGACCGCCAGGACGATCGCCGCCTGCTTGGCCTTCATTTAGTCCAGGTCCATGAAGTGCTCGAGCCCGACCGTCAATCCCGGCGTGTTGACGATGCTCCGTACGCCGAGCAGCACACCGGCCATGAATGACACCCGGGCCATCGAGTCGTGCCGGATCGTCAGCGTCTCGCCCTCGTCACCGAACAGCACCTCCTGGTGCGCGATCAGCCCGCGCAGCCGGACACCGTGCACCCGGATCCCCTCGACATCCGCACCACGAGCCCCGTCGAGCGCGGTCGTGGTCGCATCCGGGATCGGCGCGCTTCCGGCCTCACGGCGAGCAGCCGCGACCAATTCCGCCGTACGGCGTGCTGTCCCGGAGGGTGCGTCGACCTTGTCGGGGTGGTGCAGCTCGATGATCTCGACCGACTCGTAGAACCGGGCCGCCTTGGCCGCGAACTGCATCATCAACACCGCGCCGATGGAGAAGTTCGGGGCGATCAGTACGCCAACCCCCGGTGCCGCATCCAGCCACGACTGCAGCTTCGCCAGCCGCTCCTCGTCCCACCCGGTGGTCCCGACCACCGCGTGGATCCCGTTCGCGATGCACCACTCGAGGTTGTCCATCACCACCTCAGGCCGGGTGAAGTCCACCACGACCTGAGCACCCGCCTTCGTCAGCTCAGCCAGGTCGTCCCCCTGGTCCAACGACGAAACCAGCTCCACGTCAGCGGCCTCATCAACCGCCAGGCACGTCTGAGCGCCCATCTTCCCCTTGGCCCCCAGCACCCCAACCTTGATCATCCGCGCCCTCTCACCCGATCCCGTCAACCCCCCAAGGATCTCATCCACCCCACTCATCCCCCGCGAGCCCCACCGACCTTCGCCCCCGCGCCCAAAGATGGGCCCGCTGCT
>NZ_BAAANF010000009.1:303587-399179 GCF_039529655.1 Kribbella yunnanensis | reverse complement strand
TCTTTGGGGGCTAGGCGGGCGGGTGTTAGGCGTCTGCGGCGGCTGGGGTGTAGGTGGTCTGGGACTCTTCGGCGAAGTGGCAGGCTACGGATTGGCCGGTGGGGATGGGGCGGAGTTGGGGTTCTTCGGTGCTGCAGCGGGATTCGGCGCGGAGGCAGCGGGTGTGGAAGCGGCAACCTGAAGGGGGCGAGACCGGGGAGGGCGGGTCGCCGGCTAGGACGATGCGTTTGCGGCCTTGGCGGGCGAGGCCTGGTTCGGCGGAGAGCAGGGCCTGCGTGTACGGGTGTGCCGGTACGTCGTACACGTTCTGATGGTCACCGAGTTCCGCGACTCGGCCGAGGTACATGACGGCGACTCGGTCGGAGACGTGGCGGACTACGGACAAGTCGTGCGCTACGAAGATGATGCTCAGGCCGAGTTCGCGCTGGAGTCGCATCAGCAGGTTCACGACCTGCGCCTGGACGGACAGGTCGAGGGCGGAGACCGGTTCGTCGCAGAGCAGGACATCGGGGTTGAGGGCGATCGCTCGGGCGATCCCGATCCGCTGCCGCTGACCACCGGAGAACTGGTGCGGGAACTTCGTTTCGTCCTCGGCCCGCAGACCCACCAGCTCTAGTAGCTCGCGCACGCGTCGCCGGATGTCCATGCCCTTCGAGACATCCGGGTGGACCTCCAGCGGTTCGGCGACGATCTCGCCGACGCGCATCCGCGGGTTCAGGCTGGAGTACGGGTCCTGGAAGACGACCTGGACATTCCGCCGCCACCGCCGCAGTTCGCGACCGCGCAGGTTGCTGACGTCCACACCGCCATAGTGGATCGCGCCCGACGTCGGCTTCTCCAGTGCGGCGAGTAGCCGGACGAGCGTGGACTTGCCGCAGCCGGACTCGCCGACGATGCCGAGCGATTCGCCCTTGCGTAGCGTCAGATTCACGCCCTCGACCGCGCGAACCAGCACCTTCGCCCCGAAGTGCAGCGCCGGGCTGATGTCGTAGTGCTTCACCAAATCCGTTGCCACCAGCAACTCTTCGGCCATCAGACGGCCTCCTTCTCGGCCAGCGTCGTCCGGCGGATACACGCGGCATCGCGGCCGGGCGCAACGGTCAGCAACGGCGGTACGTCGTGCGCGCACTCCTCGATCGCGATCGGGCACCGCGGCCGGAACGCGCACCCGGACGGAATCGATCGCAACGACGGCGGCGTACCGGGGATGGTCGGCAACTCCTGCCCCTTGAGGTCGGCCGACGGCATCGACCCGAGCAGCCCTTCGGTGTACGGATGCACGGGATGATCGAGCGCCGCCGCGGTCGACGCGCGCTCGACGACATGACCGGCGTACATCACCACCACGTTGTCCGCGACATCCGACACGACACCGAGGTCGTGAGTGATCAGTACGACGCCCATGTCGCGCTCGGCCTGCAGTTCCGCGATCAGCTCCAGGATCTGCGCCTGCACGGTCACGTCGAGCGCGGTGGTCGGCTCGTCCGCGATCAGTACGTCGGGATCCAGCGCGAGCGCCATCGCCAGCATCACGCGCTGCCGCATCCCGCCGGAGAACTCATGCGGATAGTCGCGGACCCGCTTCGCCGCGGCCGGAATCCGCACCTGGTCGAGCATCTCGGCCGCCCTCGTCAGCGCGTCCCGCTTCGACATCCCGCGATGCACCCGGAAGCACTCGGCAATCTGCGTCCCGACCGACTGCACCGGATTGAGCGCCGACAGCGAGTCCTGGAACACCATGGTGATCCGGTCCCCGACGATCTTGCGCCGCTCCCGCGTCGTCATCGAGATCAGGTCGGCGCCGCGGTACTCCGCCGTACCGGAGACGATCCGCCCCGGAGGCATGTCCAGGATCCCGGTCAGCGCCTGCGTCGACACGCTCTTGCCCGACCCCGACTCCCCCAGGATCGCCAGCGTCTCCCCCGCCCGCACCTGCCACGACACCCCGTCGACCGCCCGCACCGGTCCGCGCGGCGTATCGAACTCGACACTCAGGTTCTCGACCTTGAGCAGTACCTCGCCGGTAGTCATCGCATCAGTTTCGGGTCGAGGGCGTCTCGGATCGAGTCGCCGATGATCATGAACGAGATCGTCATCGTGGAGATGAACAGCGCCGGCCAGATGAACAGGTGCGGGGTGTCCCGGTACGACGCGGCCACGCCGAACTGTGATCCCCACGAGATCGACGGCGGTTGCAGACCCACGCCCAGGAAGGTGAGTGCGGCCTCGAGACCGACCATGCCGCCGATGCCGAGGGTGGTCATCGCGAGCAGCGGCGCCATCGCGTTCGGGAACACGTGTTTGCGCAGGATCCGCAGCGGCGGGACACCGATCGAGCGGGCGGCCAGCACGTACTCGCGGTTGCGCACCGAGAAGACCGTGGCCCGCATCAGCCGCATGCCACCCGGCCAGCCGATCAGCAGGATGACACCGACGATGATCCAGATACTGCGGTTCGGCACCGAGTTGAGGATCACGATCAGTACGACGAGACCGGGGATCGAGAACAGTACGTCGGCCGTCCGCGAGATCAGTGCGTCGATGAAACCCGGGAAGTACCCGGCGAGCAGACCGAACGATCCGGCGAGCACGAACACGCCGAAGCTGGCGCAGATACTCACGAGCACCGACGGGCGAGCGCCGTACACGACGTTGGCGAAGTAGTCGCAGCCCTGGATGTCGAAGCCGAACGGATGCCCCGGGCCGCGGCCTTGGCGGCTTTTGCCGAGCTCGCAGAAGCGCGGGTCGGCCGAGGTGAAGAGTTTCGGTACGGCGGCCATCGTGAAGAACGCGAGTAGCAGCAGACTGCACAGCACGAACTGCGGTTTGCGCATCAGCGCCCGCAGCAGCTCGCGGTTCGAGAGGGTCCGCCCGTCACCGAGTTCCTGGGCCTCGGCGCTGACTACCGCTGTGACGTCAGACATGGCGCACCCTCGGGTCCAGGATTCCGTAGAGGAGATCCACGAGCAGGTTGATCACGATGAACGACAGGAACGCCAGTGTCGACAGCAGTACCACGACACCGCCCTCCTTCAGCTTGATCGCCTGGAACATGAACTGCCCCAGCCCCGGCAGGTTGAAGATCGACTCGGTGATGATCGCCCCGCCGAACATGCCGGCCAGGTCGAGCCCGATGAACGTCACCACCGGCAGCAGCGCGTTCGGCAGGATGTGCCGCCACAGCACCCGCTGCTCGCCCAGCCCCTTGGCCCGGGCGGTCTTCACGAAGTCGGCGTTCACCGTCTCCACGATCGACGTCCGCATCAACCGCGCCAGCCCCGCGAACCCGAGCAGGCCGATCACCAACGCCGGCAGCAGGTACGACGTCGGGAATCCCTCCAGCACGCCGGAGACCGGGAACCACTTGAGCTCGACCCCGAACAAGTACTGCGCGGCGAAGTACGCCACGAGTCCCGGCACGGCGAGCAGCACGAGTGTTGCCAGCAGCAACGACCTGTCCACCCAGCCGTTCCGCCGGAAGCCGGCGTAGATGCCGAACAGCAGACCGAAGGTCCACTGGAACGCATTGGCCAGCAAGGTGAGTTTGAGCGTCACCGGGATCCGCAACCGGAGCTGGTCGGCGATGTCGGCACCGGCGAACGTCGTACCGAAGTTGCCGGTCAGGATGTCCTTCATGCTCAGCAGGTACTGGACGATGAAGGGATCGTCGAGGTGGAACTGGGCCCGTTTGGCCGCCAGCACGGCGGCCGGGATCGGCTTGTCACCGGCCAGTTCCCGCAGGGGGTCCCCAGGCATCGCGAAGACGAGCGCGAAGACCCCCAGCGTGACGATCACACCGATCGGAATCGCCGCGATGATGCGGCGAACGACGTACCGGATCATTTAAACGTGGCCCACAAGGCGGAGACGCCGACGTACTTGGAGACCCGCGGCTCGATCTTGTCCGAGTGCAGGTAGGCGTTCGACTTGGTGATCAGCGGGATCAGCGGCATGTCCTCGAGCGCGATGTCCTCGGCCTGCTGGTAGAGCTTGATCGCCTTCTCCGGGTCCGGTTCGGCGTCACCCTTGGCCAGTACGGCGTCCAGCGCGGGGTTGTTGTAGCCGGAGAAGTTCGCGTCACCGTTGGACTTGAACATCGGGGTCAGGTAGTCCTCGATCGACGGGTAGTCGTGGCCCCAGCCGCTGAACCGCAGGCCGTCGAGCTTGCGGGTGTCGGCGAGCTCGGTGATCTCGGAGCCGACCTTGCCGGTGTACTTGACCTCGAGGCCGAGGTTCTGCCGGATCATGTTGCCGATCGCCTCGGCGTTGATCTGACCGGTCGCCGACGTGGTGTTGTAGTTGATGTTGACCGGGCCGGAGAATCCACCGGCCTCGGCGAGCAGCTGCTTGGCCTTCGCGGGGTCGAAGTCGCAGTACTTGCAGGAGTCGGCGCGGTAGCCGTCCATGTCGGGCGCGACCAGCGCCTTGGCCGGCTCGGACAGCCCGATCAGGTCGGCGAAGGCCTTCCGGTCGATCGCCATCGAGAACGCGTGCCGCAGCTTGGGGTTCTTGAAGCGCGGGTCCCAGGCCGGGAGGGTCAGGTAGTTGGCGCCCGAGCTGATGCTGGTGACCCACTTGTCCGGGGCGTCGTCCTTGAAGCTCTTCACCTTGGTCGAGGGCACGTCGACGAAGTCGATGTTGCCGGCCAGGAACTCGTTGTACGCCGTGTCCGCGTTCGGGATGAAGCGGTAGGTGATCGCGTCGGCCTCCGGCACCAGCGGGCCCTTGTACCCGTCCCACTTGGCCAGCTTGATGTCGTCACCGGCGTTCCAGTCGGCGGCCAGCTTGAACGGGCCGTTGCCGATCGGCTTGCGCTTGTAGGCGTCCGGGTCCTTGCGGACCTCCTCCGGCAGCGGCGCCAGCCCGAGGTACTGCAGGGTCAGGCCGAACTGCGAGAACGGCACCTTGAGCTTCACCGTGAAGGTCAGGTCGTCGACCTGCTTGAGACCGCTGAGCGCCTTGACCGAGGTCGGCTTCGGCGTCGCGCCGTCCGGGGTCTCCGGGTTCAGCGCCTCATAACCCTCGACCTTGGAGAAGAAGCCGTTGTTCTTCCACGCGTTCGAGCCCTGCGCGGTCAGGTTCCAGCTGTCGACATAGTCCTTGGCCGTCAGCGGCTGCCCGTTCTGGAACGTGTTCCCCGGGTGCAGCTTGATCGTCCAGGTCTGGCTGGTCTTGTCCGGCGTGACCGAGTCGGCCATCACGTTCAGCAACTTGCCACTGTTCGGATCCGTGGTCACCAGCGGCGCGAACATCGCCATCGCCACCTGGATCCCCGGACTGCCGTTCTCGTTCAGCGGGTTGATGTACTCCAGCGGGTCGGCCGCGATCGCGATCACCTCGCTCTTGGCCCCACCCCCCGAGCCGCCGTCCCCACCCGACTTGCCACCACACGAGGCCAGCACCAGCGAAAGCCCGAGTGCCACCCCCACAACCCCAGTCAGACGTCGCACGGTCGAACCAACTTCCTCGGCAAAGCGCCGATCGGCGGGCGGAACAAGCGCCATGCTCGCTGGTCGAAACTGCGCATGTCAACGTTGTCAGCCCCCAAACCCACGCGCGTAACGCAGGCGTTACCAACCCAAGACCTCAGATGACCCATCCACCCGACCGCGCAACCGACCCACCTTAATCGCCCCAACCCCCGAAGTCATCAGATGTCAGCCCAGTTCCCTGACAAATCAATTTGTGCGCACAAATGCGCACTTGAGCCGTCCGCCGGAGCGTTCCTAATCGTCGGGTGGGATGTTCTGGTTCAGGTGGAAGAGGTTGCCCGGGTCGTACTTCTGTTTGAGCGCTTGCAGGCGGTCGTACGTCGCGGGCCCGTAGGCGGAGCGGATTCGGGCGGAGCCTTCGTCGGTGAGGAAGTTGACGTAGACGCCGGACTGGTGTGGTTCGAGGGCTTGCCAGGACGTGCGGACCCAGTCGCGTTGGGCTTCGAAGCCTTCTGGGCCGAGGGTGGCGCCGACGAAGTTGACGGTGTGACCGCTGGTTCGCCCACCGAAGGCGGTGCTGTCCGCCGAGACCCGGGAGATCGCGCCGCCCAGGTGGAAGACGGGGAAGGACGTGTACGGCGAGTCGATCGCGAGGCCGCGGGCGGCTACGACGTCGATCACGTCGTCGGTGAGTTCGGCGACGTCGCAGGCGCGCATGTAGTACCAGCGGCCGTGCGGGAAGCTCGGGTCGAGCATCGACTGCAGGGTCAGGTACGGCGTCGGCGTACACCGGTCGAGGAGCGGCGGCGCGAAGGCCTTCAGCGGCGCGAGCAGCCGCTCACCTTCCTCGACCGGTCCGGTGTAGCACGCGACGACAGCCACCACCGGCCGGCCGTGCAGCTCGGCCGGGATCATCGGTGACGAAGGCAACCAACGGTGGATCACCGCGGTGGTCAGCTCGTCCGGTACGTCGGTGAGCCAGTCGCGGTAGTGACGCATCAGCTCCGGTGACCGGTCCATCGGCCACGCCACGAGGCCGCCGTACACGATCGGCCCGACCGGATGCAGCCGGAACTCGAACTCGGTGACGATGCCGAAGTTCCCGCCGCCACCGCGGATCCCCCAGAACAGGTCGGCGTTGACCTCCTCACTCGCGGTCACCAGCTCGCCCTCGGCGGTGACCACATCCACCGACAGCAGGTTGTCGATAGTGAGTCCGTACTTGCGCATCAGCCAACCGATCCCACCCCCGAGCGTCAGCCCCGCCAGACCGGTGTGCGTCACGATGCCCGACGGCACCGCCAGGCCGAACGCCTGCGTCTCCCGGTCGAGCTCCCCCAGCAGCACACCGCCTTGGGCCCGCGCCGTACGGCGGACCGGGTCGACCCGGATCCCCTTCAGCAGCCCGAGGTCGATCAGCAGGCCGCCGTCACACGTCGAGTGTCCGGGGAAGCTGTGTCCGCCGCCGCGGACCGCGACCGGCCCTCCGGTACGGCGGGCGGTCGCCAGCGCGGACCGGATGTCGGCCACCCCGGTGCAGCGGGCGATCACCCCCGGGCGCCGGTCGATCGACCCGTTCCACACAGCGCGGAGTTCGTCGTACGGCGGATCGCCGGGCCGAACCAGCTCCCCGCTGAAGTCTTCGGTGCGTATGTCCGGAGTGATCGTGCTCATGGCCGACTCCTGCCATCACTCCCCCAGGCCCTCCCTGCGGCCAGTCTGCGCCCGGAACCGGGCGCTGGAGAAGGGTCAGACCGTGAAGGCTTTGGTGTCCTCGTCGAACGGGCCCATCACCGTCAGGGCGGGGGTGCCGGCGTAGAGCTCGGCGGCCAGGGCGGTGACGTCGTCCAGGGTGACAGCGTCGATGTGGTGCAGGATCTGGTCGACGGTGGGGAGTTCGCCGTACACGAGCTCGGCCTTGGCGATCCGGGTCATCTTGGCGCCGGTGTCCTCGAGGCCCATCACGACGGAGCCACGCATCTGGCCCTTACCGCGCAGCAGTTCGTCAGGCGTGATCGTGCCGGACGCGATCGACTCCAGCTCGGCACGGACGACGTCCAGCACCTCGGGCGCCTTCTTCGGCAGACAACCGGCGTAGACGCCGACCATTCCGGTGTCCGAGTACGCCGAACCGAACGTGAAGACCGAATACGCGAGGCCACGCTTCTCGCGGACCTCCTGGAACAGGCGCGACGACATGCCGCCGCCGACGATCCCGTGCAGGACACCGGCGACGTACCGGCGGTGGTCGTTGCGGACCAGCCCGGGCATCCCGAGCACCAGGTGCGCCTGCTCGACGTCGCGGTGGTGGACGCGAGTCCCGCCGTACGTCGGGATGCGCAGACCGGCGTCGGTCCGGACCGGGGACGGTTCGGCGTCGGTGGTGACCCAGTGGCGCTCGAAGGCTTTGCCGACCAGGCGGACGACCTCTTCGTGGTCGACGTTGCCGGCGACCGAGACGACGATGTTGGCGGGCAGGTAGCGGTCGCGGTACCAGCTGACGACCTGGTCGCGAGTCAGCGCTGCGACCGATTCCGGCGTACCGGTGATCGAGCGGCCGAGTGGAGACGTGCCCCAGAGTTGCTCGGCGAACAGGTCGTGGATGTGGTCCGACGTCTCGTCGGCGTGCATCGCGATCTCTTCGTCGATGACGTCGCGTTCACTCTCGACGTCCGCGTCGGTGAGCGTGGCCGAGGTGATCATGTCGCAGATGACGTCGACCGCGAGCGGCAGGTCGGAGTCGAGCACCCGCGCGTAGTAGCAGGTGTACTCCTTGCCGGTGAACGCGTTCATCTCGCCACCGACGGCGTCGATCTCGGCCGAGATCTCCAGTGCGTCGCGACGCTCGGTGCCCTTGAACAACAGGTGTTCGAGGAAGTGCGTCGCGCCGTTCTGCTGCTCCGGCTCATCGCGGGAACCGACTCCCACCCAGACACCGAAGGTGACCGAGCGGAAGCCTGGTACTGACTGGGAAAGCACGCGGAGCCCGGAGGGCAGGACGGTCCGTTTGACCGGACCGCCTGCCTCCGAGCTCAGCAGTGTGCTCGTGATGGCTCTACTCACTCGGCGGAGTCAGCAACCTTCTCTTCAGCCTTGTCTTCACCCTCGACGACCGGGATCAGCGAGAGCTTGCCACGGTCGTCGATCTCGGCGATCTCGACCTGCAGCTTCTGACCGACCGAGAGAACGTCCTCGACGGCCTCGACGCGCTTGCCACCGGCCAGGCCACGCAGCTTGCTGATGTGCAGCAGGCCGTCCTTGCCCGGGAGCAGGCTGATGAACGCACCGAAGTTGGTCGTCTTCACGACCGTGCCCAGGTAGCGCTCACCCTTCTCCGGCATCGTCGGGTTCGCGATCGCGTTGATCATCGCGCGCGCGGCGTCGGCCGACGGGCCGTCCGTCGCACCGATGTAGACCGTGCCGTCGTCCTCGATGGAGATGTCGGCGCCGGTCTCGTCGGTGATCTGGTTGATCATCTTGCCCTTCGGGCCGATGACCTCGCCGATCTTGTCCACCGGGACCTTGACCGAGATGACCCGCGGCGCGAACTCGCTCATCTCACCCGGGGCGTCGATGGCCTTGGCCATCACGTCGAGGATGGTCAGGCGGGCTTCCTTGGCCTGGGTCAGCGCACCGGCGAGCACGCTGGCCGGGATGCCGTCGAGCTTCGTGTCCAGCTGGAGGGCCGTGACGAAGTCCTTGGTACCGGCGACCTTGAAGTCCATGTCGCCGAACGCGTCCTCGGCACCGAGGATGTCGGTCAGCGCGACGTACTCGGTCTTGCCCTTGACCTCACCGGAGATGAGGCCCATCGCGATACCGGCGACGGGGGCCTTCAGCGGCACACCGGCGTTCAGCAGCGACAGGGTCGAGGCGCAGACCGAGCCCATCGACGTGGAGCCGTTGGAGCCGAGGGCCTCGGACACCTGACGCAGCGCGTACGGGAAGTCCTCACGCGACGGCAGCACGGGCACCAGGGCCCGCTCGGCCAGCGCGCCGTGACCGATCTCGCGGCGCTTCGGCGAACCGACCCGGCCGGTCTCACCGGTCGAGTACGGCGGGAAGTTGTAGTTGTGCATGTAGCGCTTACGCGTCTCCGGGGAGAGCGTGTCCAGCTGCTGCTCCATCCGGAGCATGTTCAGCGTGGTGACACCCATGATCTGGGTCTCGCCGCGCTCGAACAGCGCCGAACCGTGAACCCGCGGCAGGACGCCGATCTGCGCCTTCAGCGGGCGGATGTCGGCCAGCCCGCGGCCGTCGATCCGGACCTTGTCCTTGAGCACCCGCTGGCGGACCAGCTTCTTGGTCAGCGAGCGGAAGGCTGCGGACAGCTCCTTCTCGCGGCCCTCGAAGCTCTCGGCCAGCTTGGCCACCACGGCCGCCTTGACGGCGTCGGTGGCGTCCTCGCGCTCGTGCTTGCCGGCGATGGTGAGCGCCTGCGACAGCTCGTCGGTGGCCTCGGCCTCGACCGCGGCGAACGCGTCGTCGGCGTAGTCCGGGAAGACCGGGAACTCGCCGGTCGGCTTGGACGCCTTGGCGGCCAGCTCGGCCTGCGCGTCGACCAGGGTCTTGATGAAGCCCTTGGCGGCCTCCAGGCCCTCGGCGACGACCTCTTCGGTCGGCGCCGTCTTGCCGGCGGCAACGGCCTCGAAGGTGCCCGGGGTGGACTCGGCCTCGACCATCATGATCGCGACGTCACCGGAGTCGGTGACGCGACCCGCGACCACCATGTCGAAGACGGCGTCTTCGAGCTCGGTGTGCGTCGGGAACGCGACCCACTGGTTGCCGATCAGGGCAACGCGGGTGGCGCCGATCGGGCCCGAGAACGGCAGCCCGGCGATCTGGGTGGACATCGACGCCGCGTTGATCGCGAGCACGTCGTACAGCTTGTCCGGGTTCAGCGCCAGGACCGTGATGACGACCTGGATCTCGTTGCGCAGGCCGGAGACGAACGACGGCCGCAGCGGGCGGTCGATCAGCCGGCAGGTCAGGATGGCCTCTTCCGAGGGCCGTCCTTCACGACGGAAGAACGAGCCGGGGATGCGACCCGCGGCGTACATCCGCTCCTCGACGTCGACCGTCAGCGGGAAGAAGTCGAACTGGTCCTTCGGCTTCTTGCTGGCCGTGGTGGCCGAGAGCACCATCGTGTCGCCGTCGAGGTAGGCGGCGGCGGAGCCGGCGGCCTGCTGGGCCAGACGGCCCGTCTCGAAGCGGATGGTGCGGGTACCGAAACTGCCGTTGTCGACAACGGCCTCTGAAAACTGTGCGCCGTCCATCGGCGCGTTGGTGGATCCCGACACGGGATACCCCTCTCTCCTACAGTGTTGACGACTGCGGAGCGCGAGCTATCGGGGTGCCGGTCTTCGATCGAGGCCCGCGGATTCCCTTGGATCCGAAGGTCACTACCGAGGACCGGGTCCTCCCGCCACGCGCTTCGCGTCGCCTCGTCGTATTCAGTTGTGATCCAGGCCCACCCTGGGCGTGGATACGCGAGGAGCGGCCACCCAACCTCGGGGGCCGCTCCTCACGACGTCATCGGCGAAGGCCGAGCCGCTCGATCAGGGACCGGTAGCGGTTGATGTCCTTCTTCGCCAGGTAGTTCAGCAGCCGACGGCGCTGACCGACGAGCAGCAGCAGGCCACGACGGCTGTGGTGGTCGTGCTTGTGCTCCTTCAGGTGCTCGGTCAGGTGCGAGATGCGGTGCGTCAGCAGCGCAACCTGGACCTCGGGGGAGCCGGTGTCACCCTCGGTCAGGGCGTACTCACCCATGATCTTCTTCTTCGTGGCAGCATCAACAGATGACACGGAGTTCCTCTCGATTTCCGTTGCGCGGCGCACCGGGGCTTCGTCACCCGAGCACTCTCGATCCGCGGCCGTCAGACGGCAGCGGCCAGAGTATCAGTCCGTGGACGCGTCACCCTAATTCTCCGTCAAGATGCGGCGTGCCCCGTCGACGTCAGCCTTCATCTGGACGAGCAGATCGTCGATAGTTTCGAACCTGATCTGGCTCCCCCGCAGCCGCGCCACGAAGTCGATCGCGATCCGGGCGCCGTACAGCTCCAGGTCGTCGCGGTCGAGCACGTAGGACTCCACCCGCCGGTCCACCCCGTCGAAGGTGGGGTTGCTGCCCACACTGATCGCGGCGGGCATGGGCTCGTCGTACGACGGACCTCCGTCGGCCGGCGTCAGCACGGTCAACCACCCGGCGTACACGCCGTCCAGTGGTACGGCGGCGATCGGGTCGGCCGGGATGTTCGCCGTCGGATACCCGAGTTCGCGGCCGCGCTTGTCGCCCTCGATCACCACGCCGGTCACCCGCAGCGGCCGTCCGAGCGCCTCGGCCGCCGCCTCCACATCACCCTCGGCCAACCGCTGCCGCACGTACGTCGACGACCACGGCTGGGCGTCGCCGGCGAGGCTCAGGCCCTCGACCTGGAACCCGTACGTCGTACCGGCCGCGACCAGCGTGTCGACGTGCCCGGCGGCCTTGTGGCCGAAGCGGAAGTTCTCCCCGACCACGATCGCCTTGGCGTGCAGCGTGCCGACCAGGACCCGCTCGATGAACTCCTCCGGCGACCAGCTCGCCACGTCCTTGTCGAACGGCAGGATCAGTACGGCGTCAGCCCCGTGCTGCCCGAGCAGTTCCGCCCGCTGACCGGGCTCACTGAGCATCAGCGGCGCGTGGTCCGGCCGCAGTACCCGCATCGGGTGCGGGTCGAAGGTGAGCGCGACCACCGGCAGTGCACCCCCTTGGCCACCCAGCTCGGCCGCGCGCGCCTTGGCATGCGCGAGCACCTCCTGGTGTCCCCGGTGCACTCCGTCGAAGTTGCCGATGGTGACGACCGACGGGCCGAACTCCGCACCCACCTCGTCCAAACCGTGCCAGACCTGCATGCCTCCAGGATTCCATGTCGCGACGACCCTGAGCGCACCGGCCCACAATCAGACCGCGCGGGCGATCGCGATGGCTCCGGCCAGCCGCTCCCCCGCCTCGTAGAACATGTATTCCTTGCCGTCCATGGTGCCGAAGGACGCGGCGGCGCACCGGCCGTTGTCGGGCGCCCCGGCCAGCGGATTGTGGAACACACCGAGGTGGTTGCGCTTGGTGAAGTCGTTGCCCACCTCGGTGATCAGCATCCGTCCGCCGGACGCCTTGTCCTGGTGATAGATCACGTACGTCGAGTTGTTGCGGTGCACCACTGTCGGCGCACCGATGTTCTGCGAGCCGACCTCCTCCGGACGGATCAGCGAGTTGGGCGAGAAGACCCAGGTGCGCCCGTCGACCGACCGGCCCCAGCCGATGGACCGACGGTTCGCGGTGGTGTTGATCATGAAGACCATCACGTACTTCGACCCCTTGGCCGGGAGCTCGTGCTCGAACACCCGGGCGTACGACGTCTCCGTCGTACCCGAGGGCATCATCGACGTCGACAGCACGACCTTGTCGTAGGTGAAGTGGATGCCGTCCTTGGAGCGGGCGAGCCGGGTGGTGGTGTTCTCACCGTGGAAGTACAGCCACATCTCCTTGGCCGACTCGTTCCAGATCACGTGCGGCGACGACACGTGGCTGACGTTGTAGTGCGGGCTCCAGGTGCGCGCCACGATCGGATTGTTCGGGTACTCCTTGAAGGGTCCCTCGAGACTGTCGCTGTAGCTCAGGCAGATGCCGCCGGGTGCGTCGTGCGGCGCGTAGTAGAGGTAGTAGCGGCCGAGTGGGTTCGCGATCCGCCCCGCCGTTCCGCGGATGCACGGGAAGATCACCTCTTTGCGGGCCGGCTCGTACGCGAGCTTGGACTTGTCGAACGCGGTCCGGACATACCGGTACGTCGGAAAGCCCGCGGGCGCCGCGTTTGCGGGAGCCGCGTTCAGCAGGGGCAAGGCGGCCAAGCCGGCGGTTCCGCGAAGCACAGTACGGCGGGAGATCGGCGTCATACGACCACATCCTCGGGGGCGGGGTTGGTGGGTCGACTGTGATCGCGGGCCGTCCGGCGTGTCAAGACGCTAATACGTATTAGTTAAGGGATTCCGCGGTGCAGCAGGTCTTGACTTCGGTGCTGATCCCCTCGATGCTCGGCTCCATGACGACAGATCGCCGGATGCCGCGCCAGGCGGATATCGCCCGGATCGCAGGGGTCTCCCAGGCCGCCGTCTCGATCGTGCTCGGGGGTAAGCAGTCGGTGCGGATGGCCGAGTCCACCCGGCAGCGAATCCTGGAGGTCGCCGAGGAGCTGGGCTACGTCCCGCATCCGGTGGCCAAGCGGCTAGCGCACTCGCGGTCGAACCTGCTCGGGCTCTACACGTTCCGCACCACGTTCCCGACAAACGAGGCGGACATCTACCACCCGATCCTGTCTGGCGTGGAGGCGGAGGCCGCGTCACTCGGTCAGGACCTCATCCTGTTCACCGGCACGAGCGGTCCGGAAGCCCGGCAGGAGGAGGCGATCCGCCGTACCCGGATGGCCGACGGCTGCCTGTTCTTCGGCCGGGAGGTCCCGGAGGCCCCAGTGGCCAGACTGGTCGATGCGGGCTTCCCACTCGTCTACATCGGCCGGCGGCCGGAGCTGGGCGGCCGGATCCCCTATGTGGGTGCGGACTACGTCACCGCCTCGGCAGAAGTGCTGGAGCGGCTGATCGGCCTGGGCCATCGCAAAATCCGGTACGTGCGTGAGCCCGACGAGGCCCCCTCGTCGGAGGACCGCCTGCTCGGCGTACTGCAGGCCGCCCCGGACACCGAGGTCGTCCGGCTCAAAGGTTCGGAGCTATCGGTCGACGCACTGCGCTCCTGGCTGGCCGACGGCGTCACCGCTCTGGTGGTCGAGGGGACCGACACCGGTACGGCGTACCGGGCCGTGCGGACCGCGGTCGACGCGGCCGGGCTCTCCGTGCCGGACGACCTGTCGCTTGCGGTGCTGGGTGTACCGCCCGGTGTCAGCGGCTTCGAGGTTCCGATGCGGGAGATGGGGCGGCACGCGGTCCGGCTGCTCATCGAGCTGATCACCAACCAGGAAACGACACCGCAGCAACTGCTGTGGTGCCCACCAGTAGCCGGCCGTGAGGTCGGACCGCCAAGGAGTACTGAATGACTGAGCTCGACACCGAGATCCTCGTGGTTGGCGGCGGGGTCGGCGGCGTCGCAGCCGCGCTGGCCGCCGCGTCGGCGGGACACCGTGTCGTCCTGACCGAGGAGACCGACTGGGTGGGTGGTCAGTTCACCGCGCAGGCGGTCCCGCCGGACGAGAACCCTTGGATCGAGCAGTTCGGGAGCACAGCGTCGTACCGGCGGTTTCGTGAGGGGGTGCGCGACTACTACCGCCGCCACTACCCGCTGCGTGCGGAGGCGGCCGCACTGGTCGACCTGAACCCAGGAGCCGGCCGGGTCAGCAAGCTCTGCCACGAGCCTCGGGTCGCACTAGCTGTGCTCGAGGCGATGCTGGCGCCACACCGCTCGGCCGGGCGCTTAACTGTGCTGCTGCAGCACCGCCCTGTCGCGGCTAACGTCAGCGGCGACCGCGTCGATGCCATCACTGTGCAGGGGCCCGATGGCGCTCGCACCACTATCAGAGCGACGTACGTGCTGGACGCAACAGAGAACGGCGACCTGCTGCCGCTGACCGGCACCGAGTTCGCGGTCGGCGCCGAGGCACAGGCCGAGTACGACGAGCCACACGCGCCGGAGCACGCGAATCCGGCGAACCTGCAGGGCATCACGTACTGCTTCGCACTGTCGCATCACGCCGGTCAGGACCACACCATCGACCGGCCGCGGATGTACGGGTTCTGGCGGGACTACCAGCCGGAGTTCTGGCCCGGTCCCCTGCTGGGGTTTGTCGCCCCGGATCCACGGTCACTGGAGCCAGTCCCCCGGACCTTCGATCCGAACCCTGCCGCCGATCCCCTGGCGGTCAGCGCCGACCAGAGCGCCGACGCCGGTGACAAGGAGCTGTGGGGCTTCCGCCGGATCCTGGCCCGCAAGCTGCATCATCCGGGTGCGTTCGACTCCGACATCACGCTGGTCAACTGGCCGCTCAACGACTACTGGCTGCGGCCTGCGCTCGAGATCGACGGCGTGACCACTGCTGACGATGTGGCGCAGGCGCACGACGAGGCGAAGCAGCTGTCGCTGTCACTCCTCTACTGGCTGCAGACCGAGGCACCGCGGCTCGACGGCGGTACCGGGTTTCCGGGGCTCCGGCTGCGCCACGATGTGGTCGGTACGGAGGACGGTCTGGCGAAGTCCGCCTATGTGCGGGAAGGGCGCCGGATCCGTGCACTGACCACGATCATCGAGCAGGACGTTTCCCTCGACGTACTGGGACCGACCGGGCGCAAACGGCGGGATGACTCGGTCGGCATCGGCAGCTACCGCCTCGACCTGCACCCGTCGACCGCAGGCGACAACTATGTCGACGTACCGAGTGTGCCGTTCGAGCTACCGCTGGGCGCCTTGCTGCCAAGGCGGATGCGGAACCTGCTGCCGGCCGGTAAGAACATCGGCACCACGCACATCACGAATGGTTGCCATCGGCTACATCCCGTCGAGTGGAACATCGGCGAGGTCGCCGGACACCTCGCCGGGTTCGCCCTGCGCGGCGGCACCGAACCACACCAGTTCGGCGAGAACCCGGCTGTCTTCGAGGACTTCGCGCGGCTGCTCGACCGCTCCGGTGTCGAGCGCCGGTGGCCCGACGTCCGCGGGTACTGACTTTCCCCTTTGGAGGTGCGGTTCATGACGTTCCAGCCAGGTGCCGTGCGGGTCGGGATCGATGTCGGTGGCACGTTCACCGACGCGGTCGCCGTCGACGCACGCACGTTCGAACTGCTCGGCCAGGTCAAGGTGCCGACCAGCCATGACCATCCCGACGGCGTCGCGCACGGCATCCTGGAGGCGCTGGAGAAGCTGCGCGCCGACCTCGGTCTCGGCGCGAACGACGTCTCGTTCCTCGCCCACGGCACCACCCAGGCGACCAACGCGCTGCTGGAAGGCGATGTCGCGACGGTCGGCATCGCCGGTGTCGGGACCGGGTTCGACGCCTTCGCGACCAAGCGGCTGCGCTCCTTCGGAAAGATGGAGCTGGCGCCGGGGCGCAAGCTGCCCGTCCGCTTCGTCGCGGTGCGAAATCCAGGGCGAGCGGGTGTGGCGGTCGACGAGCTGGTGCGGGCAGGTGCCGAGGTGGTCGTCGCGGTCGAGCCTTTCAGCGTGGACGACCCCGGTGGCGAGGATGCGGTCGCGACGGCTGCCCGCGAGCAGGGGGTGCTCGCAGCGGCCACGCACGAGATCACAGGTCTTTACGGACTCACCAAACGAGCTCGTACGGCGGTTCTGAACGCGGGCATCATGCCGCGGATGGTCTCGACCGCGGATCTGGTCGAGAGCAGTGTCCGGCGGGCCGGCATCACCGCTGCGCTCATGGTCGTCCGTGGCGACGGCGGTGTGATGTCCCTGGCCGAGATGCGTCGCCGGCCGTTGCTCACCGCGCTGTCCGGGCCTGCGGCGGGAGTCGCAGGGGCGTTGATGGCAGAGCGACTCAGCGAAGGCCTGTTCCTGGAGACCGGCGGCACGTCCACTGACATCAGCGTGGTCCGCCGTGGGCGGGTCCTGGTTAGGCATGCGCACCTGGGCGGGCATGAGACGTACCTGCCTGCTTTGGACGTCCGCACGGTCGGCATCGGCGGCGGCTCGCTGATCAGGTACTCCGGCCGGGCGATCACCGAGGTGGGCCCACGCAGCGCGCACATCGCCGGACTGCCGTACGCCTGCTTCGCACCAACCGCAGTCTGGTCCGGTGCGCAGCTCGTCACCATCTCGCCGCGGCCTGGTGACCCGGCGGACTACGTGGCGATCGAGACTGCGGACGGCACCCGGTACGCGCTCACGCTGACCTGCGCTGCCAACGCGCTCGGAGTCGTGCCGGCGGACAGCTACGCCTACGCGAACCATGAGACCTCCCGAGCGGCGATGCAGCCGCTCGCCGCGGCCCTGGGCATGACCGTGGAGGCGGCGGCGCGCGCCGTACTGCGCCAAGCGGTGAAGCCGGTGCGCGCAGTCGTCGACCGGCTCGTCCAGGAGTACCGGCTCGATCACCCGACGCTGGTCGGTGGTGGCGGCGGCGCGGCGGCCGTCACGCCGTTCCTGGGCGCCGAGACCGGCCATGACTGGCGGATCGCCGCGCACGCGGAGGTCATCAGCCCACTCGGCGCCGCACTGGCGCTGGTCCGGGAATCGGTCGAGCGAATCGTGCCGAGTCCGTCCAACGCCGACATCCTGGCCACCCGTGCCCAGGCCGAGGCCGCAGTGGTCGCCCAAGGCGCCGACCCGGCGGGCGTCGAGGTGGACGTCACCGTGGACCCGCAGCGCAACCTGATCCGTGCTGTCGCGACCGGTGCCACCGAGCTCCGCACAAAGGACCGGGCCGCCACTCTCGACGCCGCTGAGGTGCGGTCCGCCGTGGCACGCAGCATCGGCGTCTCCAACTCCGAGGTCAGCGAGCTTGCGGCCACACCGCAGTACGGCGTCTTCGGTGCGCGGACACGCCGGCATCGGTTCGCCAGATCCGCCGTACGCCTCCGGGTGGTCGACGGCGAAGGCGTGATTCGCCTGCACAGCAACGGCGCGGTCGTCGAGACAGTCAAAGCCGGTACGGCGTCCGCCCGGCTCGCCGTACTGGCGGACCAGCACACGCGGTACGGCGACGGCGGTGCGCGCGTCCCGGCGGTGTGGCTGCTGGTCGGCCCGAAGATCGCCGACCTGTCCGGAGTGCTCGACCGCGACCAGCTGATCGCCCTGGCCGGCGCCGAACTGAAGACCCGAGCAGACGACGAGCAGGTCGTCCTGATCCTGGAGGACCGCGGATGAACGACCTGGACCTGGCCGTCGGCCTGCTGCGTGACACCCCCACCCACGAGAACCGCACCGGCGAGCAACTGCGGTCCTGGGCGCGGACAGCACTCGAGTACGGCGACGAGCTGGCCGAGACGGACACGGCCGTCGACATCCACGTGGTCGAGCGCGAGGGCGGCGTACGGAAAGGTGAACTGCTGCTGGCGGAACACCAGCACGGCACGGTCATCGTCTACACGGATGCGTTGCGCCATACCGAAGAGCTGGCGCGCAAACGGGGGTGGGCAGTCACCCGCGACTCGCTGCGCCGGGCCGCCGTCGCGCACGAGGTGGCGCACCACAGTCTCGACGTACGCGAGCTGAACCGGCGGCTCGGTCACACCGCTGCCAGGCTCGGGCCGTTCCGGCTGCGTGGACATGTGGCCGGCGCGGACGAGATCGCCGCGCACCGCTTCGCTCATCGCCGCAGCGGTCTCGCTGTCAGCCCCTTGCTGCTCACCGCCGCCCTCGCGGGAAGGAACTGATCATGGGAATCGCGATCCTGATTCTGATGGCCGTCGGAGTGGTGCTCATGCTCACCCGGGTGCTGCCGACCGCGTTCGCGCTGGCCCTGCTCGCGATCGGCATCGCGCTGATCTCGGGCGCACCGTTGACCGGCGGCAAGGAGAGCATCCTGACCGGCGTGCTGCAGAACGGCGCCATCACGCTCGCGGCGACGATGATCGCCGTACTGCTCGGCTCCTGGCTCGGCTCGCTACTCGACCAGACCGGCATCGGCGGCACGCTCGTCCGGAAGATCGTCGAGTTCGGCGGTGAGCGCCCGGCGGTCGTGGCGCTGGGCGTCTTCGCGGTGTCGATCCTGTGCGGAAGCATCACCGGATCGGCGCCGGCCGCGATGCTCGCGGGCGTGGTCGGCATCCCGGCGATGATCGCCGTCGGCCTTCGCCCGGTCGCGGCCGCGGGCGCGGTCCTGATGGGGATCTCGGCCGGGTCGCCGTTGGAGTTGCCGGTGTGGCAGTTCATGTCCGACGCGCTCGGCGCACCGGTCGCCGAGGTCCGGACGGTGATGATCAGGCTGTTCCCGATCGCGCTGGTGGTGGGGATCGCCTACGTGCTTGTGCAGACCCGCCGGGGTGCGCGGCACGCGTGGGCGGTGCAGCTGGATCGGCCCAAGGCACGCATCCGCCGCGGCGACGCTCCCTGGTACGCGCTCGCCACCCCGCTGATCCCGATCGTGCTGGCCCTGGGATTCACGATCCCGATCGTGCCGTCGCTGCTCGCCGGGGTCGTCTATGCGCTGGTGACCACGACGAAATGGGGCGACCTGAACGAGCGGGCGCTTCGCTCGCTGTACAAGGGATTTGAGGTCGCGGCACAGCCGATCGCCTTGTTCGTGGCGATCGGGATGCTGCTCGCGGCCGTGAAGCTGCCAGGCGCCAAGACCGCGCTGACCCCGATCGTGGCGGCGATCAGCCCGTCTGCCCCGATCTGGTTCGTCGTGGTCTTCGCCGCGCTGGTACCGCTGTGCCTGTTCCGCGGTCCGCTCAACGTGTTCGGGCTCGGCGCCGGAGTGGCCGGCGTACTGGTGAGCGGCGGCATCTACCCGATGGCCGCGGTCGTCGGGCTGATGGCGTCGTACAACCAGGTCTTCAGCGTCTCCGACCCGACCAGCACCCAGACGGTCTGGGCGGCCCAGTACGCCGGTGTGCGGCCCGAGCGGTCGATGCTGTCGACGCTGCCGTTCACCTGGCTGGTCGGGCTGGGCGGGATGGTGCTCACGGCGGCTCTCTACCTTTGATCCGTGGTCACCCCTTGTAATCGGCGCGTCACTCAACTTACTGTGGGCCGCGTTGCCGAACCTTGGGGAGGTCCAGTGCAGTTTCACCGTGCGATCGCAACGGTCAGCGGGTTGCTGATGACGATGGCGCTGACCGTCCCCGCGCACGCGGACGTCCCACGCTTCACCGAGTACGTCGCTCTGGGTGACTCCTACACGTCGGCGCCGTTCGTGCCGATCCCGGATCTGCTGTCGCTCGGGTGCGCCCGCTCGTTCAGCAACTACCCGAAGATGATCGCGGGCGCGCTCGGCATCTACCACTTCACCGATGTCAGCTGCGGCGGCGCGGACACCACGCACATGCTGAACCCGCAGAGCACGGTCCTCGGTACGGCGCGGCCGCAGTTCGACGCGCTATCGCCGGAGACCGACCTGGTCACGGTCGGGATCGGCGGGAACGACTTCGGCGTGTTCGGCTCGATCATCAGCACCTGCCCGGGGCTGCGCGCCTCGGACCCGACGGGCGCACCCTGCAAGGCGCACTTCACTGTCGACGGCGTCGACACGCTGAAGGCCAAGATCGCGCTGACCCAGACCCGGATCGCGACTGTTGTCCAAGGCATCAAACAACGGTCGCCGCAGGCAACGATCCTGCTGATCGGGTATCCGAAGATCGCGCCCGAGCACGGCACCTGCCCGGACATCCTGCCGTTCGCCGACGGCGACTACAGCTACCTGTACTCGATCGAGCAGACACTGAAC
Organism: Kribbella yunnanensis; assembly: GCF_039529655.1. NCBI lineage: Bacteria > Bacillati > Actinomycetota > Actinomycetes > Propionibacteriales > Kribbellaceae > Kribbella > Kribbella yunnanensis. The sequence continues at coordinate 378,370 of NZ_BAAANF010000009.1, read as the reverse complement.
GCTGCCGTGTCGAACGCGGCCGCCGCCAACGGAGCGACGTACGTCGACACGTTCGGACCATCGACGGGTCACGACGCCTGCGCACCGGACGGCGTGGCGTGGATCCAGGGCAAGGACCTCAACCTGCTCCGCGCGGCCAACTACCACCCGCGCTACGAGGGTCAGGCCGGTGTCGCCTCGCTGACCTTCAAGAAGCTGACCGGCGCGCCCGCCACCGTCACTGCCTCTGAGCAGGCAGTGTGGGCCGCCAAGGGCCGTGAGCTCACCAAGGCGGCCTCCAATGACCGCGTACGGACCAGCGCGCAACGCTGACCCTTTCCAATCCGTACGCGACCCCGAGCCGGGCCACATCACGCGTGGCCCGGCTCGGCGGTGTTCTTACGGCAGCTGCGCCGTCAGCTCGGTGAGGGCCTGGCCGAGCGGCAGGTTGATGCGGTGCAGCGCATATGGGTCGCCGCGGGTGATGCCCTGGTTGACGATCAGAACCGGCGTACCGGCCTTGGCTGCGTGCCGGACGAAGCGGAAGCCGGACATGACGGTCAGGGACGAGCCGAGCACCAGTACGGCGTTGGCCGCGTCGATCAGGCGGTAGCAGCGCTCCACGCGGGACTTGGGCACGTTCTCGCCGAAGAACACCACGTCTGGTTTGAGCACTCCCCCGCAGACCATGCACGGGACGACGGTGAAGTGCTGGACCACCTCATCCGGTAGCTCGACGTCGCCGTCGGGGTTGATCCGGGTCGCCTCGGCCTCGAAGCCCGTGTTGGCCGCGCGCAGTCTCGCGTCCAGCGCTTCGCGGGCGGACGTCGTACCGCAGTCCAGGCAGATGACGCGGTCCAGGTTGCCGTGCAGCTCGATCACGTCTCTGGCTCCGGCGGCACTGTGCAGGCCGTCTACGTTCTGCGTGATGACACCGGTCAGGTAGCCCCGGGCCTGGAGGGCGGCGACGGCGCGGTGGCCGTCATTCGGGTGCGCGCGGGCGATCGTCCGCCACCCCAAATGGCTGCGGGCCCAGTAGCGCTGCCGACCGGCCTCGCTGGTCGCGAAGTCGTCGTACGTCATCGGGGTGTGCGTCCGGAGGCTCCCGGTCTCGCCGCGGTAGTCGGGGATGCCGGACTCGGTGGACAGGCCGGCGCCACTGAGTACGACGACCTTCCGGCCGCCGACGATCTCGGCGAGCGGCCCGACATCCGTCGTACCGGGCTCGAGCGCGAGAACGTCAGGGCCGGGAGCCCACTGCAGAGTCGGACGGGAACGCACCACTCCAGGGTACTTACCGGCGCACGCCGAGGGTGGCGATCAGGTCCTCGTGCAGCTCGAACCACACGCGGTGGCGCTCCTCAACGTCTCCAGCGCTCGCGTAGCGCGTGTCATAGCCGGCGAAGCGCTCCAGTACGGCGGTCAGCCGCGCCGCCAGCGGTGTGAGCTCCTGACCGATCGCTGCGAGCTCGTCGAGCACTTGACGGTCCCAAGCAGTGTCGGTGTGGTCGTTGAAGGCCAGAGGGGCATCAGGGGTCGGTTTGAGCTGCCAGTTGGTGCAGGCCGCCTGCAGACGGCCGTTGAGCGGCAGGAAGTCGTCGTACGCCGCTTGGACGCTCGCCCGATGCGGTCCGAGCTCAGCCGCGAGCTGGCGCTCGTTCTCGGCCCGGCCGCGCTCGGTGAGCGACCAGCCGCCCACACCCGCGAACTCGCTCCAGCTGACCCAGCCATAGGCCTGGTAGTCGAGCAGCAGTTCCTTCGCCACAGCCACGTCGAGCTGGAACCGCTCCGCGACCGCAGTGTCGTCACCGACACCGAGCACCCGGACCGCATGCAGGACCAGCAAGCCGGGCGCCGACGCGCTCATGCCTCCCCCTGCTTCGCGGTCAGCCGATCAAGACGCTGCTGACAGGCCTGCGGAGAGTTGAACCCGAGCGCGCGGGCCATCTCGGCCCAGGTGAGCCCGAGACCACGCGCAGCGAACATCAGACCGGTCTCCAGCTGGTCGATCTCCGCCCGAGCCGCCGGCAGCAGCTGCAGGGCCGCTCGCGCTGCGTCGCGGTTGTCGGTGTTCGAGGTCAGGAAGAAGTGGATGAGATCGACGGCTGAGGGCGGCACCGGCGCGGGCTGCCACGGACGGCGGTCGAGCTGGTCGGCCCCGAGCGCCAACAGCTCCTGCCGGGCATCCGCTTCTCGCTGCGCCTGCGCGTGGTCGTCATTGCTTTGCATGCTCGAACAGTGGATCATCAACGAAATGTTGTCAACAAAACATTGAAAGGAGCTTCTGGGTGATCAGTCTTGCGGAGGCAGGTCCGGACGCCGGTCCGAAAGCGGCGACCCTCGGCAGGCTCCTGCGCGCCGGCTTCCCGGTACCACCCGGCTTCGTCGTACTGCCCGGTGATTCCCCTGACCTCACGGCCCTGTCAGACCGTCTGTACGCCGTTCGCTCGTCCGCGTCGACCGAGGACACGACCGCTCGGTCGGCGGCCGGTGTGTACGACTCGTTCCTCGGCGTCGACCGGGCGGCCCTCGCGGACCGGATCGCCGCGACTCGCGCGTCGCTATGGTCACCGCGAGCGGCGGACTACCGCCGTACCGACGCGCAGATGACGGTAATCGTCCAACAGCACGTCGAGGCGGACGTGTCCGGCGTGCTCTTCACCGGATCGCCTGCGCAGGTCGAGGCCTCCTGGGGACTCGGCGAGAGCGTGGTCGGCGGCCGCGTCACCCCCGACGCCTTCACCCTCGTCAACGGCGAGCCCACCGTCCGCCGCCTCGGCGACAAAACCACCCGAGTCGACCGCACCACCACAACCCCGGTCTCCCTCACCGACCGCACCCGCTACAGCCTCACCGACACCCAACTCCGCGACCTCTGGCACCTAGGCCAAGCCGTCGAACACCACCTAGGCGCACCCCAAGACCTCGAGTTCGCCTTCGAACGCAACCACCTCTGGCTCCTCCAAGCCCGCCCCATCACCATCCCCCTCCAAGGCACCTCCGGCAGCCCCGGCACCGCCACCGGCCCCGCCCGCCCAGTCCACACCCCCGCAGACTTCCCCCGCGTCCACCCCGGCGACATCCTCATCTGCCGCTACACCGACCCCGCCTGGACCCCACTCTTCCGAGTCATCGCCGGCATCATCACCGAAACCGGCGGCCGCCTCTCCCACGCCGCCATAGTCGCCCGAGAACACCGAATCCCCGCCATCCTCGGCGTACCCCACGCCCTGACCATCCCCGAAAACACCCCCGTAACCCTCAACACCACCACCGGCACCATCACCTACTGATCCCCCCTCCCGACACCCCCGCTGCTCTTTGTGCACGAAGCTCATCTTTGGGAACCCACCAACCACGCGAAGCCCCGAAAAATGACTGGTGGCTACACAAAGATGGCTCTCGTGCACAAAGAGAAGGCGACCCACCTTTGGGCGCGAGGCGAGAGAGGGATGGGGCAGTCAGCCGACGAACACCGCGGTCGGCTTCGCCACCGGCCCGTGCGGTTCGTAGAGCGCGAGGAAGGTGCCGGTGGGGTCGAACATGGCGGTTTGGCCGGGCGCGAGGTTCAGCCCCGGCAACGGACGGCCGGTGCGGATAGCGGTTGCCTGCTCGACATCGACGTCGTACCGCGGGAAGGTGCTGGCGGCAACATCTGCGATCGGCAGCCAGACGAAGTCCTCGGCGAGCTCCTCGAGCGTGTGCGCAGCCTTCAGGTCGAAGGACCCAACCCTGGTACGGCGAAGCGCCGTCAGGTGGCCGCCTACTCCGAGATCGGCACCGAGGTCACGGGCCAGCGCACGAATGTAGGTCCCGCTCGAACAGTCAACGGACACGTCGATATCGATCCACGTGTCCCCGACGCGCACCTCGAGAATGTCGTACCGCGACACAGTCACCGTGCGCGCCTTGAGCTCAACCTCTTCGCCCGCACGCACACGTTCGTAAGCCCGCTTACCGTCGACCTTGATCGCGGATACCGCCGACGGGATCTGCGAGATCTCACCCCGGTACGCCGCCGCTGCGGTCCTGATCGCTTCCACGGTGACGCCATCGACCGGAGCAGTCGAAACAACTGACCCCTCCGCGTCATCCGTCGTCGTCACCGCGCCGAGGCGGATCGTGGCGTCGTACGACTTGTCGGCGAGCTGGAGATGACCGAGCAAGCGGGTCGCACGGTTGAGGCCGGCGACCAGCACGCCGGTCGCCATCGGGTCCAGCGTGCCGGCATGGCCCACCTTGCGGGTCCCTGCCAGCCGCCGGACCCTCGCGACGACCGTGTGCGAGGTCATCCCCGCGGGTTTGTCGACGACGACGATGCCGTCCGAGGACGGCGTGAAGTCACCCACTAGTCTTCGGCGTCCTCGTCTTCGTGCGGCTTCTTGTACGGGTCGGCGTCACCGGCCGGCTTCGCACCGGCGGCGGCCTTGGCCACCTCGGCGTCGGCCTGGCGGGCCTTCGCGAGCAGTTCCTCGATCTGGCCGGCGGTCTCCGGGACCGCGTCCAGGTAGAACGCGACACTCGGCGCGCGCCGCAGCCCGAGCGCCTTGCCGACCTCGCTGCGGATCAGCCCACGGGCCGACTCCAGCGCGGCCGCGGTGGACGCCCGGTCCTGCTCATTGCCGTACACCGTGTAGAAGACGCTCGCCTCGCCCAGATCGGCGGTCAGCTTCGCGTCCGTCACGGTGACGAATCCCAGTCGCGGGTCCTTGACCCGGCGCTCCAGCAACTCGGCGACGAGCACCTGGATCCGGTCGGCCAGCTGCTTGGCCCTTGCTTCGCCCATCAGGGCTCACTCCCTCATTCATGAAGAACGTCCGGAGAGACGTTTGACCGTCTCTCCGGACGCTACTCCTCGACGGCTCAGCGAGCCGTCACCTGGTTCAGTTCCGCGGCTTCTCGCGGAGCTCGAAGGACTCCACGACGTCGCCGATCTTGATGTCGTTGAAGTTGTTCACCGTCAGACCGCACTCGAAGCCCTCGCGGACCTCGGACGCGTCGTCCTTGAACCTCTTCAGCGACGACAGGTCGCCGTTCTCGACGATCACCGCACCGTCGCGGATCAACCGGATCTTGGCGTTCCGGCGGACCAGCCCGTCGGTCACCCAGCAGCCGGCGATGTTGCCCACCTTCGAGGAGCGGAAGATCTCGCGGATCTCCGCGTGGCCGAGCACGGCCTCCTCGTAGACCGGCTTGAGCATGCCCTTCAGGGCCGCCTCGATGTCGTCGATCGCGGAGTAGATCACCGAGTAGTACCGGATGTCGACGCCCTCGCGCTCGGCGACGTCGCCGGCCTTGCCCGCCGGCCGCACGTTGAAGCCGATGATGACGGCGTTCGAGGCCATGGCCAGGTTGACATCGTTCTCGTTGATCGCACCGACGCCACGGTCGATGACGCGCAGGTTGACCTCGTCGTCGACCTCGATCCGGACCAGCGCGTCTTCCAGCGCCTCGACCGAACCGGACACGTCACCCTTGAGGATGAGCAGCAGCTCCTGCGTCTCGCCCTTCTCCATCGAGGCCATGAAGTCCTCGAGGGTCCGGCGCGCACGACGCTTGGCATTGGCGGCCGCACGAGCCCGGGCTTCACGCTTCTCAGCGATCTGCCGGGCCATCCGGTCGTCGTCCACCACCAGGAACTTGTCACCCGCACCCGGGACCGCGGTCAGACCGAGGACCAGGACCGGACGCGACGGCGTGGCCTCTTCGACCGGGTCGCCGTGCTCGTCGAGCATGGCCCGGACCCGGCCGTACGCCGGTCCCGCGACCATCGAGTCGCCGACCCGCAGCGTGCCGCGCTGAACCAGCACGGTCGCCACCGGACCACGGCCCTTGTCGAGGTTGGCCTCGATCGCGATGCCCTGGGCCGGCATGTTCGGGTTGGCCCGCAGGTCCAGTGCCGCGTCCGCGGTCAGTACGACGCCCTCGAGCAGGCCGTCGATGTTGATCCGGGACTTCGCCGAGACGTCGACGAACATCGTGTCGCCGCCGTACTCCTCGGGGACCAGGCCGTACTCGGTCAGCTGACCGCGCACCTTGGCCGGGTCCGCCGCCGGGACGTCGATCTTGTTGACCGCGACCACGATCGGGACACCCGCCGCGCGAGCGTGGTTCAGGGCCTCGATCGTCTGCGGCATCACGCCGTCGTCGGCCGCGACCACCAGGATGACGATGTCGGTGGCCTGCGCACCACGGGCACGCATGGCGGTGAACGCCTCGTGACCCGGGGTGTCGACGAAGGTGATGGCGCGCTCTTCGCCGTCGACCGTGGTGGTCACCTGGTAGGCACCGATGTGCTGGGTGATGCCACCGGCTTCCTTGGCGACGACGTTCGCTTCCCGGACCGCGTCCAGCAGCTTCGTCTTACCGTGGTCGACGTGACCCATCACGGTCACGACCGGCGGCCGCTTGACCAGGTCACCGTCATCGCCCTCGTTGGATCCGAAGTCGATGTCGAACGACTGGAGCAGCTCGCGGTCCTCGTCCTCCGGGGACACGACCTGAACGTCGTAGTTCAGCTCGGTGCCCAGCAGCTGCAGGACCTCTTCGTTGACCGACTGGGTCGCGGTGACCATCTCACCGAGGTGGAACAGCACCTGCACCAGCGACGCCGGGTCGACTCCGACCTTCTCGGCGAAGTCCGTCAGGGACGCGCCACGGGCGAGCTTCACGACCTCGCCGTCACCGTGCCGGACGCGAACGCCACCGACCGCCGGTGCCTGCATGTTGTCGAATTCCTGGCGCTTGGCGCGCTTCGACTTCCGGCCACGACGAGCCGGACCGCCCGGACGCCCGAAGGCACCCTGCGTTCCGCCACGGCCCCGGTTGCCCGGACCCGGACGGCCACCGCCGCCACCACCGGGAGGACCGCTCGGGCCGCCGCCGGGACGGAAGCCGCCGCCACCGCCGCCGCCACCCGGACGGGCGCCGCCACCGGCTCCACCCGGACCGCCGCCACCTGGGCGACCACGACCGCCGGCGCCACCACCGCCGCCTGGGCCCCCACCGGGACCCGAGGGACGGCCGGTGAACGTACCGGCCGAGGACTTCGGCATCATCGCCGGGTTCGGGCGCGGAGCACCCGGTACGCCGCCGGAACGCGGCGGACGGTCGTTACCGCCCCGCCGGTCGTCGCGGCCGCCACCATCGCGGGCCGCCGGCGGACGCGGAGCCATCCCGGCCGGGCTGGGAGCGCCCTGGCCGCCGCCCTGGCCACCCGGGCCCGGACGTGCGCCACCGCGCTGCATGCCTTGCGTAGAGCTGAACGGGTTGTTGCCCGGACGCGGTGCACCCGGACGCGGGGCACCACCCTGGCCACCCGGACGTGCGTTGCCACCGGGCCGGGGCGCACCCGGACGCGGCGCGGAGCCACCCGGACGCGGAGCCGCACCCGGACGCGGGGCAGAGCCCTGACCGCCACCCTGTCCACCCGGACGCGGGCCCGGACGGTCGGCCGCCGGACGCGGCGTGGCCGGAGCGGCCGGCGCTGCGGCCTCGGGGGCCGGAGCCGCCTTGGCAGCCGGAGCCTCGAACGACGGCGTGGCCGCGGGGGCCTCCGTCTTCGGGGTAACCGGTGCCTCGACCGGCGCAGCCGGAGCAGCAGCCGCAGCGGGAGCCTCGACCGGTGCGGCCGGGGTCTCGGCGCGCGGACGCGGCTTCGGGCCCGGACGCGGACCCGGCTTGATGCCCGGCGTCGCCTTGGCAGCCGGAGCCACCGGAGCGGCCTCGGCCTGCTCGGTCACCGGAGCCTGCGCGACCGGAGCCGGAGCGGCCTCGGCTACGGGCGCCGGGCGCTCGGCCGGTGCCGCGGGAGCGGCCGGCTCGGACTTCTCCACCGGCTCCGCGGGGACCACCGGAGCGGTCGCCTGCGGCGCGGCAGACGTACTGGCGGCGGCCTTCTTGGCCGCGCGCTTCTTCGGCGGGTTCTTCTCGAACTCCTCCGCCAACCGCCGCACAACCGGCGCCTCGATGGTCGAGGATGCCGATCGGACGAACTCACCCATGTCGTTCAGCCTGGTCAGGACGACCTTGCTGGTAACTCCGAGCTCTTTCGCGAGCTCGTAGACCCGGACCTTTGCCACTACTCTCCCTCTGGTCCGAGCCTGGGGCGCGGACCGTTAGTTGACGTACGTGCTCATCGCATTGCACTCATCGGTAGACACTCATCGAGTGGTCATGAGTCGATGACCCGCCTTCATGTCGGTCACACAGCCCGGTCAGGCCGTGTGTACATCTTGATTATCACGCTGCGCTACGTGCTCACGCAGCCCGGTCACTTCCAGCGGCCCCTGGACCTTGAAGGCCCGCGGGAACGCCTTACGCCGGACGGCGAGCTCGAAGCACTCGGTCGTGGGGTGCAGGTGCGCTCCACGGCCGGGAGCCCGATGCTCGGGATCCGGGAGGACAAGCCTTCCGGACACCGTCATCCGCAGCAGGTCAGCCGGGCTGCTCCGCTTCCGGCACCCGATACAGGTACGCGTCCGAACCTTGCCTGGACGCGCGTCTGTCACTTCTTCCTCAGGGTGTGGATACGGCTCAGTCGACCGACCGAGAGATCAGTCTACCTTCTTGTCCTCACCAGTCACATCGGTATCCGGCCGGATGTCGATCCGCCAGCCCGTGAGCCGGGCCGCGAGGCGGGCGTTCTGGCCTTCCTTGCCGATCGCGAGGGACAGCTGATAGTCCGGCACGACGACCCGCGCGGCGCGGGCGGCCGCGTCGACGACCTCCACAGACGTAACCTGCGCCGGGGACAACGCATTCCCGACGAAGGTGGCCGGGTCGTCGCTGTGGTCGATGATGTCGATCTTCTCGCCGTGCAGCTCGTGCATGATGTTGCGCACGCGCTGGCCCATCGGGCCGATACAGGCGCCCTTCCCGTTCACCGACGGGTTCAGGGTGCGAACGGCGATCTTGGTCCGGTGACCGGCCTCCCGCGCGATCGCGGTGATCTCGACGGTGCCGTCGGCGATCTCCGGGACCTCCAGCGCGAACAGCTTCTTGACCAGGTTCGGGTGTGTCCGGCTGACCGTGATCTGCGGGCCCTTGAAACCCTTCCGGACGCCGACGACGTAGACCCGCAGCCGGGAGCCGTGGTCGTACTTCTCCCCCGGCACCTGCTCGGGCGCCGGCAGCACGGCCTCGATCTTGCCGAGGTCGACCATCACCGAGCGCGGATCGCGGCCCTGCTGGACCACGCCGGAGACGATGTCACCCTCCTTGCCGGAGAACTCGCCGTACCGGACCTCGTCCTCGGCGTCGCGCAGCCGCTGCAGGATGATCTGCTTGGCCGTGGTGGCGGCGATCCGGCCGAAGTCGGCCGGAGTGTCGTCGTACTCACGGAGCAGCGTGCCCTCGTCGTCGAACTCGCGCGCCATCACACTCACGTGCCCGGTCTTGCGGTCCAGCTCGGCGCGCGCGTGCTGTTGTGCGCCCTCGGTGCGGTGGTAGGCCACCAGCAGCGCCGCCTCGATCGCGTCGACGACGATGTCCAGGGAGATGTCCTTCTCCCGTTCGAGTGACCGCAGGACGGCCATGTCGATATCCATGTCAGTTCTCCTCCACCGTGCCGTCGGCAGGTGCTTCTTCTTCAGTGTCGTCGCCGGCGGGCCGGTTGAACTCGATCTGGACCTTGGCCTTCTCCACATCGCTGTACGCGACCGATCGGAGCTTGCCCTTGACATCCAGTTCGGCCGCCTCGTCGGAGGCGGTCTTGATGCGGCCGGTCACCTTCTGACCGTTCGTCAGGGTGACCGCGACCAGGCGGGTGATGTTGCGGCGCCAGTGCCGGGGCAGCGTGAGCGGCCGGTCGACGCCGGGGCTGGAAACCTCCAGCGTGTAGGCACTCGCGCCCATCAGCTTGTCGTCCTCGTCCAGCGCCTTGGAGATGGCACGGGTGACGTCCGCGACGTCGTCGAGGGTGATCCCGCCGTCGCGGTCGATCAGGACCCGCAGGATCCGGCGCTTGCCGACCGGCACGATGTCGGTCTCCTCCAGGTCGGCGCCGAACTGGGCGACGAGGGGCTGGAGGAAGTTCTCGAGGCTCGTGGTGTCCGTGTGGTCAGTCCTTCGGCTCACAGGTAGACCTGCCTCTCTTTGCAGTTGTGCGCCCGTACCCACCCCGGCGGTCCGGCCGAGGGCAGTAGTCCACCTTATCCGGCTCCGGAGGGTGCTCACGTCACCGCCTTGTCCCAGGCCGATCAACGACCTGTCACCGGGTAAGGTTCCGGGGTGCCGATCGAACCCCTCCGGCTGTCACGCCGCGTCGCACTGCAGTCCACAGCCCTGGCCACGGGCGCATTCGTGCTGGCCGGCTGCAAGGACGATCAGGGCGGATCCGGTACGCCGGGAGCCGTTGACCCGGGATCCGGCAAGACCGTGCCACAGGAGCCGGCCGTTGACCCCGCGGTCGTCGCAGCACTCAGCAGCGCGGCCGGATCGGTGAGCTCGCTGGTCGCCCAGTACACGCTCGTCGGCACGAAGTTCCCGGCCCTCAAGCCCAAGCTGGCGGCCGCAGCCAAGTTCCACGCCGGCCACCTGGCCAAGCTCCAGGAGACGGCTGGCGTAACCGTGCCCAAGGCACCCAAGGCCCCGGCCGTGCCGACTCAGTCGGTCGCCGCCCTGGCGCTGCTCGCCAAGCAGGAGAAGGCCGCCTCGGCCGCCCACGCGGCCGCCGCAGCCAAGCTCTCCGGATCCGCAGCCCGCCTGCTCGCGATGATCGCCGCGTCCGAGGTCCAACTCGGCTCGACCCTCCTCCCGACCAAGAAGGTGGCCTCCTCATGAGTGAGATAGAGGCCCTGCAGGCCGCCCTCGCCGGTGAACACGCGGCCCTGTACGGCGTGGGTGTGGCCGGCGGCAAGTTGAGCGGCGCCAAGTTCCGGTCCGCGACCGAGACGTTCGAGCGGCACCGCGACAACCGCGACAAGCTGAGCGCCCTGATCGCGGCCGCCGGTGAGACCCCGGTCGCCGCCGAACCGGCGTACGACCTGCCGCAGCCGGTCACGAACGCGGTCAGCGCCTCCGCGCTGATCCTCGTCATCGAGCGCCGCCTGGCCGCGGCGTACGGCGATCTGGTCGAGGCCGCCGAGCAGCCGCCGGTCCGCCAGCTGGCCATCAACGAACTGCTCGCCACCGCGTCCGCGCAGGTGGTCTGGGGTGGCGCACCGGTCGCCCTCCCGGGCGCGGTTTAGATCCGTTCAGTGACGGTGCGGACACGGTCCGCCGTCAAATCCCGGCGCTAACGAAGGAATTCCGGCGGAGTTACGCATCGGCCGGAAATTCATAGCGTATTCCCCTTTACTCACAGCGCGACCTTACCTATATTTTCGGCCACGGAGACTGGGGGGTCACCGGGTATCACGACGACCGCGTTGGTGGCGCAGGTCGCGAAGGTTCGGCGCGTTCTCAGCGCCTTGTTCCGTACGTTTCATTTCTGCTTGATTTCAACTTCTTCGGTCCTGCTCGCGGCAGGATCATGGAGGGTGGCGAAGCATGCGTACTTTCGACCTGCGCACCGGCGAAGACCTGTTCGTGAAAGACCTGCGAGTGGTCCGCTGGGAACAATATGAACTCGATCGGGAAGTGCCGTTCCAGGCGATGTGGTACTCCGTCCCACCCGGTTCGGAGAGCCCGCTCGACCAGCATCCCGAGCTCGAACTGTCCCTCGTCGTCGCCGGTACGGCGCATGTCCTGACCGGCGGCTCGACCTACGAAGTCCAGCAGGGCAACGCGTTCCTGCTCTCCAGCACCGAACAGCACGTCGTACAGAACCGGTCGGATTCGGTCGAACTGACCGTCTTCAGCGCCTATTGGATGCCGATCGATGAGTGAGCAGATCAGCGTCTTCACGTTCCCGCAGCCGACCGTCAACGGGCCGCTGCACGTCGGCCATCTGTCCGGCCCGTACCTGGCCGCCGACATCGCCGCCCGCGCAGCACGCGCCCGGGGCGAACAGGTCGTGGTCACCAGTGGCCTCGATGTCCATCAGAACTACGTTCTGACGCGGGCCGAGAACGAGGGCCTCGATCCGCACGCGATGACCGCCGCGTTCCGCGACGACATCCTCGACACCTACGACCGGGCCCGAATCGGCTATGACCGATTCACCGACCCGCTCGGCGACGGCCACCCGCCGGTGATCCGGCAATTGATGAACCACCTGATCACGTCCGGCGCGGCTCCGCTGCGCGAGATCACCTTGTACGCCTGCAACGACTGCGATCGCACGCTGCACGAGTCCTACCTCAGCGGGCTGTGCGGCGAGTGCAAGGAGCCGGCGGCCGGCGGCGCCTGCGAGGTCTGCGGCACGTTCACCCAGGTCGCGACGATGATCGATCCGCTCTGCGGTCGCTGTGGCGGCGAGCCGCGTCCGTTCCAGGCGACCGTCCCGGTCCTGCGGATGGAGGACCACCGCGCCGCGCTGACCGAGACCTGGGTCCGGGCCCAACTGCCCCCGGCCGTCCGCGAACTCGTCGATCGCATCCTCAAAGCCGGGCTGCCGGAGATCCCGCTCGCCTTCCCGACGAACTGGGGTATCGAAGGCGACGGCCTGCTCACCGGCCTGCGGATCTGCCCGTACACCGAGGTCGCACTCACCGACCTCTACGGCATCGCGCAGGCCGTCGATCCAAGCGCCACCGACATCGCCGGCTACCTGGCCGCGATCGGCCGCGTCGGCGAGCTCTGGCATTTCCTCGGTCTCGACAACGCATTCTGGTACGCCGTCTACTGGCCGGCCGTGTGGGCCGCTGCCGGGGTCGCCCGGTCGCCTCTTTCCGGGCTGGTGGTCAACGAGTTCTACACCTCGGACGGGGCGAAATTCTCGACCAGCCGGAAACACGGAATGACAGCGACGGAATTACTCAGCCAACGAGATCCGTCAATCGTTCGTTTGTTTCTGGCCTGGGACCGGCCGGATCGCTATCAGAGCGATTTCAACCAGCATTCTTTCCAGGCTTTCACCGAGTACGTCGAACCGCTGCTGGCGGGCGTCCGCACGATCTCCGAACCACTCGATCCGGCGCTGGCCGCGATCGAACTGGCCCGGGGTGAGGCCGCGCTCCAGCCGGCTGCCTTCGACCCACCGCTGGCGGCGCGATGCCTGCTCACCCTGCTGGCCGGTGGCGCCGATGACACCGGGTCGCTCCGCACCGCGCTCACCGGGCTGGGGTGATCCGGATGCGCATCGGAGTGATCGGCGCGGGGATCGCCGGATCGCTACTGGCCTGGCGACTGAGCAGCCAGGTCGCCGTTGACCTCATCACCGGCCCACCCGGGACCGACGCGACCGCGGCCTCGGGTGGCGGGGTCCGCGGGTTCGAGACGCATCCGCTGCAACGCCGCTTGGCCATCGACAGCCTGACCGAACTCCTCGGCACGCTCCACGACCAAGCGACGTACACGGAGACCGGGTGCACCTACCTGCTTCCGGAGTACGACGGGCTTGCCGCTGCGGTGGCCGAGGTCGAGCACGCGCATCCGGGCTCGACCGCGGTTCTCGACCGCACCGAACTGCGTCACCGCGGCTGGCACGGCCTGCCCGAGGGCACGGTAGGCGTCTGCGAACAGCGGGCCGGTTTCATCGATCCCGACCGGCTTCGGCACACCGTCGTACGACGCCTAGCCGCCGGCCGGACCAGTCGGGTGCTGACCGGGCCTGTCCTGCGACTGCTCCCCCAGCCCGACGGCTCTGTCGCGTGCCGTCTCCCCGGCCGGACTGAGCTGTACGACGCGGTCGTAGTCGCCACGGGTTCGTGGACGCCGACCTTCCTCGCCGAGAACCAGCTCAGCGACCACACCAAGACCAAGGCGATCCAGATCGCCGTCTACACCGTGGCCGGCGACCTCCCGACCATGTTCGTCGACGAGACCAGCGACCTGTACGGACGGCCAACGGCAGACGGCCGGCTGCTCCTCGGGGTCGACACTCAGCGCTGGTCCGTTCCACCCGGCAGCAGTGCCCCGATCCCGGACCTGGTCGCCCAGACGGTCCGGATCGCGGCCGAGCGGCTGCCACACCTCGAGTTGTCGGCGCCCGACCACCTGGTCAGTGCGGCCGACTGTTATGCCGATCCACCGGTACTGACCCTCTGGCCGGTCCCTGGTGGAACTCATCGGCTCTACACCTTCACCGGTGGGTCCGGGGGCAGCGTGAAGACCGCGCTGGCCGCTAGCCGGGCCGCCGCGAGCGAACTGCTCGCCACCGGCGGGACCAGTAACTCCACTTCGCGGACGGAGAACAAGCGCATGACGATCACCGAACGAGGTATGCACCAACAGCAGCGAACGACGCCCCGCTACCACACCGTGGGTATCGGGGCCGGACCCTCCAACCTCTCGTTGGCGGCGCTCTACAAGAACGTCACCAGCGAGCGGCTCGCCCTGTTCGACTCCCGGCCCGGCACCGGCTGGCACACGCCGCTGCTCTACCCCGGGGTGCGGATGCAGACGGGCTGGATGAAGGACCTCGTCTCCCTGGTCGATCCCCGCCACGAGCTGACCTTCCTGAACTACCTGGTCACCTCCGGTCGGCTGTATGCGCTGATCAACTCCCAGTTCGACTCACTCCCCCGGATCGAGTACGAGCGCTACCTGACCTGGGCCACCGAACAGCTCGGCGTGGTCCGCTTCGGCTCCCAGGTCGACTCGATCTCGATCACCGACGAGGGCTTCGAGATCAGCGTCGACGGCGTCCCGACCGCCGTGTCGGAACACCTGGTCCTCGGACTCGGCACGCGGGCCGTGCGCCCGGCGTACCTGGGCGGTCTGCCCGCGGAGCGCGCGTTCATCGCCGACGACCTCGGTCAGCGGCTCGCCACGCTGGACCGGACCGCACCGACCGCAGTCGTCGGCGGCGGCCAGACCGGTCTGGAGTCGGTACTGCGGCTGCTCGGAGCGGGGTTCACAGACATCCGGTGGATCGGGCGCAACCAGTGGTTCCGCAGCATCGACGACTCCCCAATGGCCAACGAGCTCTACCGGCCGTCGCACATCCAGTACCTGCAAGGCCTGAACCGGGGCATGCGCCGGCAGATGATCGACGACTCGCGCTACAGCGGCGACGCCATCACACCGGGCGGTTTGCGGGCGCTCTACCAGGCGAACTACGACGGCTTCCTGTCACTCGGCCAGTTCCCGGTCACCCTGCTTCCCGGCCGCGATGTCCGTACGTCGGATCTGCTGTCCGACGGCAACATCCGCCTGTGCTGCTCGACGACCACGTTGCCGGAGGAGCACGTCGTACGGCAACTGATCGTGGCCGCCGGTCGCGAGCACGTCGCGGCACCGTTCGACGACGACCTGCGGGAGCGGATCGAGACCGACGACGACGGCCAGATCCTGGTCGAGTCGGACTACTCCGTGCGCTGGAAGGGGATGAACGGGCACAAGATCTTCACGTTCAACGCGAGCCGGTACAGCCACGGCCTGACGAACGCCGGGCTGACGCAACTGCCGGTCCGGGCCGCGATCGTCCTCAACTCGATGTTCGAGCGGGAGATCTACCCGATCTCCGACGACGTCTGCGCGGTGCACTGGTGACCGCGGCACCCGAATCCACGGCACCCGATGTCGACGGGGTGTGGTTCCGCCTCGACGTCGACGATCCGGCCGGCAACGCGCCGTACGGGCAGTATCACCGCCAGGACGACGTGGTCTGGGCGGAGTTCTACGCCGGCGGCACGTTGCGCAGTGGCCGGCTGGTCGGGCGACTCCGCGCGGACGGTTCGTTCGACGCGTCGTACTGCCTGCTGACCAGGAGCGGTGAGCTGATCAGCGGCCGCTGCCACAGCATCCCGGAGATCGATGCCCAGGGCAACATCGTGATCTCCGACCATTTCGAGCGGGCCGACGGGACCCGCGGGGTGAGCCGAATCCGGCAGATCCCCGAACCAATGAGGGAGGCATCATGACGGGCAAACCCCATCTGCTGGTGGTTGCCACCGGGATGCGGTTGTTCCGGGAGTACATCCTGCGGTCGATCGCGCCGCAGTACCGGCTGCACATGTTTTTGCATTCCGAGCCGACCTGGGAGAAGGAGTACCTGGACGGCTGGACAGTGCTGGAGACCACGCTCGACGCCGAGGCACTGGTCGCAGCGGCTACGAAGCTGCATCAGGATGATCCGATCGACGGTGTGCTCTGCTGGGACGAGGCACGGATCCTGCAGACCGCTCATGTGGCCGAGGCGCTCGGGCTGCCGGGTGGCGACGTCGCGATGATCAACCGATGCCGGGACAAGCATCTGACCAGGACGGCACTGGCCGAGCACGGCGTACCGCAGCCTGTGTCGGTGCTCGTCGACACGGTCGACGAGGCGCTCGCGACAGCGGAGAAGCTCGGCTACCCGATCATCCTCAAGCCGCGCGCGCTGGCCGCCAGCCTCGGTGTGGTGAAGGTGAACGACGCCGCCGAGCTTCGGGACAACTGGGACTTCGCGCACGACACGACCGTCCCCGAGGCGCCGCACTACGACGTGAAGGTGCTGGTCGAGGAGTTCGCCGACGGGTACGAGATCAGCATCGACGCCGCGGTCTCCCATGGCCAGGTCACGCCGTTCTGCCTTGCTCGCAAGGAGATCGGCTACCCGCCGTACGCCGAAGAGATCGGTCACTTCGTGGACGCCACGGACCCGCTGCTCGCCGACGACCAGCTGCAGCAGGTGCTGGTCGACGCGCACAAGGCGATCGCGTTCACCGACGGCGTCACGCACACCGAGATCATGATGACGGCCGACGGACCGAAGGTCATCGAGATCAACGCCCGGATCGGCGGCGACCTGATCCCGTACCTCGGGTTGCAGGCGACCGGGGTCGATCCCGGACTGGCCGCGGCCGCGGTTGCGTGTGGACGGCAGCCCTCGTTGGTGCCGGATCGGACACTGGTCGGTGGGGTCCGGTTCTTCTACGTCGACGAGAACGACACTGTGCTCGACTCGGTCGCATTCGACCCGGTTGATACGCCGGGGATCGACCAACTCGTCGTACTGATGGAGGCCGGTCAGACGACCAGTCCCCCGCCGGACGGCACGCTGTGGGGCCGGATCGCGTACGCGACCGCCGTCGCCGGTTCCGTCGCGGAGAGCCGGACCGGATTGGACGCGGCCGAGCGCGCGCTGCGCTGGAGCGGTCATCCCAAGGAGCCGGCGTCATGAGTTCAACTGAAGAGCAGAGTGCGGGGATCTGGCAGACCATTCGGGAGGCGCCCGGGCCGGTGAAGGCGTTGCTGGTCGGCGTCTTCGTGAACAAGCTCGGCTGGTTCCTGCAGGTCTTCCTGGTGCTGTTCCTGACCACGTCGAAGGGCTTCACCCCGGTTCAGGCCGGTACGGCGCTCGGCGTGTACGGCGGTGGCTCGGTGATCGGTCTGATCATCGGCGGCTCGTTGACGGACAAGATCGGTCCGCGGGCCGCGGTGATGATCAGCATGTTCGGGATGGCCGGATTCGTGCTGGCGATCGCGTACGTGCCGAGCTATGCCGCGGTCGTCGTCGTGGTGGCGCTGGCCGGTGCGGTCGGGCAGTTCTATCGGCCGGCTTCGGCCGCGCTGCTGACCGAGCTGACGCCGCAGAACCGGCAGGTGATGACGTTCGCGATCTACCGGCTGGCGATGAACCTCGGTACGACGGCCGCGCCGCTCATCGGTGCCGCTCTCGTCGCGGTGTCGTGGAACCTGCTGTTCATCGGCGAAGCGGTCGCCGCTCTCGCCTATGCAGCAGTCGCCATCGTCGCGTTGCCTCGGCGGACGAAACCTGTCTCCGAGGTGTCGGCCGCGGAACCACAGCCGAAGGGCAGCTACGTCGCCGTACTGCGGGATCACAAGTACGTGCTGTTCCTCGTCTGCATGTTCATCAACGCGGCGATCTACATGCAGTACCTCGCGGTGCTGCCGCTGCACATGAACGTCGAGGGATTCTCGACCTGGTGGTACAGCGCGATGGTCGCCCTGAACGGGTTCATCGTGATCACCTGCGAGTTGCTGGTGACCAAGGTCGTGCAGAACAAACCGGCCCGGACGGTCGCGATGGTCGGCTTCGTGCTGCTCGGTGGTGGACTCGCGTTCTACGCGCTGCCGGGCGGGCTGGCGATCTTCGTGATCGGCACACTGCTCTGGACACTGGCCGAGATCGTCGGCGGCCCGACCATGTTCGCCTATCCCGGCATGGCCGCGCCCAAACCGTTGCTCGGCCGGTACGTCGGTGGGGCGCACGCGATGTTCGGTCTCGGATCGGCGCTCGGCCCGTTCCTCGGGGTCTGGGTGTGGAACAGCGCCGGGACCCAGGTGTGGCTGTGGTGCGGTGTGCTCGCTGCGATCGGACTCGTCCTCGCGTACTTCGGGATGGCTCCGGCGCGGGCTGAAGAGACCACCGAGCTCGCACCCATCACCGAAGTTGCCGAAGTCGCCGAAGGAGGCAAGGCATGAGCGAATACACGATCATCGTGGATCCGTTGTCCACAGGTCAGGAGTATCCGGCCGCGTTCCGTGCGGCGGGGCGGAAGCCGGTCGCCGTACTGAGCGGTCTGGAGCCACCACCGGCGTACACGACTTCGTGGAACCCGGAGGATTTCGATCACGTCCACTACTTCACCGGTGATGTGGTGGCGTTGGCCGAGGAGCTGCGGCAGTACGAGCCGACGTACTTGGTGCCGGGCGCGGAGAGCGGGGTCGAACTTTGTGATCAGCTGATCGAGATCCTGCTGCCGGGGACGGGCAACGTGCCGGCGCTGGCATCGGCCCGGCGCGACAAGTGGGAGATGGCGCAGGCTCTGTCGGCGGCGGGTGTGCCGCGGCTGCGGCAGGTGCTGACCGCCGACGAGGCCGAGGCCGAGGAATGGTTGCGGGCCAACGACCTGCTCGGCCGCCGGCTGGTGATCAAGCCACCGAAGAGTGCCGCCGGCGACGAGGTGTACGTCGTCTTCGAGGGCGGCGACTGGCGCGAGCGCTTCCACCGGGTGCTCGGCCGGGCGAACAAGATGGGGCTGATCAACGACGCCGTCCTCATCCAGGAGTACGCCGAAGGAACGGAGTACCTGGTCGACACCTACAGCGTCGACGGCGTGCACGCGCTCGTCGACGTCTGCCGGTACACGAAGGTCGGGCGCGGCGACAAGATCGGCATCTACCGCCGGATCGACTTCCTCGCCGAGGACGACCCGGAGGTCCAGGCACTCTGGCCGTACACCCGCGACGTCCTCGACGCCGTCGGCATCCGGATCGGCTGCGGCCACGTCGAAGTGATGATGACCGCCGAAGGCCCCCGGCTGATCGAGGTAGCCGCCCGACCCGCCGGCGGCGGTCACCAGATGGTCAGCGAACTGGCCACCGGCGACAACCACATCAAGCGAACCGTCGCCCACCGCGTCCGCGGTGAGGTGCGGTCCGGCTTCGACCTCGTTCAGCATCTGCGCGGCATCTTCATCATCGCGCCGTCCGAGGGCTACTTCCGCAACCGCGAGGTCTTCGACGGCATCGAAGACCTCAAGTCGTTCCACTGGTGGAAGGTCCTCCACGAGGAAGACGCGGTCGTCCCCGCGACCGTCGACCTCTTCACCTGCCTGGCCTGGGTCATCCTCATCCACAGCGACCCCGAGACCCTCGACGAGGACTACCAACGTGTACTGGAAATGGAGGCCGACATCATCATCGAGACCCCCTAGTACGCCGTACGGGTCCGGGCGGACCACCAACCGCCCGGCCCCACTCTGCGAGAATCTTGTTTATGCCAGGCCCGACCACGCCCTGCCCTTGCGGCCTACCCGCGACCTACGCCGAGTGCTGCGGCGCCCTCCACAACGGCACCCGTACGGCGACCACCGCCGAGCAACTGATGCGCTCCCGCTACACCGCCTTCGTAGTCGGCGACACGGCGTACCTGCTCCGCACCTGGCACTCCACCACCCGCCCACCGGTTTTGGAGCTCTCCCCCAACATCCGCTGGACCGGCCTAGAGATCCTGGCGACCACCAACGGCACCCCCTTCCACACCGAAGGCACCGTAGAATTCCGCGCCAGCTACGCGGGCGGCGCGCAACAGGAAAACAGCCACTTCACCCGCGAAAACGGCGACTGGACCTACGTCAGCCCCGTCCGCTGAAGGTGGTAAACCCCACCCGCGGGCGCTTGTCGCGGCGCGAGTGATGTTCCCCGCCCACGCCCGGCGGCCGTGACCCGCCGCGGGCAGCTGAAGGCGGGTGGGTGGTGGCGACGCCAACGACACGTAGTAGTCCCGGAACCAGGCGCTCGCTGAGCGTGCCCGGCACGCACCGGCACCGCCCACGAGGTACTACTACGTGTCCGTACCGACACCGCCGGACGGAACTGCCGAACGACAGGACGTATACGCCCAGTAGATACCGCCGACACGCTCACCGAGCCAAGTGCCGACACCAGATCCAGCCACACCTCCTGTCCTTCGGCAGATCGCCCACCGAAGGTGTGTTGCGCTCAGCAACGACCTTGCGGTGCCGGGTCCCGACGCTCCCCCTCGAGGTCAATCCCGCAGCCGACGCCGTCGGCGCCGTCGGGCGTCTACGGCTGGGGCAACACCAAGGGCACCGGCCCGATCGGCACCTTCCAGAAACTCGTCGTACCAGTGCTCAGCGACTCCGGCGGTCCCTTGGTCCTGAAACGGCCGTTGACCCACCCGGCCGGTCACCAGTCCGGTTGGAAGCCTTTGCCACACAGGCCTCTGGGTTACACAGACCCCGCCCGCGGGCGGGGTCTGTGCGTGCCTCTACAGCGACGGCGCCGGGACGTAGCCGGTGGTTCGGGTGGTGAAGGTTCCCCGGCCCTGGGTCCGGCTGCGCAACTGCGTCGCGTAGCCGAACAACTCAGCCAGCGGCACGGTGGCGACGATCACCATCGCCCCGGACCTCGCGGTCGAACCCGAGATCCGGCCACGCCGTGCCGCCAGGTCGCCGAGTACGCCGCCCATGGCATCCTCAGGCACGGTCGCCGTGACCTCGGCGACCGGCTCCAGGAGCACCATCGCGCTCGCACGCAACGCTTCCCGGAGCCCCAACCTGCCCGCCGTACGGAATGCCAACTCCGAGGAGTCCTTCGGATGGGTGGCCCCGTCCGTCAGGGTGACGCGCACTCCGGTCACCGGGTGCCCGCCGAGGGGTCCTTCGGCCAGAGCATCCCGGCAGCCTGCCTCGACTGCGCGGACGTACTCCTGCGGCACTCGCCCACCGACCACGACCGACTGGAAGGCGAAGTCATCAGTGACCTCCAGCGGTTCGACATCGAGAGTGATGTGGGCGAACTGACCGGCACCGCCGTCCTGCTTGACGTGCCGATACACCAGCCCGGACACCCCGCGAGCGACTGTTTCGCGGTAGGTCACCTGTGGCCGACCGACTCCGATCTCCAACCCGTGAGCACGACGTACCTTCTCCACCGCGACCTCGAGATGCAGCTCGCCCAGGCCCGACAACAGCGTCTGACCGGTCTCGGAATCGGTCCGGACCGTCAACGACGGGTCCTCCTCGACCAGCCGCGTCAGTGCTGCCGCAAGGCGGTCGTTGTCGGTGCTCCTGCGAGCCTCGACTGCCACGGAGACGACCGGGTCGGTCACCACTGGTGCCTCGAGCAACAGGGGTGCCGCCGGCGCGCACAGCGTGGCGCCGCTGCGGGCGGACTTCGGTCCGACGACCGCGACGATGTCACCGGCGACCGCCTGCTCGACCTCAGCGTGCTGGTCGGCCTGCACCCGCAGGATCCGGCTGATCCGCTCGGTGCGTCCCGCGCCTACGTCCACCACTGTCCCTCCCTTCCGAATCGTTCCCGAATACACCCGCAGGTACGTCAGCCGGCCAGTAGCGGTCGAGTTCACCTTGAACACGAGTGCCGCGAACGGCGCCATCGGGTCGGCAACCCGCTCCTGCACCACTCCATCCGCCGTACCGCGCACTGCCGGAACCTCGGCCGGAGAAGGTAGATAGGCGACGACGGCGTCCAGCAACGGCTCGATCCCGCGGTTGCGGTACGCCGATCCGCACAGGACCACGACTCCGGCACCGGACCGGGTCAGGTCCCGCAGCGCGGCAGTCAGCGTCTCCGCCGAGACCGATGACCGCTCATAGAACTCCTCCAGTACGTCGGGGTGGAGCTCAGCGACTGTCTCCTCGAGCAGCCGGCGCCGTCGCCTCGCCTGTTCCAGCAGGGCTTCCGGCACCGCGATCTCCGCGAAGGTGTCGTCGTTCCAGACGTACGCCCGCATCGTGACCAGGTCGATCACTCCGCTGAACTCGGTCTCGCTCCCGATCGGCAACTGCACCACGAGCGGGGTCACGTGCAACCGCTCGCGGATCGACGCCACCGCGGTATCGAGATCGGCGCCGGGGCGGTCCATCTTGTTGACGAACGCGATCCGCGGTACGCCGTACCGGTCGGCCTGCCGCCAGACCGACTCACTCTGCGGTTCGACTCCCGCGACCGCGTCGAGCAGTGCCACAGCACCGTCGAGCACCCGCAGCGACCGCTCCACCTCGTCGGAGAAGTCGACGTGGCCCGGAGTGTCGATCAGGTTGATCGAGTGCCCGTCCCAGTCGCAACTCACGGCGGCGGCGAAAATCGTGATCCCACGAGAGCGTTCCTGCGGGTCGAAGTCGGTGACAGTCGTGCCGTCGTGGACTTCACCGCGCTTGTGAATGGTGCCGGTCAGATACAGGACCCGTTCGGTGACGGTGGTCTTACCGGCATCGACGTGGGCGAGGATGCCGACATTGCGCAGGCCGGCGAGCGGGTGGTGTTGTCGACAGTGGTCAAGGTTCGTACGCATGGCCGATGGCCTTTCGGATGATCCGGATCAGGGCAGCGCAATTCGCGGACGAACCGGCCTCCGGGCAGCAGCCAGGATCAGTTCGTCACGAACAGGTGCCGGCCGCGCAGCCGGGACCTGACGCACGAAGACACCAGGATCACGTCGTACCGTGACAGGGGAACTCGCACAGCGATGCTGTAACGCACGGCCGAGCTCCCCTCAGTAGTCGAACGCCCACCGCGCTGTCGCGGCAGTACGGACTTCGGTCCAAGCGTAGGAGCAACGGCGACACCGAGCCACCGAATTCCCGCCGTACCGGGGAATGCCGGGGCCCGACTGCTGGGCGTTGGAGCGGATTCGCCCAGCAGTCTGAGCCCACTTGGGTCTCGTCGGTCAGCGGCGGGTTACGGCGGCCCAGGCGTCGACGATGCCGTGGCCGTAGAAGCCGTTGAAGTTGCGGGTGCCTTCGCAGAGTGCGTTGAACTCCGCGGGACGTCCCTCGTTGGTGTAGGTCAGCAACGGTGGGTTCGGGCAGGCACGGGACTGGGCGGTGTCCATCAGAATCCGGCCGACCTTGTCCGGGTCCATGCCGAAGCCACCCGGGCGCCCCTTGCCGTACTGGCTGACGATCAGGGCAGCCACACCGGTGGCGTGCGGTGATGCCATCGAGGTGCCTTGGAGCGGGAAGTAGTAGCCGCACTTGGTGTAGTCGGTGACTCCGGCCGGGCACTGCTTCTGTGCCCCGAGGGCGATACCGGCGGGAGTGAGCTCGCCGGCGGCGTCGACGCTACCGTTCGCCTGCAGGGTGTTGACCGGGTACGTCGACAGGATCAGGTTGCCGTTGGTCCGGAACTGCGGCGTACCGAAGAAGTCGCGGAACCAGCCGCCGGGCGCGGACACCTCGATCTGCTCGGTGCCGTAGTTGGAGTAGTCGGCCTTGGTGCTCGACGGACCGAGCGCCGACACACCGATCACGTGCGGACCCTCGACTGGCAGGTCGACACAGGTCGCGTTGTCGATCGGCCGCGGGTACTCCGTGCCCGCCGGGAAGTCCGGGCTCGAGAGGTCAGTGCGCGGTTTGCCGAGATCCTCGTGGTTGTTGCCGAGCGAACCGACCAGCGTCACACCATGCCGGTGCGCGTAGTTCAGGGCGCGGGTCATCGCCCGGATGATGGTGCGCTGTTCGGCCTGTGCCTCCGGGCTGTCCGCCGGGTTGGCGGTGCAGTTGTAGAGCCACGGGTCGACGTAGAACGACATGTTGACGACATCGAGTCCGACATCACCGGCGTACGTCAGAGCATCTGTGACCGGGCCGAGGAACAGGTACCCGCTGTCCTGACCACCGCGGATCTCTACCAGCGTCACGTTCGGCGCAACCCCGGAAACGCCAACACCGTTGACCGCGGCACCAATCGTGCCGGCCACGTGCGTCCCGTGCCCGCTGTCGTCCCAGCCAACCGGGTCGACACAACCACTGAACTCACACACTCCGTCGATCTCGGGAATGTCCGGCGCGAAGTTCCGCGACAACTTCCAGTCGAAGTTCGGCGCGATGTCCGGGTTGCGTGCATCGATCCCCGAATCGAGCACACCGACCTTGACCGCCTTCTTGCCCGGCTGAACCCGTCGCGCCAAATCCGACCGAACCATCCGCAGCCCCCACAACTGCGCATCCAGCGGATCCATCCCAACAACCTTCTTGCCCGCGGCGGCCTTTCCACTTCCGCCGTTCTCAGACTCCACACTGAGCGGCTTCTCCACCCGCGGCACAGTCCCGATCGGCCGACTACGCGCCGCCCCCTCAATCGCACTAGAAGCCGACACCCGACCAACAAATCCAGACGCGGCCGCACGCACAGTCAACGTGCCCAGGTTCGCGTTCTCCTTAACAACTTCACCGCCAGCCGCCTTAACCGCCGCAACGGCCTGACTCCGATCCGCACCCTCCTCCAGCAGAACCAGGTACTCGGTGTCGCCCCCAGCAACACCCGCCCCAGCCCCAACCGGCGCCACAACCGCACCAGCCACCAGGACAAGCGCCCCAGTCATCGCCAGCAACCCTCTCCGAACATCTCGCATGAGCGAATCCCTCCCCTGAATACCCACGGACGAGCCTCACGCTAGGTCCACATACCCCACCCGAGAAGACGACGACGTTGTCACCACGTACCGCACTCGGCCAACCACCCAAGGTGGATGAGTTCGCCAACGACAGGACGTATACGCCCAGCACATGCCGCCGTCACGCTCACCGGGCCGAGTTCCGACACCGGATCCGGCGACACCTCCTGTCCTTCGGCAGATCGCCCAGCGAACGCCTGCGAGTAGGCCCACAGACGGGGAGCTCCAGGTGCGTGGTTGAGCAGCGCCGGTACGACGGCGGCGGAGCCCTCGGCGTACTGCTTGATCGCCGAGGGGTCCGCGGGGTGGCTCAGCCCTTGAAGCGGCGGCAGGGGTCGCCGACCCAGGCCGTCCTACCGCGGTCGACGGTGACGTCGCGAGAGCCGAGAAGGTTGCCGCCCTTGGTGTAGCAGCTCAGCTTCCAGCTCTCCTTGACACCGGTGTACGACGCGGGCGTCGGCGGGGCGAACTCGACCGAGCCGGTCCAGTCGGCCGTCTCACCACCGTCGAAGTTCTCCACCTGGACCGTGTACTGGCCGGGCACCGGGTCGAGCAGGACAGCGACCTCCGGGTCGGCCAGCGACGCCGCCTGGGCGACCCGTTTGCCGTCCGGTCCGTAGATGTAGACGTCCCAGTCGACGTCCGGCTTGTTCCAGCCGATCTTGATCGTGGCCTTGCCGTTGTCGGCCTCCGGCGGCGCCTTGATCGTGAACGTGGCAGTCTCGGACTGGCCCTTGACCGGGATCCCGTCCGGGTTGGTCAACGTGACCGACGGCTGGGTCGGTGCGACCGGGTCACGGCCCCAACGGCCGGCGACGTACGGGCGGGTGGACGGGTTGACCGACCACTTGAACGCGCCGAGACCGGTGGTCAGCGTCGACTCGAGCTTGTCGGTGTAGATGATCGGGTCCTTCGCCGTGCCGTCCGGCTGGACCACCGGCGAGGTCGGCGTCTGGAAGGTCTTCGCGATCTTCAGCGTGCGGCCGGGTGTGGTCGCGCCGAGGAGGGTCGAGTGCAGCTTGGCGTTACCGGTGGCCTCGCTCATCGTCAGCAGGGCCTCGCGGTTACCGCCGGTACCCGCACCCGGCGCCGGCGCCTGGCCGAGGTAGTGCGCGATGACCCCTTCGGCGTACGGCGGATGGAACGACGAGCCGATCTCGAACGTGAACCCGAAGCCGCCGGTTGCCCAGTAGCTCCAGTCCTCGGTCGAACCGGTGGTGTCGTACAGCTGGTAGCTCGGCTGGTTGGTGTAGCCGTTGTCTACCGCCAGCGATGCTCCGAGAGCCTTGTACGCCGGCTCGTCCGGGGGTGCGCCCACGGCCATCACGCCCGGCGGACGCAGGATCAGGTTCCCGAAGGTGTGCAGGGTGATCAGTCCGGTCACCTGGCGGTTGGAGACGACCCAGCGGACGTTCTGCACCTCGGGCAGGATGGACGGCCCGTCACCGCGGTAGGTCTCGCTGCGGTAGTTGGTGCTCGCGCCCGGTCCACCCCAGAAGCCCGGGTAGTTCCGGTTGGGGTCAGTACCGCGCTGCACGCCCTGCGGGTTGTTGCCGCAGTCGCCGCCGAGCTCCTCGGGCAGCGTCTTGGCCGTCACCTCACACGTCTTGCGCTTCATCTCGTAGTCGAACTTGCTGAAGTCACCCTTGGGAGCGGCCTCGCGCGAAGTGTTGTAGCCGTCGACGTTGATGATCGGTACGACGATGGTGCGCGTGTTCTGCACGATCGACGTGATCCGCTTGTTCTTGCCGTAGTTCTTGGTGAGGTCGAAGGCGTACTCGATCGCGGTCTCCGCCGACGGCCACTCGCGGGCGTGGTGCGCGCCGATCAGGAGGAAGACGGGCTTGCCGTCGCTCACGTTCTGCGGGTTGGTGGTGATCTCGACACCCCGGACCGTGCGGCCCTCGCCGGTCTTGTAGGGCAGCGTGATCGGCTTGACCAGCCTCGGGTACTTCTTGGCCAGCAGGGTCAGATCCGCCTCGTAGTCGGCCAGCCGACGGTAGGTGTCGCGCCCGCTGGGCAGCGGTGAGACAGCGGTCTTGGCCGCATAGTCGGCGTCCTTGGCGCGGTCGAGACGGTTCTGCTCCTCAACATCGGCGACCTTGACGGTCCACTCGTAGCCGGCGGACTTCAGCAGGCTCCGCTCGCGGGCGTCCCCGGCGAACACCGTGACGGAGTCGGCGTCGGCCTGCTCGGTGACGTCGAATCCGAGCTTGAGCAGCTTCTCTTTGTCTGCGCGGGTCGGCGTGCTCACGTCGAGCAGCTGTGACCTGTTGTCCGGCGGCGGATCGGCCTGGGCCGGGGCAGGCAGCCCCTGTAACCCGGCGACCACCGCGGCGACGGCGGCCGCGCAACCCACCACGGCGGTGCGACGGCGCATGGTCCAGTTCATTTCGGGCGTACCCCCACTCTGTCGGACCGCGGGCGGCAGGCTGCCTGTCAGGCGGCGCGGTGCGACTCGTCCGCACATGCTCACCCGAGACGGACCCGAAGTCGAGCCGATTCACGAGATCCACGCAGAACACCGCTGGACGCGGTCACCCCGCCGCATCTGCCTACGGACAGGACGTATAGACCTACTACCCAGCACGCGCACGCTCAGCGCGTCCGGCAGAGGCGTGGAACCGACCGACACCTCCTGTCGTTCCGCAGATCGTCAGGCAGGCTGGAGGTTCTTCAGGTCGGCGAGGAGTCCAGGGTGTTTGGGTTCCCAGCCGAGGGTTCGGCGGGTCTGGTCGCTCGACGAGGGCTGGTCGGCGGCGAAGATCTGACCCAGCGGGCCGAAGTCTTCGATGGAAACGGCTTTGACGGGGAGGTTGAGGCGGCGGGCGATGACGTCGACGATGTCGGTGACTCGGTCGCCTTCGTCGGCTACGGCATGCCAGTAGGTGCCGGGCTCGGCCTTCTCCAGGGCGAGGCGGAAGAGGACGGCTGCGTCGAGGGCGTGGACGGCGGGCCAGCGCTGGGTGCCGTCGCCGGGATAGGTGACGACCCCAGAACCGCGGGCAATGGTGGTCAGCAAACCGGCGAATCCACCGTCGCCGTTGTTGTGCACAGTTCGCGGGAGGCGGACGGCTGAGCTGCGGACACCGCGTTCGGCGAGGGCCACGACGGCTGCGACCGCGCGACTGCGGCCGCCGACCAGCCCCTCGCTCGACAGCTCGTCCGCCTCCGTCGACGGACGGCCGGGCGCGGTCGGCGTACCGGAGACAGTGACGAACGGTTTGCCGGTGCCGGCCAGCGCTTCGCCGATGGCTTCGAGCGCCGCGGTCTCCTCGGCGACGGACGCCGCCACTGCCGCCGCCGTGCTGAAGTCGTGGCCGAAGGCAAGGTGGATGACTCCGTCGGCCTTGGCGGCGCCTGCCCGGAGGACGTCCAGGTCGGAGAGCGACCCACGAATCACCTCGGCACCAGCCTGTACGGCGGCCTGGGCGGAGGCGTCGGACCTGGCCAGCGCGAGGACGGTGTGCTCGTTGGCGAGCAGTTCGCCGACGACTGCGGAGCCGACCAGGCCGGTGCCGCCGGTGAGGAAGACGTGCATGATGTTCTCCAGAAAGTGATGGGACCTTTGTCCCATCACAGTAGCACTGCGATGGGACAAGAGTCCCGTCACTATGATGGTGCCATGAGTCGCTGGGAACCGGGAGCGCGCGAACGCCTCGTCGTGGCCGCCGTCGACCTGTTCACCGAGCAGGGCTACGACGCGACGACCGTGGCCCAGATCGCCGACCGCGCGGGCGTCACCAAGAGCACGTTCTTCCGGCACTTCCCGGACAAGCGCGAACTGCTCGCCGCCGGCCAGGAAGCCCTGAGCCGCCTCCTGACCGAGGGCATCGCCGAAGCACCCGCCACCGCGACCCCCCTCGAAGCAGTCGCGAACGGCCTCGAGCGAGCCGCAACCGTGATGGGCCCGATGAACCGCGAACTGGCCCCCCGCCTGAAAGCAGCCATCGCCGCGAGCACCGAACTCCAGGAACGCGACGCCCTCAAAACAGTCGGCCTCACCGCCGCCATGGCCGAAGCCCTGACCGCCCGCGGCATCGCCGACCCCGTCGCAGCCCTGGCCGCCGAACTAGGCGCCCTGGCCTTCAAACGCGGCTTCGTCACCTGGTCCGAATCCGACCGCCCCACCGACCCCTTCGCCCCCCACGCCCTAGCCGCCCTAGCCGAACTCCGAGCCGCCAGCGCATCCCTCGGCTAACCGGCCGCCTCCAGCGCCATCCCCCACGGAAAGGCGGCCAACGCAGAGCTACCAGTCCGAGGCGGATGCGGCTCAAGCTCCCCCGGCCCGAACAGCACGCGAACTCCAGCCGCTCGGAGACTCTCGACGCTCCGAAGGAACACCGCATTCGCCGCCAGAGCCTGGTTGACGAACGGAACAGCGACGACACGTACGCCGGCTCCCGTCAACTCGGCAAGCTGAGTCAACGCATAGTTGTCTGCCGCACCTGCCGCCCACTTGTTGATCGTGTTGTAGGTAGCCGGCGCCACGATCACCGCGTCCGCAGGCGGCACCGGCCCGTCACCCTCAACACGATAAGTAGTACGCACCTGATGCCCAGAGACCTTCCGGAGCTCGTCAAGATCAACGAAGTGCTCAGCCGCAGCCGCGGTCACGATGCAGTACGTATCCCAGCCATCCTGTCGCGCCAAATCGATCATGTCCGCAACCCGCTCCGCGGGGCCAGCGCCGCAAACGATCAAATGCAGAACACGGCTCACGCCTCAACTCCTGCCCGCAAAGCCATGGTCCGAACGGAACCGGCCAACGCCCCACTGGTGTTGCTCGCCAGCGCCCGTAGCATCCCATGGGCCAGCGGCCGGCACTGCAAACCAACCCGCCATTTGGGACTCTCCTGCTCGATGTGTGGGTGGTACGACGTAGTCGCCGGGCACGGTGGCTTCAGTCGCACCCCTGGCGGTGCGGCCCGATCGTCGACTGTGAGGAATTGGTCGCCGGCAACCGATTGCCGGCGACAGGGAAGCCACAGTCGGCAGCAGCTCACCACACTCGCACGGATCTGCATGCCCGGGAGTTACCGGTGGAGTTACCGGTGATGGAGGTTATTCGTGGTGAACCGGTCTGATGGGCGATGAGGCCGAGGATGGCTGAGACGGTGCGAAAGCCCGGGCCAGATGATGGTTGGTGTACTCGGATGACCTGGGCTGATATTCGCGACTTCTAATCCGTTGGTCGCAGGTACGGGCCTTGCACGCGGCTCTTGGTCGAGCGAACGCTCGGGCCCCTTCCTGCCGAGGGGCACCGGGCTGCAAACCTGCCAGCCGTTGACTGCAAATCTGCCGATTACCTAGAGCTGCAGATCTGCAGTTGCGGCGACCGTCGACAATCGTCCCGACCGCCCGGTCTCGGGCAATCCTGCCGGCGTCCTGTACCGAGCAGACCAACCAACCACGCCATCACCGAACTCAGAACCAACTCGATCCCGAAAAGCCGCCACGTACTACCCACCCGACGATCAGATGCTCGCACCCGGTCACCACCTGCCGGGCGTGGGCGGGCAACACCACCTGAACACGACAGGCGTGCACGGGTGGGGTTGACTACCTCAGCCGGGTTAGCGGCGGCGGCGCCAGGGGCCGGTGATGGCGTAGGTGATGCCGGGGTTGTAGACGTTGAAGAACATGGTGCGGCCGTCGGCGGAGAAGCCGGCGCCGGTCAGTTCGCCGTACTCGGGTTCTTCGGGGGTGCCGATATTCGCCGTGTTCTTGGCGAATTTGAAGACTTTGCCGTCTTCGGTGGTGCCGAGGATGTGTTGGTCGCCAATGCCGTCCTCGCACATCATCAGGCCGCCGTACGGCGACATGGTGATGTTGTCGGGGGCGTCGAACTCGGGGTTGTCGGAGCCGGGCTTGTCGCGTTTGAAGATGACTTCGAGGCGGAGGGTGTGTTTGCGGGGGTCGTAGCGCCAGACCTGGCCGTCGTGGTCGATCTTGGGGCCTAGTTCGGTGCGGGCGAAGGAGGAGACGAAGTAGACGCAGCGGTCTCGGGTTCCCCACCAGCAACCCTCCAGCTTGTAGCCGCCGGTGATGGGCTTGGAGTAGGCCTGGGCGCGGACCGACTCGGTGGTCGCCAAGGGGTCGGGGACCTTGACCCATTGGACACCGTGGAAGATGGCGCCGGCTTCCTGGACGGTGGACATGTCCAGCAGACCTGGGATGTGCATCGCCTGCAGTTCGCCGCCGGCGCGCAGGGAGCCCCAGCCGCCGCGGGGGCGGTTCGGGAGGAAGCGGTAGAAACCGCCGAGTGGCGCGACGAAGGCGTCTTCGGTCTCGTAGACGATGCCGGTTGCCGGGTCGATCGCTACGGCCTCGTGCTGGAAGCGGCCCATCTCCTTGAGCGGGAAGGGGTTGTTGTTGCGGCGGTCGTCGTACGGGTCGACCTCGAAGATGAAGCCGTGGTCCTTGGTGTAACCGCTCTGACCGGCCTTGAGCTCGGTCTCCTCACAGGTCAACCACGTCCGCCACGGGGTGATCCCGCCGGAACAGTTGATCGCCGTACCGCCGAGGCTCACGTATTCCTTCAGAGTGCGGTGGTGCCGGTTCACGACCAGCGTGCTGGTACCGCCCGCGCCGCCCGGGTCGTAGGTGCGCTCCGGCGGTGCGACGACCTTGATCTTCGAGGTCGGGCTGCACTCGTGGTTGCGGACCAGGTGCGCGCCACCGTCGCGCGCGGCGAACGTGCCCATCCCATCGAAGCGACTCGGCACAGCCAACCCGTCCGAACGGATGGTGCCTTCCCGGGACAGGATGTCGTACCGGAATCCGTGCGGCAGGTCGAGCATCCCGTCCGGATCCGGGATCAGCGGCCCGTAGCCGATCTTCGGCCCGGACGTCCCGAGCGCCGGAGCCGCCGTATAGAGCGCCTCCACCGAGCCGGCCACTGTGACGGCGGCTCCCGCCGCTGCGGCCGTACCGACGAACTGACGCCTGGACAACTGAGACATGAGGGCGGCCTCCGCGAACTCGAGGGACAAGCAGTGGTCGCCAGTGAACGTACGGTAAACACAGGACAAACCACAAGAGAACGCGTGTCACCGAGGCGTCGGTAGGTACTCGACGGAGAGCGGGCTCGCCACCACGAGACGCCGGCCCCGCAGGTCTGCGGCATAGGTCGTCCGGGCCATCCCGCTCAGCCAGGCGGCGCTGTCATCGGGTGCTGTCCGGCGGAGCTCCTGGATCAACCGCAGGTACTGGCGGGCCGTCGATCCGCGTCCAGCGCCGTCGTCGACGGCGCTAGGGTATTTGGAACTGCCGGCCGACATCGACGGCCTCCTGCCCTCCGAAGGCCCGCTGGCGGTACGTCGAATCAGGTGCTCCGGCGAGCCGTGCAGCAGTAGCTGCGCCGACCGCTCGTCGTGGGGGTCCTCGCGTCCCCAGAAGAACAGCACCGGCTCCCCCGGGACGAACCACTCATCACTCCGTACGGCGAACGCCAGGCGCGTCTCGAACCGGATCCACTCCCCCGGCTGCGGCTTCGGCTCCGCGGCCCACCAGCGGACCCGCCACTTCGACCGGATGTGCTTCTCGGCCTGGTCGAGGGTGGCCATCGTAGCGGCGGCTGTCCGGGCGGCGTCGTACGCGAGTCCGGCCTCGACGGCGGGCAGGCCGAGCCCCGCCGTCGAGATCTTGAAGGTGCCGCCGAGGCCGGCGCGCTTGCTCGCGGGCTTGCGGAACTGCTGGAGTTTGGCCTCCGACAGGTAGACGAGTTCTCGCATCGTCAAACGCTCCTCGGGGCGCGTGCACCGGTTACTGGTAGCAGGGTTTGGTGAACTCGTGCTTCTCGGCGGTCTTTCCGGTGAAGAAGTCCTTCTCGACCTTCACTCCGGTCGGGGCCGACGGGTCCACCTTGGAGATGATGCTCTGCCGGAACACGCGTTCGCTCGGCGTGCCGCTGAACTTGCCGGCCGCTGCCGGGAGCATCCCTTCGTAGTCCACCGTCTCCAGCGATTTTACCGCGGCCAGCAGCCCGGCCCGGGTGATGTCCTTGGCGTCGACGGCCTTCTGCAGGGCTGCCTTCATCGGGTAGGACCAGACCCATCCGGCCGTGTAGCCGTCGTTCGGCGCCGCCTTGAACGTCGCCTGGTCGATCGCGCCAGCGAGGGCCTTGTGCCCGGCCGTGTCGGTCCCGTACGGCGCCCAAGGGCCCGACTGCCGGTATAGCGCGGTGAGTGCGGGCGCGGCCGGGCTCTTCAGCAAAGCCGGGTTCCAGGTCGGGCTGGTGCCGATGAACTGACCCTTGAACCCGTTCTGCGCAGCGCCACCGACGATGGTTGCGGCCTCGGTCGGGCCGGTGCTCAGGATGACCAGGTCAGGCTTGGCCGCGAGCAGCTTCTGGATCGCCGCCCCCTGGTTCTCCTGCCCCGGCGCGGTCGGGATATCGGTGAACGTCATCCCGTTCGCCGCCGCCGCGATCTTCGTGCCGGCCGCCGCGTCGTCGCCGTAGTCACCCGGGAAGTGCACTGCCGCGACGGTCTTCGACTTCAGCGTCTCGGCGGCGAAGTCGACCGAGTTCATCGACTCGAAGCAGTAGTTCGTGCCCGACTCCAGGATCACGTCCTCGAACGCCCAGGCTGACGTCCACGACGCCGGTACGCCGATCACGTTGCTGGACTTGAGATCGCCGAGGATGGCCGCGGTGGTCGGCGAACCGAGGGTCTGCGCCAGGCCCAGTACGTCGGGCTTGATCTCGGCGTACACCTCGTTGTGGATCTGCGGGTTGTACTTGTTGTCCTTGACGTACTTGGTCGCGTCGACCTCGAAGGCCCCGATCCCGCCGGACTCGTTGACGCGCTTCCAGAACGCCTTCTGGCTCTCGGTGATCGGCACCCCGAGCGCCTTGAACGGGCCCTCGGTCAGGTCCGAGATCGAGCCGAGGTAGATACAGCCCTTGGCCTTGTCGATCGCGGCCGGGCAGGGCTCCTTGGTGACCCCGACGTCGAACTTGACGCCCGAACCACCCTCCTGTGTCTGCGGGGCGTCGTTGCGGCACCCCACCAGCAAGGTCAGCGCCGCGACCAGCGCGACGGTGAATCCCTTCCGAATGCTCATCGAAACTCCTTAGTGCGAGAACGGCCAGGATTTCCAGTAGGTGCGGAGCCGGATCCAGATCCCGAACAGCCCGCGCGGTTCGAAGATCAGGAACCCGATGATCAACAGGCCGTAGAGGATCGTCTCGACCTGGAAGACCGTGATACCGCCGGACCCGGAACTGCTGCTGATGAACGGCAGCACGGCCGGGAGCTCGCGGGTGATCCGCGGCAGCAGCGTGATGAACAGCGCGCCGAGCACGGATCCCGAGATGGTGCCGACGCCGCCGATCAGGATCATCGCGATGTACTGCACCGACATCCCGAGGTTGAACGACCCCGGTTCGACGAAGCCGATCATCACGTACAGCAGGGCGCCCGCAACGCCCGCATAGAACGACGACACCGCGAATGCGATCATCTTGTACCGCGTCACGTCGACGCCGATCACCTCGGCGGCCAGATCCCGATCCCGTACGGCGGCCAGCGCGCGGCCGGTCCGCGACCGGACGAGATTGCGAGCCAGTACGCCGAAGATCACCAGCAGCACGAGCATCAGCAGATAGAGCTTCTGCGCCTTCGTGAACATCGCCCCGTCGACCGCGAACTGGAACCCGAACAACTCCGGTACGGCGGCCGGTCGCCCCACGCCGACTCCGCCGGTGAGCTCGCGCCAGTGCTTGAAGATGTGCTCGCCGATGAACACCAGCCCGAGTGTCACTACGGCCAGGTACAACCCGCGCAACCGCGCTGCCAACGGCGCCACGATCAGTCCCGCCAACCCGGCGACCAGACCGGCCGCGAGCAACCAGACCGGCAGCGAGGTGATCCCGAACCCGATCAACCGCGTGCTGTCCGGATCACCCGAAATCGCCGCCGCGGTGTACGCACCGATCGCCAGGAAGAACGCGTGCCCGAGCGACACCTGACCGCCGTACCCGGTGACGATGTTCAGGCCGATCGCGCCGATCGCTGCGACACAAGCCGTCGCCAGTACGACGAGCAGGTCGTCCGTCAGCACGAATGGCAACAAGACCGCGCCGACCGCCAGCGCTATCGTCCAGCCACGCTTGGCGGGTGTGTTGAGCAAGGCCATGTCCTGCTTGTAGGACAGGTAGAGCAGCGGGCGGCTCATATCCGCTCCACCTCCCTGGTGCCGAACAAGCCGTACGGTCTGACGAGCAGGACGAGCAGCATCAGCAGGTAGGGCACGACCAGGAAGAAGTCCCCGCCGAACACCGGATGCAGGTCGCCGCCGTAGCTGCCGACCAGCGCCTCGACGACGCCGATCGAGAGCCCGGCGACCACTGCTCCGCCCAGCGAATCCAGTCCGCCGAGAATGATCACCGGAAGCGCCTTCAGAGCGGTCAGCCAGAGGTTCTGCTCGAGTCCGATCCCGGTCGACAAGAACACTCCGGCGAGACCGGCCAGAGCCGCCGCGAGAGCCCAGGACAGCGAGAACACCCGCCCGACCGAGACGCCTTGGGCCAGCGCGACCTCCTGGTCCGACGACGCCGCCCGCATCGCCAGACCGGTCCGCGACCAGCGGTAGAACGCGAACAGCGCGGCCACCACGACCAGCGTCGTCACGAGCGTGGCCAAGTGCCGCTGGTCGATCTTCACCCCCAGTACGCCGACCTGCCCCAGCCCCCACGGGTCGCCCATCTGCCGGATGTCCAGGCCGATGAACGAGTTCACGACCGTGCGGATCACGATGTCGACGCCGAGCGTGATGATCGCGATCACGAACACCGGCTTGCCGATCATCGGCCGCAGGGCCAGCCGCTCCACGCCTGCCCCGAGTAGCGCGGTCAGCAGCAGCGCAACAATCACAGCGAGGAAGAAGTTGAGAGAGACGACGAGGTAGCTGACCAGCAACGCGCCCGCCATCATGAAGGCCGGTTGGGCGAAACTGATCACCCGCATGGACTTGTAGACGATCACGAAACCCAAGGCCAGCAAGGCATAAATCGATCCGTTGCCGAGCCCACGGACCACTGTGGCGACGAACTCGTTCACCTGGCACCCCCGGCGTACATGGACTCGACCAGCTCCTCGAACGACCGCATCACCGCGTTGCGCTTCAGCTTCTGGGTGGCGGTCAGTTCGCCGTCCTCGTGGTCCAGCAGCTTCGGCAGCAGCCGGAACGACCGCACCTGTTCGACCGTGGCGAGCCGGTCGTTGACCTCGTCCACCAGGGTTTGCACCAGCGCGATCACCTCGGGCTTCGCGGACAGATCGGCGTACGTCGAATAGGCGAGCCGCCGTTGTTGCGCCCAGTGGCCGACCGTGTCCGGCTCGATGCCGATCAGCGCGGCGAGGAAGCGGCGCCGGTCGCCGACCACCAGGACTTCCTTGATGTACGGCGAGGCTTTCAGCGCGTTCTCGATCTCCGACGGGGCGATGTTCTTGCCACCCGCGGTGATGATGATGTCCTTCATCCGGTCGGTGATCCGCAGATGCGTCCCGTCGACCCACTCCCCCACATCGCCCGTATGTAACCAACCGGTTGGTTCGAGCACCGCGGCGGTCGCGGCCCGGTCCCGCCAGTAGCCGGCGAACGTCCCCGGGTGCCGGGTGAGGATCTCGCCGGTCACCTCGTCGATCCGCACCTCGACCCCGGCATGCGGCTCACCGACGGTCCCGACCTTGACCCGGCCCGGGCGGTTCGCGGTCGCCACCGCGGTGTTCTCGGTCATCCCGTACACCTCGTGCATCGGCAGCCCGAGCCCCATGAAGAACCGCAGTACCTCGGGTGCGATCGGCGCGGCACCCGAGGCGGCGTACCGGACCTTGCGCAGCCCGACGCGATCCTTCAGTGCGCGGTAGCAGAACAACCAGCCGACGGCATAGACCGCTCGCGATGCCGCGGTGTGCCGACCTCCGTTGGCAGTCAGTACGTCGCCGATCCACTCCGCGCGGCGGAGCCAGAAGCCGCCGATCCGGCGCTTGATCGGGTCGGCGGACTCGATCCGGATCTGGACGCCGGCCGCGATCTTCTCCCAGATCCGCGGTACCCCGAACAGGATCGTCGGCTGGACCTCGTGCAGGTTCACCGCCACGGTCTCGATCGATTCGGCGAAGTGCACGCAGACCCCGGCACCCGCGCCGAACCAGCAGCTGAAGATCCGCTCGGCGACGTGGCACAACGGCAGATAGGACAGCACGCTGTCGCGGGGTGACGGTGGCGGCGCGGTGAACCCGCCGCGCTCGACCAGTTCCTGGATCGCGAAGTCGACGTTCGCCGCGGTGAGCATCGCGCCCTTCGGCGGGCCGGTCGTGCCGGAGGTGTAGACGAGCGTCACCACATCGTCCGGTGTGGCGGTCTCCATCCGCTGCGTCACCGCGTCCGGATGTTCGACCCGATGCTGCTTGCCCAGGGCAAGGAAGTCGGGCCAGGCGAGCAGCCGCGGATCGTCGTACCGGTTCCGGATTCCACGCGGTTCGACGTACACGATGTGGGTCAGGTCGGGCAGGTCCTCGATCGCGAGCGCTTTGTCGACCTGTTCCTGGTCCTCCGCGATCAGCACCTTCGCGCCGCAGTGACGCAGCAAGTAGCCGACCTCGGCGACCGGGTTCGTCGGGTACAGACCGACCGTCGACGCCCGTGCGGCGACCGTCCCGACGTCGGCGTACAGCCACTCGCGCCGGTTCTCGGAGTGGATCGCGACCCGGTCGCCGGGTTCGATGCCGAGGGCAATCAAGGCGTGCCCGACCAGCTCGGCGAAGTCCCAGTACCCGGCCCAGTCGACCTGCTGCCAGATCCCCAGATCCTTTTCCCGCAAGGCGATGACGGCCGGCGTGGCAGCGGCCCGCTCCTGCACCCGGGTGGCGATCGTCCTCATGACTGCACCCGGTGTTCCTCGCCGAGATAGGCGCGTACGACGTCTGGGTCGGTCGCCACCTCTTTCGGCGTACCGGTCCGGATCGGGCGGCCGAAGTCGATCACCATGATCCGGTCGGCCAAGTCCATCACCAGGCCCATGTCGTGCTCGACCATCACCACCGGCAGCCCGAAGTCGTCGCGGATGTCGAGGATGAACCGGGCCATATCCTCGGTCTCCTCCAGGTTCATCCCGGCGACCGGCTCGTCCAGCAGCAGCAACTTCGGCTCGGCGGCGAGTGCACGACCGAGCTCGACCCGCTTCTGAACGCCGTACGGGAGCAGGCCGACCGGGAGTCGTCGCCACTGCGCCAGTTCGAGGAAGTCGACGATCTCCTCGACCGCGTGCCGATTCGCCAACTCGTTGCGGCGAGCCTTGCCGATCCACCCGAACGCCGCGAGGACGCCGTACGGGTGATGGTGGTGCCGGCCGAGCATCAGGTTGTCGAGCACGGTGAGGTTGGCGAACAACTCGATGTTCTGGAACGTGCGCGCGATGCCGAGCCGCGCAATCTGGTGCGGCCGTCGGCCGAGCAGGTCCTCATCGCCGAACCGAACCGTGCCACGCTGCGGCCGGTAGACGCCCGACAACACGTTGAAGATCGAGGTCTTCCCAGCACCGTTGGGCCCGATCACCGCGAACAGCTCGCCCGGATCCACGCTGAAGCTGACACCGTCGAGCGCCCGCACCCCGTCGAAGCTGAGCTCGACATCGTCGAACGTCAGTACGGCGGTCATGAGAGCCACCGCTTCCGACGGCGGTAATGTTTCACGTCCCGGAAGGATTTCGCCGACCCCTCGGCGCCGAGGCCCAGGTAGAACTCCCGTACGTCGCCGTCCGCGAGGAGTTCGGCGGCCGGTTTGTCCATCACGATCGTGCCGTTCTCCAGCACGTAGCCGTGCTCCGCGATCGAGAGCGCCATCGCCGCGTTCTGCTCGACCAGCAGCACCGTCGTGCCCTGGCTGTTGATCTGGACGATCACGTCCCTGATCTGCTGCACGATCATCGGCGCCAGGCCGAGACTCGGTTCGTCCAGCAGCAAGTACGTCGGATCAGACATCAGCGCCCGCCCGATCGCGAGCATCTGCTGCTCCCCGCCGGACAGGTACCCGGCGGTCCGATTCCGCCGACCGGCCAGCACAGGGAACAGTTCGTAGGTCCGGTCGAGGTTCGTCCGGATCGAGCGCGGGCTGACGTGACCGCCGATCCGCAGGTTCTCCTCGACGGTCAGATCGGCGAGGATCCGCCGGCCCTCCATGACCTGTTTGATGCCCAGGGCAGCGATCCGGCTGGCGCCGTACGTGTGGATCGGCTCACCGTCGAGGGTGATCGAGCCGCGCCGTACCGCCCCGTCGTGGACGTCGAGCAGGCCGGACAACGCGCGTAGCAGCGTGGACTTGCCCGCGCCGTTGGCACCGAGCAGAGCCACGATGCGGCCTTGCGGGACCTCGAGGCCGACGCCCCGCAGCACCAGCATCACATCGTCGTAGACGACCTCGAGGTTCTTCGCTGCCAGCACCCGGCCTCCCGGATCCCCGTGATTCCCATCACCGCTCAAATGACCTTGGCGAGTGAGTGTGACATCGCCTTCGGACACTGAAAAGGGCTGGCAGCCCGAAAATCGGACACTCCCCCCAAACCGTGACCGACCGGTCGGGGGTAAAACCAGTTAGACAACTGGTACTACAGCGAGCGGACCCAGTTCTCCAGGACGGTCGCGCCGGCGTCGCCGGACTTCTCGGGGTGGAACTGGGTGGCGGTCAGCGGACCGTTCTCGACCGCGGCCACGAAGGCATCACCGCCGTACGTCGTCCAGGTGACCAGCGGCGCGACCGACTCGCGGGCGTCGTTGAGCTCCCACGAACGAACGCCGTACGAGTGGACGAAGTAGAAGCGTTCCTTGTCGACACCCTCGAAGAGCCGCGTGCCGGCCGGTACGTCGATCGTGTTCCACCCCATGTGCGGAACCGGCTGTCCGTCGGAGGGCTGGAGGCGTTCGACCGTGCCCGGCCATTGCTCGCAGCCGTCGGTCTCGACGCCGTGCTCGATCCCCCGGGCGAACAGGATCTGCATGCCGACGCAGATGCCGAGGACCGGGCGGCTGCCGGTCAGCCGGCGGTCGACGATGGCATCGCCGCGGACCGCCTTCAGTCCGGCCATGCAGGCGGCGAACGCGCCGACGCCGGGGACCAGGAGGCCGTCGGCGTTCAGCGCTTCGTCGAAGTCCGAGGTGACGGTGACGTCGGCGCCGACTCGCTGCAGGGCGCGTTCGCCGGAGCGGATGTTGCCCGATCCGTAGTCGAGGAGGACGACCTTCTTGCTCACAGGGCGCCCTTGGTGGACGGGATGCCCGGCTGCCGCGGGTCGAGCTCGGCGGCGTCCCGCAGCGCGCGGGCGAACGCCTTGAACTGCGCCTCGACGATGTGGTGCGGGTCGCGACCGGACAGGACCCGGATGTGGATGCAGATCGCGGCATTGAACGCGAGCGTCTCGAAGACGTGCTGGGTCAGCGAACCGGCGTAGTCGCCGCCGATGATCGCGTAG
Source organism: Kribbella yunnanensis (assembly GCF_039529655.1). NCBI lineage: Bacteria > Bacillati > Actinomycetota > Actinomycetes > Propionibacteriales > Kribbellaceae > Kribbella > Kribbella yunnanensis. The sequence goes on along the minus strand of NZ_BAAANF010000009.1, from coordinate 338,039 downwards.
ACCTGACCATCGGGCTCACCGGTGTGCACGCAGTACGGCCGGCCGGACAGGTCGACCGTGCAGTGCACGAGCGCCTCGTCCAGCGGCACGGTCGCGTCGCCGAACCGGCGGATGCCACGCTTGTCGCCCAGGGCTTCCTTCAAGGCCTGGCCGATGCCGATCGCGGTGTCCTCGACCGTGTGGTGCGCGTCGATCTCGAGGTCGCCGACCGTGTTCACGTGCAGGTCGAGCAGCGCGTGCTTGGCCAGCGCGTTGAGCATGTGGTCGTAGAAGCCGACCCCGGTCGAGATGTCCGCCCGACCCGTCCCGTCGAGGTCGAGCTCGACCAGGACCTTGGACTCGCTCGTTTCGCGGTCGATTCGTGCGCTGCGGGTCATGACAACCTTCCCGTGTCTGTCTTGAGAATGCGCTCGAGTGAAGCGCGGAACGCGGCCATCTCCTCGCCCGTACCGATCGAGACCCGCAGCCAGCCGTCCGGGCCGGTTTCGCGGATCAGGATGCCGTCGTCGAGCAGCGCCTGCCAGACCGCGTGCCGGTCGGCGAAAGTACCGAACAGGACGAAGTTCGCATCCGAGTCGACCGCGCGCAGGCCGTGCGCACGCAGCCAAAGAACCGTCTCGTCGCGCTCGATGCGCAACTGCTCGACCCGGCCGAGCAGCTCGTCGGAGTGCCGCAGCGCGGCCCGGGCGACCGCCTGGGTCACCGCCGACAGGTGGTACGGCAGCCGCACGATCCGCAGCGCGTCGACCAATTGGTTGCTCGCGGCAAGGTATCCGACCCGGCCGCCGGCCAGCGCGAACGCCTTCGACATCGTCCGCGCCACCGCGAGATTCGGGTACGACGGGAGCAGCGAGAGCGCACTCGGAGTCCCGGTACGCCGGAATTCGCCGTACGCCTCGTCCACGACCAGGACCGCGCCGATTGCCGCCGTACGAGCGGCTAATGCCTCGACGACCTGGATCGGGAGCGCCGTACCGGTGGGGTTGTTCGGTGAGGCGAGCAGCACCACCGACGGGCGGTGCCGTGAAATCGCGGCGAGCGCCTTGCTCTGGTCGAGCGTGAAATCCTCGGAACGGCGGCCGGTGACCCAGGCGGTGTTGGTGTCGCGGGCATACTCCGGGTACATCGAGTACGTCGGCGCGAACGAGAGCGCCGTACGGCCCGGACCACCGAAGGCCTGCAGCAGGTGCAGCATGACCTCGTTGGAGCCGTTGGCCGCCCAGATCTGCTCGGGCGTGAGGTAGGCGCCGGACTCACGACCGAGGTACGCCGCGAGATCCGCGCGCAGGTCGAGGAACTCGCGGTCGGGGTAGCGGTTGAGCCCACGAGCCGCCGCTGTCACCGACGCTGCGATATCGGCGACGGTCTCCTCGCTCGGCGGATACGGGTTCTCGTTGACGTTGAGCAGGATCGGTACGTCGAACTGCGGCGCGCCGTACGGTTCGAAGCTTTTCAGCTCGTCGCGGATCGGGAGTCCTTCGAAGCGATTCATCCGGGGAACCTCACCGACACCGCAGCGCCGTGGGCCGGCAGATCCTCGGCGTTGGCCAAGGCAACGACGTGGCCCGCGACCTCTTCGAGCGCGTCACGTGAGTAGTTGATGACGTGCACGGCCTTCAGGAAGCTGCGCACGGACAGGCCGGACGAGTGGCACGCACAGCCCGCGGTCGGCAGGACGTGGTTCGACCCGGCGCAGTAGTCGCCGAGCGAAACCGGCGACCAGCCACCGACGAAGATCGCGCCGGCGTTGGTGATCCGAGCCGCCCGCTCCTCGGCGTCGACCGTCTGGATCTCGAGGTGCTCAGCGGCGTACGCATCGACTACCTCCGTGCCCTGCTGAAGATCATCGACCAGTACGACGGCCGACTGCTGGCCGTCGAGCGCCTCGGTCACGCGGTCCTGGTGCTTGGTCTTGGCGACTTGGATCGGCAGCGCTTTTTCGACAGCCGCGGCGAGGGTTTCGCTCGGCGTGACCAGGACGCTGGCCGCCATCGGGTCGTGCTCAGCCTGGCTGATGAGGTCTGCGGCCACGTGCTCGGCGTTGGCGGAATCGTCGGCCAGGATCGCGATCTCGGTCGGGCCGGCCTCGGAGTCGATACCGACCTCACTTTGGAGGAATCGCTTCGCTGCAACGACGTAGATGTTGCCGGGGCCGGTGACCAGGTTGACCTTGCGGCAACCCTCGAAGCCGTACGCGAAGCCGGCGATCGCCTGCGCGCCGCCCATCGCGTAAACCTCGCTGATGCCCAGCATCGCGCAGACCGCGAGCACCGTCGGGTGCGGCAGGCCACCGAACTCCTTCTGCGGCGGGGATGCCACCGCGAGCGAAGGCACGCCAGCAACCTGAGCCGGTACGACGTTCATCACGACACTCGACGCCAGCGGCGCGCGGCCGCCCGGGACATAGAGGCCGACGCGCTGCACCGGCACGAAACGCTGGGTGACCCGGCCACCTGGCGCCGGCTCGGACGCGATGTCGGCGGTCTTCTCGTCCTCGCTCACCTCGCGGACGCGACGGATCGACTCCTCGAACGCGGCCCGAACGGTCGGGTCCAACTCCTCCAGCGCCGACTTCAGCGCCGCCTCCGGGACCCGGACGTCATCCACGTGCACATGATCGAACTTCTCGCCGTACTCCTGAATGGCTGCCAGTCCGCGATGACGGACGTCCAGACAGATGGGTCGGACGACGTCGAGAGCCTTCTCGACGTCGAACACGGCTCGGGGGACGAGGGCGTTCACTTCGGCTTGGAGGTCGGACACCTCACCGGCCGCCACTCGGCCCCGCAGGTCGACGCGGCGAATCATGGCCTCAGTCTAGTGGTGACACGCCGTGCCTCCGACCGCATATCCAGGGATCGAGCGTCACGCGCTGTCACGCCACGTACTGAGATGACTTGTCCACTACGCTCCTTGTATGGACTCCCGCCTGCCGTTGCTCACTGTCGACACGGTGATCTTCCCTGGGCTGGTGCTCCCGATCCCGGTCACCGACGTCCAGGGCCGCGCAGTCATCCGCGACCTGGTCGAAAACGGTGGCGAAATGATGTGCGGCGCCCTCGCGGTCCGCGACGGGTACGAACTGGGTGAGCGCGTCTTCCGCTCCCTGTACGGCACCGGCTGCTCCGCGACCATCTCCGAGATCCGCCTGGACGCGGATGACGACGGGCCTGTCGAGATCACCCTCACGGGGAGCCACCGGTTCAAGGTCGCCGAGCTCGACGGTGGCGGGGACTACTTGGTCGCGGACGTCGAGTGGCTCGACGAGGAGCTCGGGGAGGACCCGCTTGGTGCGGCCACGATTGCGGTCGGTCGCTTCCGGCGGTACGCCGAGGCCGTGTCGGCGATCAGTCGGCCTGGTCTGCATCTCGGCGAACTGCCCGACGACCCCAGTACCCTGTCGTACCTGATGTCGGCCGCCATGACGTTGCTGACGCCAGACCGCCAGAAACTCCTCGAGGCCACGGACGTCACCGACCGCCTCACTCAGCTGGTCGGCCTCCTGGACGCCGAACTGTCGGCCATCACCGCTCTCCCTTCACTTCCGGCCACCGAACTCAGCTGGTCCTCAATGTCCCCGAACTGATTCTGCCTGCAACTGGCAGCCACCCCACCCACCCAACGTCCGAAAAACCGGAGGGCCCACCTCCTGTTAAGGGCCCGCCTCCGAATGTTCGGACGCCAAGGGAACCTGCAGCGAACAGGTCGCCGAATCCGCCCCAAACCGGTTCGGGGCGGATCCGCGACGCATTCGGGGGGGCGATCCTCCCCACATCCCCTCGCGGACGGTGCCAGCCCTCCCCCAAACCGGTTTGGGGTGGATCCGCGACGGAATCGGGCGGTGGATCCTCCCCACATCCCCTCGTGGGGGGAGGCAGTTCTCCCCGAACCGGTTTGGGGAGGAAACTGAGCCGGTCAGGGCGAACATCCACCCCACCCTCCAGCAACGGTCACTTGTCAGGCGACGGGAACTCAACTTCCCCAGCCAAAGCCCGTCAGCCCCAAGCAACGTCAAGCCGCGGTCGCCGACCTCGCCATCCGGCTCAGCCACCGCGGCGCCCAGCCACGCTGTCTTTGTAGTCGGCCGGTCGCGGTGATCAGCCACAGCGCACGTCCCCGGCCGAGAACCTTTCGCGCCTCAACCCACTCGACCGCCAAAGGCGGCCGACAAAACCAGAGGGCGAGCCGAGTGGATGGCTGAGCCGGATGGCGAGGCCGGTGACCGCGGTTCCACGTTGCCTGAGGCTGACGGGCTGTGGCTGAGGTACGTGCCGCCCGAGATCTGCACTATCCGAGGGATTTTGGGGACTCGGTGACGAAAATCCATCGGGTAACGCACCCGGGCAGCCCCTGGACCCCGAGGTCGCGGGCCGGCGATCACTTTGAGCACCCATCAACCACGCGAGCCCCGCCGAAACGGTTGGACGGTGCTCAAGGTCGACCGGCCGGGTCACTTTGAGTGCTCGTCGACCACGTGAGGCCCGCGCAGATGGTTGAGCCGTGCTCAACGTCGTACCGGCCGGTCTTACCATCGTGAATCCCGGTGCGGTATGGTTTTGGTATGAGTAAGCAGATCACAGTGCGGTTGCCGGACGAACTGGTCGACTTCATGGACCAGTTGGTGGCGACCGACAAGGCGACCAGCCGGGCCTCGGTGGTGGCTCGGGCGATGGAGCGTGAGCGGCGGCGGGAGTTGGCTGCGCGCGATCTGGCGATTCTGGCCGAGTACGGCGATTATCCGGAGTTCGAGGGGTTGGCGTCGGCCGCTTCCGGGACTGCGTTGAGCGATCTGGACTGAGATGCGGCCGCTGCACATTGCCCGGCTGGACAAGCCGCGGCCTGTTGTCGTGCTGACTCGCGAGCTGATCCGGCCGCGGTTGACGAACGTCACCGTCGCGCCGATCACCAGCACCATTCGTGGGCTCTCCACCGAGGTGCTCGTCGGCCCGCAAAACGGGCTCGACCACGCGAGCGCGATCTCACTCGACAATATTCAGACCATCCCGAAGGCACACCTCGGCCGCCTGATCGGCTACCTCCACCCCGACCAGGAACCAGCCCTGGCCGAGGCCATCAGTCTCGCCTTCGACCTCGAGATCTAACAATCAGCCGAGCTTGGTGACATCCCGTACGGCGCCCTTGTCGGCGCTGGTGGCCATGGCGGCGTAGGCGCGCAACGCCTGGGACACCTTGCGTTCGCGGGAGCGCGGGGCGTAGACACCACCTTGTGCGGTACGGCGGGTGTCCAGCTCGGCGTCGTCGACCAGGAGCTCGATCGAGCGGTTCGGGATGTCGATGCGGATCTGGTCGCCGTCCTGGACGAGGGCGATCGTGCCACCCGAGGCGGCTTCCGGGGATGCGTGGCCGATCGACAGGCCCGACGTACCGCCGGAGAAGCGGCCGTCGGTGACCAGGGCGCAGACCTTGCCCAGACCGCGGCCCTTCAGGAACGAGGTCGGGTAGAGCATCTCCTGCATGCCCGGCCCACCCTTCGGGCCTTCGTAGCGGATCACCACGACGTCGCCTGGCTGGATCTGCTTGGCCAGGATCTTGTCGACGGCCTCCTCCTGCGACTCGCAGACGACCGCGGGTCCCTGGAACGTCCAGATCGACTCGTCCACGCCGGCTGTCTTCACGACGCAGCCGTCGACGGCCAGGTTGCCCTTCAGTACGGCGAGGCCGCCATCGGCCGAGTAGGCGTGCTCGAGGTCGCGGATGCAGCCGCCGGCAGCGTCGGTGTCCAGCGTGTCCCAGCGCTCCGACTGCGAGAACGCGGTCGCCGACCGCTTGCAGCCCGGCGCCGCGTGCCACAGCTCGACGGCCTCGGCGGACGGGGATCCACTGCGCACGTCCCAGTTCTTGAGCCAGTCGCCGATCGAGGCGCTGTGCACGGTGTGGATGTCCTCGTTCAGCAGGCCGGCCCGGTACAGCTCGCCGAGGATGGCCGGGATTCCACCGGCGCGGTGGACGTCCTCCATGTAGTACGTGCCGCCGGGTGCGACGTTCGGCGCGACCTTGGCCAGGCACGGGACCCGGCGCGAGACCGCGTTGATGTCGTCCAGGTCGAAGTCGACCTCGGCCTCCTGGGCCGCGGCGAGCAGATGCAGGATGGTGTTCGTCGAACCGCCCATCGCGATATCGAGCGCCATCGCGTTCTCGAACGCGGCCCGCGACGCGACGGTCCGCGGCAACACCGTCTCGTCGTCAGTTTCGTAGTACCGCTTGGTGATCTCGACGACCGTGCGGCCGGCGTTCTCGTACAGGGCCTTGCGGGCAGTGTGGGTGGCGAGGACCGAACCGTTGCCGGGCAGCGACAGGCCGATCGCCTCGGTCAGGCAGTTCATCGAGTTCGCGGTGAACATGCCCGAACACGAACCGCAGGTCGGGCAGGCGTTCTCCTCGATCCGCTGGATGTCGGCGTCCGACACGTTCTCATTGACGGCCTCGGACATCGCGTCGATCAGGTCCAGCTTGCGCACGGTCCCGTCGACCAGGGTCGCCCGGCCGGCCTCCATCGGACCGCCGGAGACGAACACGGTCGGGATGTTCAGCCGCAGTGCGGCCATCAGCATGCCCGGGGTGATCTTGTCGCAGTTCGAGATACAGACCAGCGCGTCGGCGCAGTGCGCCTCGACCATGTACTCGACCGAGTCCGCGATCAGGTCCCGCGACGGGAGGCTGTAGAGCATGCCGCCGTGCCCCATCGCGATCCCGTCGTCGACGGCGATCGTGTTGAACTCGCGCGCGATCCCACCGGCCTGCTTGATCGCCTCCGACACGATCCGCCCGACCGGCGCCAGGTGGGTGTGCCCGGGGACGAACTCGGTGAAGCTGTTCGCGACCGCGATGATCGGCTTCCCGAAGTCTCCGCGGTCGACGCCGGAGGCCATCATGAGGGCGCGGGCGCCCGCCATGTTGCGGCCGTGGGTGACGGTACGGGACCTCAGATCAGGCACGACGATCTCCAAAACTCGAGCCGGGGACGACGCCGTCCATGGTGCCACTCGCGTCCCGAATGCCGAAACGCCGGTCCCGCATGACGGATTCCGCGGACGCCAGGAGCAGCGTCACCGCGGCCGGCGGAGCACGTATCCCGGCCGATGCAGCCCGTATCGCTGCGGGAGCTGTGCGTATCGTGGAGGTATGGGACGCTCCACACCGCCCCGCGTCGCGGTGGACGACTCCGAGCTGGTGCGAGCCGCTCAGGGCGGTGACATCGGTGCGCTGGGCACGTTGCTGGCCGGGCATCGGGCCGGTATGACGGCGGTCGCGGTCTCGGTCCTTGGCGCGGGACCGGATGCGGACGACGCCGTGCAGGAGGCGATGACCGTCGCGCTGGCGCGGATCGGCGACGTACGGGATCCAAACGCAGTCGGCCCGTGGCTCCGCCAAGTGGTGCGGAATGCTTGCCGCACGCAACTGCGTGCCCGGCGACCACTCCCCCTCGACGACCAACTGCACGCCGTACTGCCGTCGACCGAGCCCGATCCGGCTGAACTCCTGGAGCGGCACGCCACGAGGGACTGGGTCTGGCGTGCGCTGGAAGACCTGTCGCCGCCACTGCGGCTCGTGATGATGCTGCGGCACTTCAGCGGGGTGACGGCGTACCAGGACATTGCAGAGGCCTGCGGCATCCCAGTCGGTACCGTCCGCAGCCGGCTGGCCAAAGGACGCGGTCAACTGACCGCGAGCCTGCTGGCAACCGCGGACGACCAGTACGGCGACGTGGCCGCGCAGACCGCCGTACGACGGCGCGAGATCGAGGACACGATGGTTGCGGCCGAGCGGGGGACGCTGGCTGAGGTACTGGCGACGTACTGGCGGCCGGATGCCCAGTTCAGCTGGTCGGGCGGGGGCGGTGGCGCCGACTGGTTCCTGCGCGGGATGTACCAGGACATCGAGGACGGCGTCCGGGGGCGCGTGACGAACGTGATCGCCGGCCGGGAGATAGCGGTCTGCGAGATCGAGCTGATCAATCCAGCCGAGAACCCGTTCCACTGTCCACCGGGCGTGGTCTGGATCCAGCACCTGCTGGGCGGGCGAACCAGCCGGCTCCGGTTCTTCCACCCTCCGCGGAGCGTGCAGGCCATCCCGGCGTGACTCAGGTCACTGTCACTCCAGTGAACTTCGGCTCCGCTCTTGCATCCTGTCAGCGTGAGTAACCAAGACGATCAACTCGCACGATTCGCTCTGGCCGGCCAGGCCCGCGACGTGGTCAAGGCCTGGGTCGACGGCGCTCAGGTCCTCTCCCTGGTGACGGCGCTCCGCAACAAAGGCTGGACGACGTACCTGACCGAACCGCGCACGCTCGACGCGCTGACCGCCTTCTCCGGACTGCCGCCGGAGCGCGTCGCTGACCTGGTCGGCGCGCTTGAGGCGAACGGTGTGGTCACGTACGACGAGACGGTCCAGCTGACCGACTCGTTCGCGGCACTCGTGGCTGACGACGCGTACATCGGTCTGGACGACGCGCTGGACCAGTCCGAGCTGCTGACTCGGATGGTGCGGACAGCAGCCGAGAATCCCGGCCCGTTGCCACTGTCCGCGCCGGACGCGCTCGTCACCGCGCGAGCCACGGGCGGAAAGGCCAGCCCGGTCACCCGTGCGCTGTACGACAAGCTCTTCCTCCCGCAGATCCCAGAGCTGGCCGAACTGATCCACACCGACCGCTTCCTCGATGTCGGCTGTGGTGTCGCCGGTGCGACCACGACACTGGCCGGACTGTTCCCGGACCTGCGCGGTACGGCGCTCGAGCTCATCCCGACGGTCGCAGCGGAAACGCAGCGCCGGATCAACGCACTGGGCGTGGGCGACCGGGTCGACCTCAAGGTGATGGATGCGCGGGACTTCGACGAGAAGGACGCGTTCGGCTCGGCCTTCTGGGCGCAGCCGTTCTTCCCGGCGGAGACTCGGCAGGCGACGCTCGAGATGATCCTGCGGGCGCTGCGCCCCGGCGGCATCCTGTTCGTGCAGGAGATGGAGCCGGTGCCCGACGAGGCCGGGCGGCCGTCGTACGCGCTCCGCAAGCTGGTCGCCCAAGGCTGGGGTGTGCCGTTCGGCCGCACCGCCGAGGAACTGACCGAGGAGGCGGTGGCGGTCGGGTTCGAACTGATCCGGATCGCGCAGACGGACTTCGGCCGCATGGTTCTTGTCGGTAGGCCGCTCTAGCCTGGGGGCATGGTCGGGTTCACGCACGTTCATCGTGAAGTGCACCCTGCCCTGCGCCCGTTCGTCGGTGACCTCAGCGGCTACGCGTACGACGGTGATCCGCCGGACCTGCATCGCGGTTTGCCCTCGCAGTACCTGACGCTCGTCATCACCATGGACGAGCCGCTCGGGATCACCTGGCCGGGTGAGCCGACCGGCAAGTACGACGCGGGTGTCGGCGGGCTGCATTCACGCGCAGTCCACGTCGGCGGGTCGCCGAGTCGAGCAGGTGTCCAGGTGGCGCTCACTCCGGCGGGGTCGCGCGCACTGTTCGGGTTGCCGCCAGGTGAGTTGGCCTGGCGGGTGGTCGAGCTCGACGAGTTCCTCGGACCGTCAGCACACCGTTTGGTGGAGCAGATGCGCGAGGGCGAGAGCTGGGAGTCGCGGTTCGAGCTGCTGGAGACCGCGTTGCTGCGGCGATGGGCCGCTCCCCCAGCCCTCGACGTACGGGCTGAGGTGGGTTGGGCTTGGCGGCGGTTGCGCGAGACGGGTGGCACGGTCGGGGTGCAGGAGCTTGCGGCCGAGGTCGGGTGGAGTCGGCGGCATCTGACTGAGCGGTTCACGACGGAGTTCGGGCTTGCGCCGAAGGTGGCGGGGCGGGTGCTGCGTTTCGAGCAGGCGGTCGCGCGGTTGCGGCAGCAGCCCACTGCGAGGTTGGCCGACCTCGCCGCCGACGTCGGGTACGCCGATCAGGCGCATCTGACCCGGGAGTGGCAGGCGATCGCGGGGTGCTCGCCGCGGCAGTGGATCGCGGAGGAGCTCCCAAACGTTCAAGACCCGTCGAGCCTGGAGGTCGCACAGTCAGGGATATGACCTCATTGACGAAGACAGTCGGCGTCTGGCCGACGCTGGTGTACCTGAACGGCCAGGCTGCGCTGCAGTTCCTGACCAACGGCCTCGGCTTCGAGCTGGTCGCGTCGTACCCGGGTGCGGCCGACGGTTCGGTCGCACACGCCGAGCTGACCTGGCCGGCCGGTGGCGGTGTGATGGTGAGTTCGACGGATGCACAGTCCGAGCCGAACGAATTCACCCTGCTCGCGGACCAGGCGCAGTCCGTGTACCTCGTGCACCACGATCCGGACGCGTTGATCGGACGAGCGATCGGGGCCGGAGCGGTCGTCGTACGGGGATTGCAGGACAGCGACTACGGATCCCGGGGCTTCACCGTCCGCGATCCGGAGGGGAATCTGTGGAGTATCGGAACTTATGCGGGCGAGTAAGGGATTTCCGGCGATTCGGGCTCGGCGAGCTGCCTAGAATCGCGGGGTGACGGAAACAGCTGCGCTGCCCAGTGAAGCCCTGGACGTCCTGCGCCGTGTCTTCGGGTACGACGCTTTTCGCGGCGAGCAAGGCGACATCATCGACACCGTGATCGGCGGCGGGGACGCGCTGGTGCTGATGCCGACCGGTGGCGGCAAGTCGCTGTGCTACCAGATTCCTTCGCTGGTCCGATCTGGTGTCGGGGTGGTGATCTCACCGCTGATCGCGCTGATGCAGGACCAGGTCGACGCGTTGACCGCGCTCGGTGTCCGGGCCGGCTTCCTGAACTCGACGCAGGACTTCGAGCAGCGGCGTGAGGTCGAGCAGGCGTTCCTGGCCGGTGAGCTGGATCTGCTCTACCTCGCGCCGGAGCGGCTGCGGGTCGAGGCGACCGTGCGGCTGCTCGACCAGGGCAAGATCGCGCTGTTCGCGATCGACGAGGCGCACTGTGTCTCCCAGTGGGGCCACGACTTCCGGCCCGACTACCTGATGCTGTCGGAGCTGCACGAGCGCTGGCCCGACGTACCGCGGATCGCACTGACCGCCACCGCGACCGAGGCGACCCATCAGGAGATCGCCACCCGGCTGAAGCTGGACGACGCGAAGCACTTCGTCGCGAGCTTCGACCGGCCGAACATCCACTACCGGATCGTGCCGAAGGACAACCCGCAGCGGCAGCTCCTCGACCTGCTGCGCACCGAGCACCCCGGTGACGCGGGCATCGTCTATTGCCTGTCCCGCAACAGTGTCGAGAAGACCGCCGCCTTCCTGACCCAGAACGGGATCGAGGCCGTTCCGTACCACGCGGGTCTCGACAGCCGGGTCCGTTCGCGCAATCAGGCGCGGTTCCTGCGCGAAGACGGTCTGGTCGTGGTCGCGACGATCGCGTTCGGGATGGGGATCGACAAGCCGGACGTCCGGTTCGTGGCCCACCTCGATCTGCCGAAGTCGGTCGAGGGCTACTACCAGGAGACCGGCCGCGCGGGGCGTGACGGTCTGCCGTCGACTGCTTGGCTCGCCTACGGTCTGCAGGACGTCGTCCAGCAGCGCAAGATGATCGACACCTCCGAGGGCGACCTCGCGCACCGCCGCCGCCTCAGCGCACATCTCGACGCGATGCTCGCCCTGTGCGAAACCGTGCAGTGCCGGCGTTCCCAGCTGCTCGCCTACTTCGGCCAGCACGGCGACGCCTGCGGCAACTGCGACACCTGCAACACACCCCCGGAGGCGTGGGACGGCACGATCCCCGCGCAGAAGCTGCTCTCGACCGTCTATCGCCTGCAGCACGAGCGCGGCCAGAAGTTCGGCGCCGGCCAGCTGATCGACATCCTGCTCGGCAAGGAGACCGAGAAGGTCAAACAGTTCCGCCACGAACAACTGTCCGTCTTCGGCATCGGCACCGAGCTCAATGACACCCAGTGGCGCGGCGTCATCCGCCAACTCCTCGCACTCCGCCTCCTCACCGTCGAAGGCGACTACGGCACCCTCGTCCTCACCGAGGACAGCGCCGAAGTCCTCGGCCGCCGCCGCGACGTGATGATGCGCCGCGAACCCGAGCGCACCAAGTCCAAGTCCCGCTCCAGCAGCGGCAAGAAGGCCGCCGTCGACCTCCCCGCCGAGGCCGCCCCGGTCTTCGAGCGCCTCCGCACCTGGCGCGCCGCCGTCGCCAAGGAACAAGGCGTCCCCGCCTACGTCATCTTCCACGACGCCACCCTCCGCCAGATCGCCGTCGACCTGCCCACCACCCTGGCCGCCCTCGGCACCATCAGCGGCATCGGCGAAAACAAACTCGCCAAGTACGGCGAAGGCGTCCTCGAAACCCTAGCCGCCGACTGACCACCCCCGCCTCACCTCCCCTCCCCTCGACAACACCAACGGATATCCGGCTCTCCTGACCCATCCGTGGGTAGCTCGCGGGTCTGTCAGGCCGGCGGGCACCTGCGATCGCCGGGGCTCGGCCGGTGTGATCGCCGAATGTGGGGAGTGCGTCGCCGACTGAAAGAACTCTGCAGCTGGATATCGATTTCTAGCGGCAATCTCCTTTCACTCGACACCCGGCCGGCTGTTACTGCACGGCGAGCGAAGCCACCGTGCCGACCGGTGCGAGGGGAGTTGGCCGGAAGAGGCTGGACACAGGCGCAGGTCCGCTCCGGGTAGTCGGCGGGACACAACTCGGGGGTGCATACCGCGCGCGGGGCCCTTGAACAGGTCATGCCTTGTTCAAGGCCACCATGTCCTGTTCACACCCCCAGCAACTGCTCGGCGCGGCCACGCCGAACCACCCACGGACAAGTCACAAGAGCCGGATATCCGTCCGTGTTGCCCGTTCTCACCCCCGTATCCGACCGTAGGAGGGGCGCTTCGGGGGGATATCCGTTCTTGTTGCTGCGGGGGTGGGGGTGTCGAAATGGAGGGTTGTCGTACGACGTGTTGGTGGGAGCGCGGAGGGGCCGCGCGGTAGGCGAGGAGTGGTGATGGGCGTTTCGGTGTTGTTGATGTCTGTGTCGGTTGACGGGTTCATTGCGGGTCCGAACGATGTGCCGGGGAATCCTGGTGGGGACGGGTTCATGCGGTTGCACGACTGGTACCAGCGGGCGGATGGGTCGTTCGGTCGGCCGGATGGACCGGCGGGCGCGGTTTGGGACGAGATGCACGACACGGGCGCGGTGTTCGTCGGGCGTCGTACGGCGGAGCAGGTGGATTACTACGGCGGCACGCATCACGGCGTACCGCTGTTCGTGCTCACGCGTCGGGAGCCGGATCCGCAGTTCCCGCAGGTGCACTTCGTGAGTGATGTCGCGGAAGGCATGGCGGCGGCGAAGGCTGCGGCTGGTGAGCGGGACGTGTTGGTGCACGGGGCCGAGGCGGCGCGGACCGCGTTGGAGGCCGGCGTACTCGATGAGTTGCAGATCGATCAGGTGCCGGTGTTGCTCGGGGCGGGTCGGCGGCTGTTCGACGTACTGCCCGAGCGCATCGAGCTGGAGATTGCGCGGGTGATCGACACGCCGGCTGCGACCCACGTCCGGTATCGCGTGGTCAGGTGAGTAGCGGCTGCACGGCGGTGAGGAACTGCGTCATCGTGGCGTCGACATTCTTGTTGCCATCAGCAAGCAGTATGGCGACGGAGACATTGCTGCCGACGACCAGCAGGCTGGTGTGGTCGGGCATTTGACCGCGATGACCGTAGGACGGGAGAAGCGGTGGGAACTGGTGCTCGAAGAGCATCGTGCCGAGACCGTACTGGCCCATGTTGGGCGTCATCTGGTCGACCAGCTCCTGCGGTATGACGTGGCCGTAGTACAGCTGGTATCCCCAGAGGGCGACGGTCGGGGCGTCGGCGGCGAGCCCGGCGTTCGCGGCGGACAGGCTGGCGACGGCCCGGCATGGGAGGTAGCCGTCCGGCGGACCGCAGACCGGATTGGTGTCCTCGGCCACCGGCGGTTGCGGCTTCTCGCCGTCCTGGAAGGCCGCGTGCTTCAGGCCGGCGGGGGTGGCGAGGTCGCGGCGCAGGACGGTCGCGAGCGGTTTCCCGGTGACCTTCTCGATCAGCAGACCGAGCAGCTGGAAGCTGGGGTTGCTGTAGTTGAAGGTGCCCGGGGCGCCGACCGGCGCGGAGTCGTAGCCGAGCGCCTGCTCCGGCGTCCAGTGCTTGGCCGGCCCCGCCTTGATCACCTGGTCCATCCGGCTGTAGTCGCCGGGCAGATAGTTCGGTACGCCGGAAGTCATCGACAGGTGTTGTCGGACGGTCGCGCCGTTCGCGGTCAGCTTGTGTTTCACGTACGTCGAGAGCGGCGCATCGAGGTCGACCTTGCCGGCCTTGACCAGCAGCATGATTTCGGCGGCCACGAACGTCTTCGTGATACTCGCGACGCCCATCGCGGTCGTCGGGCGGAGCGGCGTACCGACGGCGTCCTTTCCGGCCGCGCCCGACCACGTCCACTGATGGCCGACCACTGCGGCCGTCACGCCGCGGGCACCCGACTCGAGGGCCTGGTCGGCCACGATCTTGTCGAGAGCAGCCTGCAGCTTCGCAGCCTTGTCCGGCGCGAGGGTGGCCGTCGCGGCCTCCGGAAACTCCCAGTCCCCGGTCGTTTCCCCCGCCCCCGGCTCTCCGTCCCCCGCGCAAGCGCTCAGCGCCACCAGCAGAACTGCGATCGTCCCCCAGAGTTTCATCGTCCGATGATCCCATTCAACGGGTCATGGTCCAGTCGACTGTGCCCGCCAGGGCAGCGAACTCCTGGATCGACCGGGAGCGGCGGGAGGCGAGCCAGGCCAGGCAGACCTTGTTGAGGGCGATGTCGTTCACCGGTACGGCGCTCACGTCCGCGCGCTGATAGAACCTCGCCACCGACAGCGGCAGGATCGAGACGCCACGACCGCTCGCAACGTGTTCCAGCTTCTCCTCCACACTGGTCATTTCGGAGAAGCGGCGCGACCGGCTTGAGCGCAGCTCGACGGCGATGTCGCGCCACTCCGGGACCTGGTCGGGGTGCTGCATGAGGTGCTCGTCGGCGAGATCGCCGATGTCGAGCGACGGCTTGCCCGCCAGTCGGTGGTCGGCGGGCAGCATGGCGAGGCGCGGTTCCTCGAACAGCGGCCGGATACTCAACCCCCGCTGCTCGACCGGCAGGCGCACCACGCTCACGTCGGCGCGGCCGTCGTACAGGACCTGCACCTGGTCGAAGGTCGTCGTCCGGAGTACCTCGACCTCGAGGTCCGGGCGGAGCGCCTCGAACGCCCGCACGGCCGGAGTCACGGTGATCCCCGGCATGAAGCCGATCGTGAAGGTCCGCGGACCGCGCGCGGCTTGGGCGACCCGCCGCTTGAGCGCCTCGGCCGAGCTGAGCAGTGGACGGGCATCGTCGAGCAGTTGCCGGCCTGCCGCGGTCAGCTCGGTGGAACGCTTGGTGCGGGCGAAGAGCTGCGCGCCGAGCTCGTGTTCGAGGGCGCGGATCTGCCGAGACAGCACCGGCTGGGCAATGTGCAGGCGCTCCGCCGCGCGCCCGAAATGCAGCTCCTCGGCGACAGCGACGAAGTACCGGAGCTTGCGGAGATCGACATCCATAATACCTTCAGGGTATTACAGAGCGCGAAACAGGTCTTGGACCGCGAGCACCGCGCGGGCGCATCGTGGCAGGGAATCCACACCAGGAAAGGCGAATCCTCATGACCCTGCACGACCAGCGCGTCGTCCTCCTCGGCGGTACGTCGGGAATCGGGCTGGCCACCGCCCGGCTCGCCGCCGACCAGGGCGCGACCGTGATCGTTGCCTCCAGCAACCCAACCTCGGTCCAGCGGGCTCTGGCCGAGCTGCCCGCATCGGCCATCGGCTCAGCCGTCGACCTGACCGACCCGGCGGCTGTCGAAGCGTTCTTCGCCGGGCTCGATCCGTTCGACCACCTCGTCTACACCGCCGGTGAAGCGCTCAGCCTGCTCGAGGTCCGGTCGCTCGACCTCGTCCGCGCCCGGCAGGCCTTCGAACTCCGGTACTTCGGCGCCCTCAGCGCGATCCACGCCGCCGTACCGAAGATCCGCGCCGGCGGTTCCGTCGTCCTCACCAGCGGCACCGCGGCCGACCGTCCCCTACCCGGCTGGTCCGTCGCGGCCAGCATCTGCGGCGCCGCCGACTCCCTCGTCCGCGCCCTCGCCGTCGAACTCGCGCCGATCCGGGTCAACGCCGTCAAACCCGGCGTCGTCCGAACCCCCTTGTGGCCCGACGGTTTCGACTACGACGCCGCCGCCGAATCCCTCCCGGTCGGCCGCATCGGCGAACCCGAAGACATCGCCGAGGCCTACGTCTTCCTGATGAACCAGCCCTACGCCACCGGCTCCATCGTCACCGTCGGCGGCGGCAACGTCCTCGTCTGACCCGAACCACCCCGAGCACGAACCAGTCCCCCGCGCCCCCGATCCGCGACCAAACCAACACACCTCGCCCCCTTGAGCACGACTCAACCACCCGCCCCCACCCAACCCGGTCGGCCGGCGCCCAAAGTGACGATCGGTGCCCAAGGCAGCTCGCCGCGAACACCTTGAGCACGGATCAGTCGCCCACGCGGACACAACCTGGTCGACCGGTGCCCAAGGCAGCTCGCCGCGAACACCTCGAGCACGGATCAGTCGCCCACGCGGACACAACCTGGTCGACCGGTGCCCAAGGTGACTCGGCGGGGTGGCCATTGCCGTTCGACGGATATCCACCTCGTACGGCGAGCCGGGTGCGCCTGGGCGCAGATCCTCCCCGAACCAGTTTGGGGTGGATACCGGACACATCCGGGGGGCCGATCGTCCCCAAAGCGGTTTGGGGTGGGATGGGGCCGCTCCCCGAACCGGTTTGGGGTGGTTGGCGGACGCATTCCTCCCCGGATCGGTTGGGGAGGGATTGTCTGCTTCCCGAAGCGGTTTGGGGAGGGGCACGACGGGCTGGGGCGGCTGGGGGATTGCTTAGTCCTGGACGGTGTAGAGGGTGTTGTTGTCGGGGTCCTGGAAGGTGAACATGGGCGGGATGCCGGGCCAGGAGAGGAGGTCGCCGACGGTGACCTTGTTGTCGGTGAGGTGTTGGTGGGTGGCGGCGGCGTCGGGGGTGCCGAGGCGGATGCCGGTGTCGAGGCCGGTCTCGGTGGCTGGGGTGAGGGCGAGGCTGGCGCCGCTGGGGGCGGCGACGACGATCCAGCGGCCGCCTAGTTGGGGCAGCGGGGTGTCGGCGACCAGGGTGAAGCCGAGGGTCTTGGTGTAGAACTCCAGGGCTCGGTCCTGGTCGGTGACCGGGATGCCGACGGTGTGGACACTCGTGAAGTGGGTCATGGTCTCTCCTCGGGGTGAAAAGTGCTTTCACTCAGGAGGTAGAGACCGCTCCCGAGATTTCGACATCGGCGGGCAAAGGATTTTCGAGCCCGTACAGCACGAGGTACTGATCCGGCGTGTCCAGTACGGCGAGCACCTCGTGTCGAACCGTCAGAATCCCGAGCACCGGGTGGTTGAGCCGCCGTACCCCGGACACGTGCCGCCTCACATCCCGCCGCGGCCACCGCTCGGCGAACTCCGGAATCGCGAGCAGTTCCTCGACCAGTACGGCGTACTCCGGATCGTCGACGAGATGTCCGGCGGCGGCGCGGAGGTGGGCGACGACGTCGTCCGCGACCTCGTCCCAGTCCAGGTAGAGCTCGCGGGCCGCGGTACCGAAGGCGTAGCGCGCATTGTGCGGTCGCGGCCCCGACGAGAAGCGCCCGGGGAACAGGAAGGCGGCCGCGTCGTTCCAGGCCAGTACTTCGCCGATCCGGCCGAGTACCACCGCCGCGGTCGGGACGACGAGGAAGTTCATCGTGCGGAGCGCCGACTCCGACACGGTCTGCGCCTCGATCGCGGGCGTCTCCGCGTCGGCGGCCAGGGCCTTGAGGTGATCGGACTCGTCATCGGTCAACCCGAGGGCGCGGATCAGCGCGTCGAGCACGCTGTCCGACGGGTGCGGGGCGCGGCCCTGTTCGAGCCGCGTGTAGTACCCGACGCTCACCCCGGCCAGGTCGGCCAGCTCCGCGCGCCGCAGACCGGGCGTCCGGCGCGGCTCGTCGGCGGCCGGAGGCGTCAGGCGCCCACGGCGCTCCCGCAAGAACTCGCCCAGCTCCCGCCGCCTTGCCGATCGCACCTCGTCCTCCAACCTGGGTGTCCCTGTCAGGTCCCCCCAGCAACCTTGGGCAACCTGATCCGCGGGTCCACGGTAGTAGTTGTGCCTCTTCGACGTTCCGCGACGACCGCAGCTGCCTTGTCCTTCTTCCTGATCACGCTCAACGCCTCGACGGTCACCACGGCGTTGCCGGTGATCGGACGCGACCTCAACGCGCACGCGGGACTGGCCTGGGTACTCACCGGCTACTCGCTCGTCTTCGCCCTCGCGCTGCTTCCGGCCGGGGCGTGGGCTGATCGAATCGGTGCCCGGCGAGCGTTCGTGGCCGGGCTGACCTTGTTCGCCGCGACTTCCGCGGTTTGCGCGCTCGCCACCGACCTCACGATCCTGCTCGCGGCACGCGCGGTCCAAGGAGTCGCGGCAGCCGTCATCCTGCCGTCGGGTCTGTCGATGCTCAACGCGACCCATCCCGAACCGTCGGAGCGCGGGAAGGCAATCGGCCGCTGGAGCGCGGCCGGCGCGATCGCCCTGGTCATCGGCTCGCCGCTCGGTGGAGCGATCACCTCGGCGATCGGCTGGCAGGGCACGTTCTGGATCAACATCCCGCCCACCCTGCTCGCCTTGGCCGTCGCCCTCGGCGTCCCCGCTGCACCGCGACCACAGCCGGTACGGCGGACGTCGTACCGGGAGCTGGTCACCGCGCCGGCGGTCGTGCTGAGCTCGGCAACCGGGTTCGCGCTGAACTTCGCGACGTACGGGACGATCTTCGTCGTGACGCTGTTCCTGCAGCAGGACCGCGGTCAGTCCGCGTGGGTGAGCGGCCTGGTGTTCATCCCGATGACCCTGCTCATCATCCCAGCGAACCTTCTGACCGGCCGCCTGGCCGCCCGATTCGGGATCCGGCGAACCTTCCTACTCGGTCAGTTCCTGATGGCCGCCGGACTGGCCGGTCTGCTGCTCGGCGGTCCGGCCTGGGCCTTCGCCCTCTGGCTCCTCCCGCTCGGCATCGGCGGCGGCCTGATCGCGCCGACCACCACCTCCCTGATGCTCAGCGGCCTACCGCCAACCCACAGCGGCTTCGGCGCCGGCCTCCTCAACGCGATCCGCCAACTCGGCAGCGCCGCGGCCCCCGTCGTACTGGCTCCACTCGGCTTCCGGATCAGCATGATCCTGTCCGCGATCGTCATCGTCGCGCCCGCACTCCTCGGAAGGAAGCAATGCCTACCGTCGTCCTCCCCAACGGCCGATTCCACTACGAGGACGCCGGCGGCCACGGGCAGCCAGTCCTAGCCCTACATGGCGTCTTCGGTCGCGGCCAAACCTTCGCCGCCCTCGCCGAACGGCTGCAAACGCAACCGCGGCGTCTGGTGGGCCGTGAGCTGTCCGGTGTTGTTGCTACGGGCAACTAACGGCTTCCTGTTGTCCGTGGCGCAGGCGGACGAGATGGTACGACGGCGGCCGGGCACCGGGCAGGTGGTGTTCGAGGGCAGCGGGCACTGGATTCATCGAGAAGGCCCGGACGGTTGTGGTGCTGCCGTCCGGGTCTTCTTCGGTGGAGCTGCTACTTCGCGACGACTCGGAGGGTGAACTCGCCCTCGAAGTTGCCGGTGTTGCGGGCGACCATGCCGGCCGAGCGGAGTGCCTTCACGTCGGCGTTGGACTTCTCGCCCATCGCCTCGAGGGCGCCGTTCAGGCCGTCGAAGTCGACGTAGGCGATTCCCGTGGCGCCCGACACGTCCGGGAGCGCGAGCTTGAAGCTCTCCGAGTTGCCGAGGTTGCCGTTCTCGAGGATCTTGGCGGCGTACTCCTTGTCGGTCGAGACGACCAGGGTGTCACCGTCCTTGGCGGTCTCGATCGGGACCTGGACCGGCGACTGCTGCCGCAGGAGCGTGGTCAGCTTCGCGATCACCGGCTCGGCCTTGGCCGGGTCGGTTTCCAGGCGGGCGGCGATCTTCGGGCCGGCCGAGGCGTCCTTGTCGACGACGAGCGACAGGTTCTTGCCGAGCAGGGCCTTCAGGTCGTCCGGCAGCTTCAGGCCGGTCTGCTCCGCGAAGCCCTGGACGATCTCGCCGATCTCACCGGTCTTCTCGAGGTTCTTCCACAGCGTGTCGATCGACGAGTCGACCCCCGACACGCTGATCGCCGCGGCGGTCGTGTCCGGCAACTTGGTGACGAGCTCGCTCGCGTCGGACGCCTTCGCCACGATCTCCTGGTCGGCGCGGACGAAGCCCTTCAGCTCGACGTACTGCGCGTCGAAGCGCAGTGCCGCAGCCATGCTGCCGTTGCCGATCGGGTTGACCTTGGCCGGTCCCATCTCACCGACCACCTTGGTCAGACCGGCGAAGTCCGCCCACAGGGTCGCGAAACCCGGCTCGCCGAGCTTCTCCAGATCCGCCTTGTACTGCGTGTTGTCCGCCAGCGGGCTGGTCTTCGCGGTCGCGATCGCCGAGTCGAGCTCGGGCTTGGTCTCGGCGACCACCATGTAGCCGTCGGTGAACGCGTAGACGGGATCGTCGGCCTCCTTGGGCCCCTTCTCCATCGCCTTGGCGGCGGCCTTCTCGTCCTTCACCTGCACCGCGAAGACGAGACTCGGCTCCTTCTTCTTGGCATCAGCGGGCGGCAGTGCGGCCAGACCGATCCGGTCGCCGAGCCACGGCTCGACGTCCTTGGCGTAGTCGACGTCCTTCAGGTCGTCGTCATCGGCCTTGATCGCCTCGAAGATCTTCTGCCGCAGGTCGTCCTTGTCGCCGGTCAGCTTCAGCTTGTCCTTGGCGGACGGGAACTTCATCAGGAACCGCAACGCGGCGAGCTTCTGGCCGGCCGACGGGTTCAGATCCACCCGCAGGTAGCCGATCGCCGTACCGGGCAGCACGGTGTCCGGCTGCTTGCCGCCGTTGAGCTTGCCGTAGGCAAAGATTCCGCCGCCGGCGACGACCAGCACCATGGCCAGGGCCGCGACGATCGGAATCAGCTTGCCCCGCTTGGGCTTCGGCGCCTCCGGCTGCCATCCGCCGCCCATCTGCACCTGCTCATAGGGAGCATTCGGTGCCTGGTACTGGGCCTGATTCTGGGGCGGGTACTGCGCACCACCCTGACCCGGGAACTGCGGGCCGGGCGGAGTGTTCTGGTCAGACATCAACTTCCCCCTCGTACGGACCGGTGGCCTCACCCACCGGACCAGGACACCCTAGTGCACCGGCGGGTGGCCTTCTGACGCAACAGGTTTCGAACCGGTTGCATCTGGTTCGGAGCGCCACGTCGTGGCCGAAATCACCGCTGCAGCAAGCGCCGCACCGACCAACCAGGCCACCGCAGGCGTCCACGTGTGCAGCTCAAGAGGTGCCGCAACGAGATCACCCGGCTTCGCCGCCTGGAGCCGATCGTTCAGCGAGTCGTGCCCCAGCAGCATCCCGACACCCCACGACACCCCGGAGCCCAGGCAAGCACCCAGTACGACGATCGCCACCGACCACGGGCCGTAGTTCCGCAGCCACCAGAACAGCGCGCCGCCGAGCAGAAAAGCAGCCACGAACCCGATCGCGGTGAACGTGCCGTCCGGCCCGAACACCCGGGTCATCTGCTCCTCCCCCAGCGCCCCACCCTGCTCGTCCACCGTGTACTGCGCGAGCGGCGAGAACTGCTGCCAAGCCCACCCGCCGACCACCCCGGCCACCAGGAACACCACCACCGTGACCAGAATCGCCTTGGCCCACGGCATCTCCGGCTCCGGCGCCGGCGGCGCCGCGAACGGATTCATCGACGGCGGCGCAATATAAGGCCCCGGCTGTCCGTACACCGGCCGCGGGGGCAAGGAGTCACTCACCTCGACAGTGTGCCGTATGCCTGGTCGTCCCGCTCCAGCACCCATCCAGCGAGCCGCGGACCAGACGTCTCACGGGCGCTCAAGGAGCACGGCAGGCACTCGGCTGACCGTCTCGATGCGCTCGCTGAGTCGTGGGGAAATACGGCCGGCAACGTCGAGGACGCGAGCATGCTCTGCCGCCAGATCCCAGCCGTGGATCGGCTCGTGATGCGCGATCCGGTTTCGCAGACGTCGAAGCTCATTCAGCTCGGAATGCAAGCGGGCTCGGCGTACTGGGCCGTCGAATGCGTGCTGAAGGCACGGCTGCCACAGGCGACGGTTGTACTCGTCCGAGAGGAGCGACCACCAGAAGCCCAGCATGAGCTCGGCAACCACCTTGCCGTGAAGCTCAGACTGTCCACCTCGGGCCGCATTACTCCGCGCCACTTCTACCTTGCGGCGAGTTGGTGGGGTCAGCGGTACCCGAAGGTCGCGGTACCACGGCAGTTCGGCTCCCAACGCGGTGGCCCAAGACGCCAACTGTCCGTCCATCGCATTCCGAAGCCCGACCTCGACGTAATGCAGGACCTCCTGGAACGCAGCGCTGACTTGAGCGTTCCAGTGATAGAGGTGATGAGCGCCGGTGAGGCTTCCGTCGGTGGCGAGCAGGTATGGCCCGAGTCGAGCCTCGGACAGGAGACTTTCGAGCGTCCAGGGCAGCCTACGCGGGGTCTGAGGCTGCAATCGATACTCGCTGTTCATCACATCTGTACCTTTTCGGACACCGAGCCGCGCTGATATGCTGGCTCTGCACGAGAGCCCCGGGAATCACGGTGTACCGGCTTAGGCCAGGGAAACCCCCCGGGGCCTTTGCATGTCCAGCCCCTTTCCTCCATTTCCCTTCCCCTCCCCTCGATCGCTACCCAGCCAGGCAGGAGGGGCCGAGCAGGGCCTTCAGGTCTGCCATCAGGGACGAGGTGGGGGTGACGCGGAAGCGGTCGCCGATCCGCATGACGGTGGTCTTCTGGCGGGCTTCCAGGCGGAGCTGGACCTCCGTCATACCGGGGTGGGACTGGAGGACGTCGCGGAGTTGGTCGACCACGGGCTTGGTGCAGCGGGTGACCGGCATGGTGATGACGACTGGGCCGCTAGGGCCTTCGGTGAGGTCGGGGACGACGACCTCGTCGCCGCTCAGCTCGACGCGGTCCTCGCGACGGCGGATCCGGCCCTTCATCAGGATGATCGCGTCGTTGCTGAGCAGGTGCGCGTGCAGCTGGTACGCCGAGGAGAACATCATCACCTCGATCGAACCTTCGAGGTCCTCGATGGTGACGATCGCGTAGATGTCACCGCGCTTGTTCACCTTGCGCTGGACC
The DNA here is from genome assembly GCF_039529655.1 of Kribbella yunnanensis. Taxonomy (NCBI): domain Bacteria; kingdom Bacillati; phylum Actinomycetota; class Actinomycetes; order Propionibacteriales; family Kribbellaceae; genus Kribbella; species Kribbella yunnanensis. Next base: position 314,773 of record NZ_BAAANF010000009.1, on the reverse strand, counting down.
GCGGTGACCAGGCCGCCGATGGTGACCCGGGTGCCGTCGGGGCGGTCCTCGTCACCGAGAAGCTGCCCGATCGTGCAGTCGGTGCCGTTGGTGAGCACGTGCTCGACGCCGAACAGCGGGTGGTCGGAGACGTACAGACCGAGCATGTCGCGCTCGTGCGCGAGCTTGGTGGCCTTGTCCCACTCCTCGATCTCGGGCACCCGCACCGACAGCCGGCTGTTCACCTCGCCGTCGGCACCGGCCGGCTCCTCGTCGCCCATCGAGAACAGGTCGAACTGGCCGTGCGCCTCGTTCCGCTTGAGGTCGATGGCTTCGTCCACCGCCTGCTCGTGGACCGCGACGACCGCTCGCCGGGCGTGGTTCATCGAGTCGAACGAACCGGCCTTGGCCAGCGACTCGATGACGCGCTTGTTGCAGACCGGCAGCGAGACCTTGTCGATGAAGTCGACGAAGTCGGTGAACCGGCCCTTCTCCTCGCGGGCCGCCACGATCTCGGCCACCACGTTGACGCCGACGTTCCGGATCCCGGACAGGCCGAAGCGGACGTCGGTCCCGACCGGCGTGAAGTTCGAGTCGGACTCGTTCACATCCGGCGGGAGCACCTTGATGCCCATCCGGCGGCACTCGTTCAGGTAGATGGCCATCTTGTCCTTGTCGTCCTTCACGGACGTCAGAACGGCAGCCATGTACTCGGCCGGGTAGTTCGCCTTCAGGTACGCCGTCCAGTACGAGACCAGCCCGTACGCCGCGGAGTGCGCCTTGTTGAACGCGTAGTCGGAGAACGGGAGCAGGACGTCCCACAGCGCCTTGACCGACTGCTCGGAGAAGCCGTTCGACTTCATGCCCTCGGCGAAGCCGACGTACTCCGCGTCCAGCACCTCGCGCTTCTTCTTACCCATCGCCCGGCGGAGCAGGTCCGCCTTGCCCAGCGAGTAGCCGGCCAGGCGCTGGGCGATCTCCATCACCTGCTCCTGATAGACGATCAGGCCGTAGGTGATGCCGAGGATCGGCTCGAGGGCGACCGCGAGCTCGTCGTGCGGGTAGCTGATCTCCTGCTGCTTGTTCTTCCGCAGGGCGTAGTTGGTGTGGCTGTTCGCACCCATCGGACCCGGCCGGTAGAGCGCGCCGACCGCGGAGATGTCCTCGAAGTTGTCCGGCTTCATCAGTCGCAGCAGCGCCCGCATCGGGCCGCCGTCGAACTGGAAGACGCCGAGGGTGTCACCGCGGCCGAGCAGCTCGAAGGTCGGGCCGTCGTCGAGGGTCTGGGCCAGCTCGTCGAGGTTCAGGCTGATCCCGCGACTGGCCTCGACGTTCTTGACCGCGTCGTCCATGATCGTCAGGTTGCGCAGACCCAGGAAGTCCATCTTGGCCAGGCCGAGCGTCTCGCAGCTCGGGTAGTCGAACTGGGTGATGATCTGGCCGTCCTGGTCGCGGCGCATGATCGGGATCAGGTCGATCAGCGGCTCGCTGGACATGATCACGCCGGCCGCGTGCACACCCCACTGGCGCTTCAGGTTCTCCAGGCCGCGGGCGGTGTCGACGATCTTGCGGACGTCCTGGTCCTGCTCGTACAGCTGGCGGAACTCGCCGGCCTCGGAGTAGCGCTTGTGGCCGGTGTCGAAGATCCCGGACAGCGGGATGTCCTTGCCCATCACCGACGGCGGCATCGCCTTGGTGATCCGGTCCCCCATCGCGAACGGGTAGTCGAGCACCCGGCCGGCGTCCTTGATCGCCTGCTTGGCCTTGATCGTTCCGTAGGTGACGATCATCGCGACCCGGTCGTCGCCGTACTTCTCGGTGACGTAGCGGATCACCTCGGGGCGGCGGCGGTCGTCGAAGTCGATGTCGAAGTCGGGCATCGACATGCGTTCCGGGTTCAGGAAGCGCTCGAAGATCAGACCGTGCTGGAGCGGGTCCAGGTCGGTGATCCGCATCGCGTACGCGCACATCGAACCGGCGCCGGAGCCACGGCCCGGGCCGACCCGGATGCCGTGCTCCTTGGCCCAGTTGATGAAGTCGGCGACGACCAGGAAGTAGCCCGCGTACCCCTTCGAGGTGATGACCTCGATCTCGTACTCCGCCTGCTTGCGGACGTGGTCCGGGACCCCGGCCGGGTAGCGCTTGTGCAGCCCGGTCTCGACCTCGGCGACGAACCAGGACTCCTCGTTGTGCCCGTCCGGGCAGGGGAAGCGCGGCATGAACCGGCCCTCCCCCTCGGTGAAGCTGACGTCGCACTGCTCGGCGATCAGCAGCGTGTTGTCACACGCCTCGGGGAAGTCCTTCCAGACCTCGCGCATCTCGGCCGCGGTCTTCACGTAGAACTCGTTCGCGTCGAACTTGAACCGGTTCGGGTCCGACAGCGTCGAGCCGGACTGCACACACAGCAGCGCCGCGTGCGAGGTGGCGTCCTCGGCCTTGGTGTAGTGCAGGTCGTTGGTGGCCACCAGCGGCAGCCCGAGCTCCTTGGCCAGCCGTAGCAGGTCGCCCTGGATGTTTCGCTCGATGCCGAGACCGTGGTCCATCAGCTCGCAGTAGAAGTTCTCCTTGCCGAAGATGTCGCGGAACTCCGAGGCCGCCTTGATGGCCTCGTCGTACTGACCCAGGCGGAGCCGCGTCTGCACCTCGCCCGACGGGCAGCCGGTGGTCGCGATCAGGCCCTGGCCGTACGTGTTCAGCAGCTCGCGGTCCATCCGGGGCTTGAAGTAGTAGCCCTCGAGACTCGCGAGCGAGCTCATCTTGAACAGGTTGTGCATACCGGAGGTGTTCTTCGCCAGCAGCGTCATGTGCGTGTACGCACCCGAACCCGAGACGTCGTCGCGGCCCGAGTTCGCATCGCCCCACTTGACCCGCTTGCGCTCGGTCCGGTGGGTGTGCGGCGTCAGGTACGCCTCGACGCCGATGATCGGCTTGACGTCGTACTTCTTCGCGGTCTTCCAGAACTCGTACGCCCCGAAGACGAAACCGTGGTCGGTGGTCGCGATCGCCGGCTGGCCCATCTCCTGGGCCGTTTTGAACAACTCGTCGATCCTTGCCGCGCCATCCAGCATCGAGTACTCGGTGTGCACGTGGAGATGCACAAAACTGTCGCTGGACCCCATATCGGCGCGGACCTCCCAGGGCGTGAGTGAACGGGACGAGGAGCAGCCTAGTTCGCCCCTCAGACAGTTTCCGAATGGCGCACCGGCCGTGGAATCGCCTGCCCGGTATCCGGTCGTGGACGACACCAGTTCCGCACCAGTCAGTCGAGTACGGCGGTCGCCTCGACCTCGACCATCAGGTCCGGCTCACCGAGGCCGCCGACGCTGATCAGGGTGATGGGTTTGACCGGATCGACGCCGAGAATCGCCGCCGCACGCGCAACACCCTCCCCGAGCAGCGGGAACTTCTCCGGGCTCCAATCGACGACGTACACGGTCAGCTTCGCCACGTCGTCGAACGAGCCGCCGATCTCCTTCAGCGCGTTGCCGATGTTCAGGTAGGCCTGCTCGACCTGCGCGATGGACAACTGCCGGTAGACGTCGGGCTTGGGCAGGCGTTCGGGGTTGATCAGCGTGACGGCCATGACGGGCTCCGCACGCGGCAGCCAGTCACCCTGCGATCGCTGGTCGACGGCACCGGGGTGTCGACGATGGCCGTCTACACCTATTTCGACGGCATCGACGGCCTCTGGAAGGCCGTGCGGCAGGAGGGCTTCACCCGGCTCGCGGCCGCCCTCACCGAGCTCACCCACACGACCGACCTGGTCCGGGACCTCGCTGCCCAGACCTGGGTCGTCGGCCACGGCCTGGCATCCCTCACGGTCATCGGCCCACTACCACGCGAGGCCCTCGCCTACGCCGTACCAATGCTGACCGCCCTCTTCACCCAAGCCGGCGACACCCGCGCACACCAGTCAGTAGCAGCAGGATGGACGCTCTGACCCGTCAGCTTCCGGCCAGGAAGACCCGCGGCAGTCAATGCGGCCGAAGAATTGCGGGATGAGCGAGTTGACCTGTTGGTACTGCGGGCGCCGACCGGCAGTGCCCGCGGTTGTTCACTACGTGCCGCTCAAGCGCGACGAGAAGGAGCTGCCGCTCATCGTGGCGACCATCACGACCGGGCAGGTTGTCGAGGTCACGGTTCCCCGCTGCCGACCGTGCTGGTGGTCCAACCTCATCTACTACGCCTTCATGAAGCTGAGACAGTTCGCGCTCGGGATTCTCGTCATCATGCTGGTTGCGGACATCTGGATCACCATCGACCGTCGAAGCTTCGCGTGGTTCTTCGAGGGCGGTTACACGGTGGCTCTGGCGGTGTTCGGCTTCTGGGCCGCCGTCCTGCTGCCGCTGTGGACCTTCATCAGGCTGCGTCCGCGCCGCGGCCCGCACGAGTACCCGCCGGTCGCGGAGTTGCTGAACGACGGCTGGATCCTCGGGCGCCTGACCGATCTGCCGTGGGATCACCGGTGAGGTCGAACTATTGACATGATGTTGTCAATACGACATGATGTTGTCATGACCGAGAACAGCGCCACCACCGTCCACGTCGCCGTCTACGACACCTACTCCGACTGGGAAGTCGGCTACGCCACGTCCCACATCAACGGGCCGAGCTGGCAGCGGAAGCCCGGCCGGTACGTCGTCCGCACGGTCGGCGCGAGTCTCGATCCGATCCGGACCAGCGGCGGCATGCGGGTCCTGCCGGACGTGACGCTCGACGAGCTGACACCGGCCGAGAGCGCGATGCTGATCCTGCCGGGCAATGACCTGTTCCCGACTCCGGCGTACGAGCCGTTCATCGCGAAAGCCCGCGAGTTCCTGGCGGCCGACGTACCGGTGGCTGCGATCTGCGGGGCGACTGGCGGGCTGGCGATGGCGGGGTTGCTGGACAACCGCGCGCACACCAGCAACGCGCTCGAGTTCCTGCAGAGCCTCGGGTACGGCGGCTCGGCGTTCTACCGCGATGAGCTCGCGGTGACCGATGGTCCGCTGATCACCGGGAAGGCGCAGGCGCCGGTCGAGTTCGCCAGGGAGATCCTGGCGAAGCTCGAGGTGTACGAACCCGCCGTGCTCGACTCCTGGTACAAGCTGTACGGCTCGAAGGACCCGGCGGGGTTCTACGAGTTGATGTCAGTGTGAGTCGGCGAGCTTGTCGAGGGCCTGGTCCAGGTCCTCGGGGTACTGCGAGGTGAACTCGACGTATTGCCCGGTGCCCGGGTGGTCGAAGCCGAGCCGCATGGCGTGCAGCCACTGCCGGCTGAGCTGCAATTTCTCGGCCAGCACCGGGTCGGCGCCGTACGTGAGGTCGCCGCAGCACGGGTGACCGATCGCGGACATGTGGACGCGGATCTGGTGCGTGCGACCCGTCTCGAGGGTGATCTCGAGGAGGGTCGCGTACCGGAAGGCCTCGAGCGTCTCGTAGTGCGTGACGCTGGGCTTGCCGCCCGCGATGACACCGAACTTGTAGTCGTGGTGCGGATGCCGGTCGATCGGGGCGTCCACGGTGCCGGTGAAGGGGTCGGGGTGACCCTGGACCAGCGCGTGGTAGATCTTCTTGACCGTCCGCTCCTTGAAGGCACGCTTCAGGACGGTGTACGCGTACTCCGTCTTGGCGACGACCATCAGGCCGGACGTGCCGACGTCGAGCCGGTGCACGATGCCCTTGCGCTCGGCGGCACCGCTCGTGGAGATGCTGAAACCGGCGCCGGCCAGGTGACCGATCACGGTCGGACCGGTCCAGCCCGGGGACGGGTGCGCGGCGACACCGACCGGTTTGTCGACCACGATGATCTCGTCGTCGTCGTACACGATCCGCAGGTTGTCGACGGTCTCCGGTACGACGGTCACCTCGGCCGGCGGCGGTGGGAGCTCGACATCGAGCATCACGCCGGCGGTCACGCGCGAGGACTTGAGCGCGGTCGAACCGTCCATCTGGACCAGGCCGGCCTCGATCATCTCGGCGGCCTTGGTGCGGGAAACGCCGAACAGGCGGGACAGCGCGGCGTCGAGCCGCTCACCGGCCAGGCCGTCCGGGACCATCAGGGTGCGGGAGCTCACTTGCGCTGCTCCTTGGTGCCGTCGAGTCGGATGCCGCGCAAGGTCTGGATCACCAGCAGGATCGCGGCCGAGGTGACGGCCATGTCCGCGACATTGAAGATCGCCCAGTGCGGCGTCTGCAGGAAGTCGACCACATGTCCGTGGAACGGCGACGGCGCGCGGAAGATCCGGTCGGTGATGTTGCCGACCGCGCCACCGAACAGCAGCCCGAACGCAACCGCCCACCCGACCGAACCGAGCCGGCGGGACAGGTAGACCACGCCGATCGCAATCACGATCTGGATCGCGCTGATCACCGGCGTGTACCCGGCACCCAGGCTGAACGCGGCACCCGAGTTCCGGATCAGGTTGAACCGCAGCAGGCTGCCGATCACATCCACCGGCTCCCCCGGCGTCAAATGCGCCAACGCCAAAGCCTTCGTCAACTGATCAAGCCCGAGCACCACAATCCCGGCAACCGCGAACAACACCATCCACTTCCGCGACCGGACGACCGGTGGTGCGGTGTCTTCAGGAGACGACGGAGAACCGGCCGAGTCGAGGTCGGCCGGTTCTGGGGTGGTTTCGTCGTTCAGCGACGTTCTTCGCGTTCTTTGCATGAGACGCACAGTGTCGCACGCGGGAATGCTTGCAGCCGACCCTTGCCGATGGCCTTGCCGCAGGACTCGCAGACGCCGTAGGTGCCGTCCTCGATCCGGGACAGGGCGCGCTCGTCCTGGTCGAGCATGTCGCGGGCGTTGTTGGCCAGGGACATCTCGTGGTCGCGCTCCAGCGTCGTGGAGCCGACGTCCGCCTGGTCGTTGCCGGCGCCGTCGCCGCCGTCACGGAGCAGGCCGACGATCTCCTGCTCGGCGCTCTTGATCTCGTCGCGCAGGTGCACCACGTCGGCTTCCAGCTCGGCCCGGAGCTCGGCCAGCTCGGCCGCGGTCCACGGAGTCTCGCCGTCCTTCACCGGGAGGGTGTCGGCCTTGTGCACCGGCGTCTTGGCCGGCGCTGTCGCCGGTGTCCGGTTCTCGTTCGTCTTCATGGCCACCCTCTTCTTCGCCGGTGCCTTACGGGTCGTCGTCGTTGACTCGCTGGTTCCCGAGGCACTCTTCTTGGCCGCGGTCTTGCGTGTGGGGGCGGACTTCCTGGGAGCCGTAGCCATGGGCAGCTACCCCCTCTTGTCGGAGACTGAAGCGGACTGGTCGCCAGACACTAGGCCAGCTCGCCGAGCCTGGCCAGTCCGACGCGCAGACCGTGGACATACGGTAGTCGCTTCTTCAAGTTCACTCGATGTTCCGCGCGTCACAGCCGGATCTCAGCCGTCACCCTCGGTGACATTTCCATGAACATCACGAAGCATTCTCACGGCTGTACCCCTCAACAGCCACTCATTAACGATTCGTAGTTGCCTGGTACGACGCCGTACACTGAGGACCGCGAGCAGCAAGGCAGTGATGGGGCCATCACCCCGGAGCCGCCGGAAGAACAGTCCGTGGCGACCTATTAGAACCGGCAGCGGCGCGCGAAGGAAGTGGGTGACTACCCCTTGAACCATCGAGGGGGTCGCCAAGGAGGGTGGTACCGCGCGGTGCCCGGCCGGAAGGCCCCGGGCATTCCGTCCCTCGTCGAGCAGTCAACGGCGACGAAGGAACGGAACAATGGCGGCAGAGAACCCCGGAACCGGCTGGCGGCAGGTCCCGGCACAGGTTGACTTCCCCGCGCTGGAGCGCGACGTGCTGACCCACTGGGACGAGCACGACACCTTCGCCAAGAGTCTCGAGCAGTCCGCCGGCGGTACGCCGTGGACGTTCTTCGAGGGTCCCCCGACCGCGAACGGGATGCCCGGCACGCACCACATCGAGGCCCGCGTCTTCAAGGACGTCTTCCCGCGCTACCGGACCATGAAGGGTTTCTCGGTCGAGCGCAAAGCCGGCTGGGACTGCCACGGCCTGCCGGTCGAGGTCGCGGTCGAGAAGGAGCTCGGCTTCAACGGCAAGAACGACATCGAGGCCTACGGGATCGCCGAGTTCAACGCCAAGTGCCGCGAGTCCGTGCTCCGGCATGTCGACGCGTTCGCCGAGCTGACCACCCGGATGGGCTACTGGGTGGACATGGAACACCCGTACCGGACGATGGACCCGGAGTACGTCCAGTCGGTCTGGTGGTCGCTCAAGCAGATCCACGACAAGGGTCTCCTGGTCGAGGACTACCGCATCACGCCGTACTGCCCGCGCTGTGGCACCGGTCTGTCCGACCACGAGCTCGCTCAGGGCTACGAGACGGTCGTCGACCCGTCGGTCTACGTCCGCTTCCCGCTCACCTCGGGCCCCCTGGCCGGTACGGCGTCGCTGCTCGTCTGGACGACGACCCCCTGGACCCTGGTGTCCAACACCGCCGTCGCCGTGCACCCCGACGTCCAGTACGTCGTCGCTACCGACGGAACCGAGTCACTCGTGGTGGCCGAGCCGCTGCTCGACCGCCTCGGTGAGGGCTGGACCGTCACCGGCCAGTACGTCGGCCGGGACATGGAGCGCTGGACGTACCAGCGGCCGTTCGAGCTGGTGGAATTCCCCGAGCCGGCGCACTACGTCGTACTGGCTGAGTATGTGACCACCGAGGACGGCACCGGTCTGGTGCACCAGTCCCCCGCGTTCGGTGCGGACGACCTCATCGTCTGCCGTGCGTACGGTCTGCCGGTTGTGAAGCCCGTCGAGGCCGACGGCACGTTCTCCGCGGACATCCCGCTGGTGGGCGGCCAGTTCTTCAAGAAGGCCGACGCGGACCTGGTCAAGGACCTGGACGCCCGCGGTGCGCTGTTCAAGCACGTGCCCTACGAGCACCCGTACCCGCACTGCTGGCGCTGCCACACGCCGGTCATGTACTACGCGCTCCCCTCCTGGTACATCCGCACCACCCAGGTGAAGGACGCACTGCTCCGGGAGAACGAGAAGACCAACTGGTACCCGGAGTCGGTCCAGTGGGGCCGGTACGGCGACTGGTTGCGCAACAACATCGACTGGGCCGTCTCCCGTTCCCGCTACTGGGGGACGCCGCTGCCGATCTGGCGGTGCGAGGAGGACCACCAGGTGTGCGTCGGCTCGCTGGCCGAGCTCGGTGAGCTGGCCGGGCAGGACCTGAGCGCCACCGACCCGCACCGGCCGTACGTCGACGACATCACGTTCGCGTGCCCGACCTGTGGCGGCGAGTCGCGCCGGGTCGCCGAGGTGATCGACGCCTGGTACGACTCCGGCGCGATGCCGTTCGCGCAGTGGGGCTACCCGTGGGCGGACGGGTCGAAGGAGAAGTTCGAGAAGGCCTACCCGGCCGACTTCATCTCCGAGGCGATCGACCAGACCCGCGGCTGGTTCTACACACTGATGGCGATCGGCACGCTGGTGTTCGACGAGTCGTCGTACCGCAATGTCGTCTGCCTCGGGCACATCATGGCCGAGGACGGCCGGAAGATGTCCAAGCACCTCGGCAACATCCTGGAGCCGATCCCGCTGATGGACGACCACAGCGCGGATGCGGTGCGCTGGTTCATGGCCGCCTCCGGGTCGCCGTGGAAGGCGCGCGGTATCGGGCCGAACGTGCTGAACGAGATCGTCCGGAAGGTGCTGCTCACCTACTGGAACACGGCCGCGTTCCACTCGCTGTACGCGCGGCTGGCCGACTGGTCGCCGTCCGACGTGCCCCCGGTGGCGGAGCGCTCGGTGCTGGACCGCTGGCTGGTGAGCGAGACACACCGGCTGGTCCGCGACACCGACGAGGCCTACGCGGCGTACGACACGCAGAAGCTCGGTCTGCTGATCAACTCGTTCGTCGACACGCTCTCGAACTGGTACGTCCGGCGGTCGCGGCGGCGGTTCTGGGCCGGTGACTCCGGTGCGCTGGCGACGCTGCACGAGACGCTGGACGTGCTGACGCGCGTGATGGCACCACTGACGCCGTTCGTGACCGAGCGGGTCTGGCAGGACGTGTTCCGGCCGGTCACGCCGTCACTGGCGGAGTCCGTGCACCTGTCGCAGTTCCCGACGTACGACGCTGAACTGATCGACGACGTACTGGCGCAGCACGTGTCGATGGCCAAGCGGGTCGTCGAGCTCGGCCGGTCGGCACGGGCCGAGGCCAAGGTCCGGACGCGGCAGCCGCTGTCCCGGGCGCTGGTCGGGTCGGCCGCGATCGCGGATCTGTCACCGGAGCTGCTGCAGGAGATCGCGGACGAGCTGAACGTCGGCTCGGTCGAGCCACTGTCGTCGGCGGGTGCTGACCTGGTCGAGTTCTCGGCGAAGGGCAACTTCCGCGAGCTCGGCAAGCGGTTCGCCAAGCAGACCCCGGTGGTCGCGGCCGCAATCGCCGCGGCGGATGCGGCTCAACTGGCGGCTTCGCTCAAGGCCTCCGGTACGGCGGTTGTCGTGGTCGACGGCGCGGATGTCGAGGTGACCGAGGCCGACGTACTGCTGTCCGAGCGGCCGAAGGAAGGCTGGTCGGTGGTGAACGAGCAGGGCGAGACCGTTGCCCTCGACCTCGAAATCACCCCGGAGCTCAAGCAGGCCGGCCTCGCCCGCGAGGTGGTCCGTACGTTGCAGGAGGCCCGCAAGACGGCCGGCCTCGAGGTCTCCGACCGCATCAAGGTCTGGCTCACCACCACCGACGCCGAACTGGCCGATGCCCTAGGCAAACACGGCGAGGACCTCGCCAAGGAAGTCCTCGCCGTCGAGCTCACCCACTCCACCCCCGCCGACCCAGCACCCCTTGCCACCGGCACCGAGCCCGACCTCAACCTCACCTACTGGCTAACCAAGGCCTAACCCACCCCCCACCCCGCTCTCCCCGCCGACTGTCAAATGGGGTTAGCGGGGTGGGTGGGCCGTGCGTGTGCGGAGGACGGGTTGGCTCGACCCAGCGCCCCCAGCTCAGTGGTTATCCCCTCAGTTGGGGGGTTGCCCATCGAGAATCTGAGTGGGCAACCCCCCAACTCGATAGGCAACCCGAAGACCCCGCGGCCGAGGAGGACCGGTCTCCGGACGTTCGGACGTTGGGGAAGTCAAGGGAACGCCGCTGCCGAATCCCCTCCCCAAACCGGTTCGGGGTGGATCCGCGACGGATTCGGGCGGTGGATCCTCCCCACATCCCCTCGCGGACGGTGCGATGCCTCCCCAAACC